>CAMOOV010000001.1 GCA_946621745.1 uncultured Ruminococcus sp.
CGCCGTCGATCGTCTTTGTGATCTTCAGGCTGCCCTGCAGCTTTTCGTAGTTGTCAGAAAAAGCTACTGTGCCGGTATTACCGTCTTTGAGCGTAACCTTCACCGGAACGGGCTTAGTATCCGTTGTTGCATCACCATTTACCTTGACACTGTACACAAGCTTATAGTTCGGTTCAGCTGTATTGATTTCCTGAACCTCATACTCGCCGATTTCGATATTCTCAAATGTCTTCTTGTAATTACCAGTACCGTCATCAAGATCGCTCAACTTGATTACTGCTTCCTCCGCCTTCGTCACCTTGGTTTTGTCAATTGTCAGGTATTGATTGTCTGGTGTTTTGATCGTAAAGGCGATCTGGTTCTTAATCTTCGTCTTGATCTCATCCTTTACATCGCCAGTGAATGTCAATGTCTTAGAGATTTCAAGATTTGCCTTTTCTTCCTTCACCTCAGCATCTGCGACTGTCAGCGTACTCTTACCGTCATAATAGTATCCTGCATCCTTGGAATCTGCTGTCAATGCTTCGAGGTTATTCGTGACAGCCTCTCCGTCATCGTTTGTCGCAGTAGAGGTTGCTTTCAGAATCTTGCCGTCCTTGATCTCGAATTCGATTGTAGAATCAAGAATCGTATAAGTCTTCGTCTTACCGGATTCATCCGTAGTGGTGAAGGTCGATTCACCTTCCGCACCGGTTTCCTTCATGATATATTTGCCATCCGGCAGCCCTTTGATAGAAACATCGCTTGTAGTTGTCTTAAATTTGATCGTGTCAATCGTCTGTGTGAGGCTGTCCTGCATCACATTCTCGACCTTGACCTTTGTCAGATCAATCTTATCTGTCTCAGTCTTTGCGCCGGACACAAGTTTGATTTCAATCTGTGCGCCGTGGATGGTTTCCTGATTTGCGATATCCTTCTTATTAATCAGAACCTCAGAAGGCTTATCTTTGACTTCGATCTTTTCGCCATTCTCAAGAATCTCGATCTGACCATCCGTCTCACCGCGAATCGCATTCAGGATCATCTTATACTCAGATTCACCATCATTCACGATTTCAGTGACTGTAGCGATTTTGCTCGCAATAAGCTCTTCGCTCATCGTGATCTTGCCGCTCTCTACGGTCAGCGTTCCGATTTCCTGATCCGGTTCTTTATAAATAGTATAGGTTCCGTCTTTCAGGTTGGAAATGACATTGTTGAATTCTTCAATTCTGCATCTGCCTTCGCGATCAACCTTAGCTTTGCCCTCTGCACTGAGCTGCTCTTCGGTCAGCTCCTCATTGGTCAGCTCAAGGCCGTTGATAACCGCTCCGTTCAGTGCATCGGCAGTTTCGCCCTTGATAAAATAGACTGTATTCTTCACGGCTCCGTCGCGGATCTCAAAGTCGAACGAAGATGTCGCCAGCTGGAAACCGTCCGGAGAAGCGATCTCCGTCAGTGTATACTTGCCGTCCTTGATGCTCTTAACAGTAAAGTCATTGCTTTCGATCGTATAGGTATCTGCATCCTTGTCATAACCATTGGTGTTTTCTGCGATTGTTACGCCGTTGATTTCAGTACCGATCAGATTACCGGCCTTCTCGCTCTTCAGCGTAAATGTTGCGGTGCCTGTTTCGATCGGGTTGCCGCCGAGATCCGACTTGGAAATCTCAAGCTGACGGATTCTGTCCTCGATCGTGATCGTTCTGTCCTTTGCTTCGCGGCACATCTTCCATGCCGTGATGCTGTCGGAGCCCTGATCATTTCCGAGATCCTGAACGATCAGTTCTTCTGTGAGTGCTGTTCCGCGCGGGACATCCAGACGATAGATTTTCGTCCGGCCGCCCTGATTGCTTCTGAAACGAATCAGAAGCGTATCATTTTTGGAGACTGCGTAGCCTTCCGGTGCTTTCTTTTCCCTGATGCGATAAACAATATACTCATCGGGGCTGGAGGTAAAGGGATCCATATTCCGTATAATACCCGTTACCCGATCAAGCTTTGCATCCTGGAATGTTGCAGTTGCATTCTCCTTGTTCCATTCAAAAATGTCCTTGCCGACAACAGTTCCCTTATCGGATTCAGTCAGGGTAACCTTTTCCACCATTTCGCCTGTTGCAGGATCTTCCTCTGCGGAAACAGTACGCGTATAGGTCTCTCTGACCATTTCAATCTCTGCGCCCTTGAGCAGAACGCCTTCACTGTCAACCTTGTTGACAGTGTATGCAGACGAGTTGGTGAAGCTGAACTTGCTCTCGTCACGCGTGAGCTTATCACTTGCATGAATAGATGTTACCAGAACTTCATCATTATACTTAATGATGTAGTCTGCGGTCTCTGTTCCGAAATCGGAGAGGTCATTCAATGTAACGGTGGTTCTGGCTCCGGGTCCATATCCAAAGGCAACCGACACTTCACCGAGATTCGGCAGTGTAGCAGTCGATGGCGCACCATAGCCCATGCCCATAGTGATATTATAAGACTCACCGTTGTAGTTCAGAATCCAGCGCATATTCATATAGTTGCCCTGGGTTCCGATTGTATAGGTTTCCGGATCGAGCTCGACTCTTGTGACCTGACCCTCGGCGTTCACAGTCACGATGACCTTCTCGCCGGTCGGCAGAGTTGCCTTACCGCCGGTCACCTGGAGTGCTTCGCCCTTGTAGGTAACTGTATAAGCGCCTCCGGTCAGCTCAGCCGGAACCGGGATCGGTTCGCTGTACTTTGCCAGCTCTTCCGGATCGGTCACCTTTTTGCCGTTCTGATACGGAACGAAGTTACCCTCTTCCTTAGTAAAGGTATGCTTATTGGTGCTGGAATCTTTATAGGTGTTGTCCAGCAGTGCGAGTGTGGAATACTTGACACGCTCGACCTGTTTCTTGAATTCCGGATCGGAATAAACCGTCACCGTGATCTCAGCAACGGACTCTGTCCAGTTCTTTCCTTCCAGTGCTTCTGCGTTGTCCTCTGCCTTGCCGACATAGATGTTGTCATCTTCGTCGATGACATAATACTTTGTCTCGGCAATTTCAAGATAGAATTCCTGATCGGTCTTCTGATAGCCGGAGGGTGCCTTGACTTCCTTGATGACATACTTGCCGGCACGAAGATCCTTCAGGATATTTTCATTGGTATCGTTTGTTGCGATTGTCTGTTCCGGAGAATCAGCCGTCTTCGCATAGGTCTTTGCTTCGAGGCCTTCGCCGACAGTCTCAGTCTGGACATTGCCCTCTGCATCGGTCAGCGGAACAAATGCACCGATAGTCGCATCTGCGAGCGGTTCGCCTTCGCCGTCGCGCTTGAAGATATCGACGGAGTAGTCGCCCTTGTTCTCAACACCGATCTCAAGGAAAGCGAAGTGCCACTCACCGCCACGGTTATCAAAGTAACCGTCGGTGACAATCCAACCGGTAGAAGTATTACCCTCGACATGGCTTATGGAGTCTTCTTCCGGAAGCAGGAAAATACCAGTCGTCGTATTAAATTTCGCTCTCTTTGTAGTGGAAAGATTCCAGACCACCTGACGCATATGTGCATTCAGGAAGTCATTCTGGGGACCCTTTGTTGTCGCAGGCTCAGACGAGTTCGTCTCAATCGTGCCGTCCGGCTGAATGATCTCAAACTTGTACTGAGTAAGCAGAATCTCGTCAGTTTCCTTAAAGTTGAAGATAACAGTCTGATTCGGACGGATCCGAAGTGTCAGCTGGCTGCCGTTGGTGTTGCCGATCTCACCGTTGTGAGAAGCCGCCAGCTTGTCACCGTCAACATACAGTGTTGCGCCGTCCGGGAACGATGTTCCGTCAATATATTCCTGGTTGCCAAGAACATAGGGAGCAACATTCGGGGAATGTGTCAGAAGCTCCGCCGACATGTCCTCCATATGTTCGATCATCGGTTCAATGATATCCTTGGAGATGTCTTCCGGCTTCTTGAACGGTGTGACAAATTCCACAGATTCCAGTTTGTCAAATGCCTGACGGCATTCATCATCAACTGTCAGTCTTGCCTTGGTAGGCACTTCAGCGCCTTCTGCGTTCGGAGCCTTCGCCGTGTTTTGAACATTGATCTTGCCCTGTTCAAACAGGTTCGGATTTTCTTTCGCATCCTCGACTGACCAGGTTTTTGTAACCGCAGCGTCTTGTGCTGTTTCCGGCGTCAGTGCCGCAAAATCCACGAAGTTTGCTACTGTGATCGGGCCGGCCTCATTTCCGAGGTCCGGGTTGACCGCGCATTTATTGCCCTGATAATTATTGGCAGCCATATTGGACTGGATATCGTGGTCAATCTGCTGCAGCTTATCAGCGACAACACCGTAATTCACAGCCTTGCCGAGGATCTGGCGGTAATTATAGTCCGCACTTGCACTGACCGGTTCCACTGTGATTCCGTCTTTAATGGCAATCTTTGCAAGACCTTCATCACGAAGGCGCTCATTGTAATGCAGAAGACCTTGTCCGATCGATCCGCCTTCGTTGAGCTCTGCGTGTGCGCTTACTTGCTTCATGTTATCCAAGGACAGCTCATGCTGACCTTTCACAATTTTAGCAGTAATCGTTTCATTACCGCCAAGACGGTCATTTATCGGATTGCCATTTGGATCCATCCAATTCGATTCATGAGAAGTCTGGATCGTGATCTTATCAATGTCAGAAGTCAGTTTCTGGTAATAATAGGTATGACTATCTGACTGGTGCAGAACATCAACAAACAGATAAACATTGTCATTTTCTGTCACTTCTGCGCCATTCCATTCAATATCATACTCATAAGAAATAGCTGTTTTGATAATCTGGATGGTCTGGCCTTCCTCTGATATATCCTGACGATTAAAGATGTAGTTCGGCATGGAACTGCTGGCCTGATTCGGATCCCGTAGTCCGTTGTAGGCATCTTGCGGGTTGACATTGCCCTTAACATAGTATACATAAGGATTGCCGGCCAGATACTTGTCCGAGTCATAAGCGATCGGATCGGCGTCCGCTATAGGATTACCCTGTGCATCACAGGCAACGAATTCCGTAAAGGTCTTTTCATATTCTGTCTTGATCTCTTCGGAACCATCTTCCTTAAACTTAAAGGGATCTGCTGCCCAGCCGACCAGTTCGTCCTCGTCGCCCTTGCCGTTGCCGTTCGCATCCTCATAAAGCGGAACAAGGATATAGTATTCTTTATTCGGAAAGTCGTAATCATCTCCCTGCTTTTCCAGGGCAAGCGGCAATAAGGAGCCGTCATCTTCAACGCCGAGTGTCTCAACCCTGACGGTATAGTCCGTCGCCGCATGCGCAAACGGAACATTCAGCAGCGGCTGCAAAGCCGAGATTGCCAGTACCGCTGATGTCATGCCGCCTGCTGCGCGCATTCTCCATGATTTTCTCATAGATTCAGCCTTCCTTTCTTAATAGGATTATTTGTCGGTTCATGCTGTATATATATCGGAGAGCCTTGATCGGAGCCCGCCGAATAATTTGGAACGGATGCTTGATACCGCGCCGGCTGCTGCATCCGAAAGCAGATCGGCGGGTCATTCTCCGTCCGGAGCCCTATGTCACCGGACAATCATCGTATACATTATTATTCATACCCCTACTTCCTTTCTATGGCGAAATAACGAATGCAGACCGCCAACCCCGATCTGCTGGAGGATAATCCTCCGCTTATACTTTTATATTATAATCCAAAAAATTTGTTCTGTCAAGCAATTTTCGATACAAAATGGAGAAATCAAAATAATCGACAGATATCACAATCTCAACAATCGCGTTTTAGTTAAATCAACAAAAACGCGTTCACTTTTGATTTTTCTGTAGATACTTACATTTCTCAAAGCGGTAGTTTTGACGATATGCACAAATTGACATTTGTTATATTGAGTAATGACTATACCGGTAGTATATCTTCACAAATTATTCGTCCTTAGCTCCCTCCCCCCTGCATTGATCCGTACATTAAATTATCTCCCCCGAAGCTGTCAGATACTCCCCCGAAAAATGAATCCGTGATTTTTCCGGAGATTTCCCTGATTTCGCTTGACTGTTCTGCAATTATCGGTTATAATAATTCTGTATCGGTCTGCGGTTCACCCGCAGCGTATATACTATTTATATATCAAATTTCGTGAAGGCAGGTGCTGTCATGCAGACATTGACACCGTATCCGCATTTGCTCCACGGCTGCGATTACAATCCGGAGCAATGGCTGGATTCCCCGGAAATCCTCGCACAGGATATTGAATACATGAAGCAGGCGCATATCAACTGCGTCTCCGTCGGCATCTTCGCATGGGCGGCACTGGAACCGCATGAGGGCGACTATCAGCTCGACTGGCTCGCCAATATCATCAACAAGCTCTATGCCAACGGCATCTATACCGTTCTGGCAACGCCCTCCGGCGCAAAGCCCGTCTGGATGTCGCACAAGTATCCGGAGATCCGCCGCGTCAGCGCCGACCGCATCCGCGATTTGCAGGGCGGCCGACACAATCACTGCTATACCTCGCCGGTCTACCGTGAAAAGGTCCGTGCGATGAATACAAAGCTCGCCGAGCGCTTCGGCACGCATCCCGCCGTCATCCTCTGGCATATCAGCAATGAGATCCAGGGCGAATGTCACTGTGAGCTCTGTCAGGCGGCATTCCGTGACTGGCTGAAGGAGCGCTACGGCACACTCGATGCGCTCAATGCGGCATGGTGGACGGCGTTCTGGTCGCACACCTATACCGAATGGGAGCAGATCGAATCCCCGTCGCCGCGGGGCGAGACCAATATCCACGGCCTGAATCTCGACTGGAAGCGCTTCTGCACCGCGCAGACCCGCAGCTTCTTTGAGAATGAGATCGCGCCGATCAAGGCCGTCAATCCGCGCATTCCCGTGACGATGAACCTCATGGGCTTCTATGACGGCATCAACTACTGGGAAATGGCGAAATCCTGCGATGTCATCTCATGGGACGCCTATCCGACATGGCATACGAATCAGGACGGCGACGAGACCTATAACGCTTTCTGGGCGGATGCATATTCCGATATCTGCCGCTCGATGCTCGGCAAGCCGTTCCTGCTTATGGAGAATACCCCCTCGCAGACGAACTGGCACGATGTCTGCCGGCCGAAATCATGGGGATTCCACCGGCTTTCCGCGATCTCCATGCTCGCGCACGGCGCGGACAGCATCCAGTATTTCCAGTGGCGGCAGAGCAGAGGATGCTCCGAGAAATTTCACGGCGCCGTCATGACACACGCAAACCGCACGGATACCCGCGTTTTTCAGGAGGTCAGCGGTGTCGGCGCGATGCTCGAAAAGCTCGATGCGCTCGCCGGTGCGAAGACCGATGCGAAAATCGCGATCCTCTACGATATCGAAAGTCACTGGGCCGTCAATGACGCAAAAGGCCCGCGCAATATCGGCATCGGCGACAATGACCTGATGCTGCGGATGTATCTTCCGTTCTGGAAAAACGGCTATGCAGTCGATATCCTCAACCCGGAGCAGGATTTCTCCGGCTATCATCTGCTGGTGATCCCGATGCTCTATCTGCTGCATCCGGATACCGCAAAGCGCATCCGCGATTACGCCAAGCAGGGCGGAACGGTTGTTCTCACCATGCACACCGGCGTTGTCGATGCGCATGATCTCTGCTATATGGGTACAACGCCCGCAGAGGGACTCGCAGAGCTTGCGGGCATCCGCTTCCTTGAGATAGATCCGCTTTACGATAAGCAATATGAGACCATGCGCATTGTCAAGGCGCCGTTCCCGCTGGCGGAAACCTACCGGCTGGAGCGTCTCTGCGAGCGCGTCGCGGCGGAGGGCGCCGAGGTGCTCGGTGTCTATGAGCATGACAATCCCTGTATGCCGGACGGTATGCCCTGCCTGACGCGGAACAGCTTCGGCAGAGGCACGGCCTATTACCTCGGCGGCTTCGCAGAGGACAGCTTCTTCTCCGATTTCCTGATCTCACTCGCGGAAAAGCTCGGCATTGAGCCGGCGCTCGATACCACGCTCCCGCACGGCGTTGTCGCGGCATCGCGGCAGGCTGCGGACGGCACGGTCTTCTGCTTCGTCATGAACTGGACGCGGGAAGCGCGCTCCGTCAATCTGCCGTATCCGATGAAGGACTATGAGACCGGCAAGATATATCAGGCTAAACTGCCGCTCGCGCCCTACGGCGCAAAAATCCTCGTCAGACTGTAATGCACAGCATATGAAAAAAGGAACAAAAACCGCGCTGATCTGCGGCGTCATCTTTCTCGCCGCACTGGTGGGATATACCGGACTGGATCCGTTTTCCTACCGGAATGACAGCTTCTATACCGGCAAACAGATGAAGCTCTGCAGTGCGCCGGAGCAGGTGACGCCGGAATCGCTCCGGGAACGCGGCGCCGTCTGCGTTCAGTATGACGGACATATTCACGAAATCGAGGGTGAATTCGTTCCGTTCCGGATCCACGGAAAAAAGGGCGCCTACCGTGCTGCAATGGCCTGCGCCGATCTGCTGGATCTGAACGAACAGACCGAGCTGCGCATTCCCGATTCACTCAACTTTAACAACATCTCGTCATTCATCGGCGGCTTTCACCTCTATATGTTTTTTCAGTATTATCACGGCATTCCGGTCGCGGATACACAGGTCTCGGTCGAGGCCGGACGCTTCGGCAAGCCGCTGGGCATCACTGCCGATCTGCATTACGATTTTCCGGACGATCTCCCGACCGAGCCGGAAATCACCGCAGACGAGGCGGAGCGCATCGCCGCGAAATACGAGATGAATGAGCCGATCGGACAGAAGCCCGACCTGATGTTCGTTTTCGACAGCGAAGAACAGCCCGCGCTTGCGTGGATCACCTATATCGGTGACTACGGATATACCGTTCCGGTCAATGCGATCACTGGCGAGGTGATTGACACGGATGCCGATATCACCGAGGAAGAACAGCCACCCGTGACGGAAACCGCCGTCACGCAGACAGATATCACGACCGCACAGGGAGCATTATCATGAAGCATCGTATTTTACCCGTCATCTGCGCAGCGGCACTGCTGCTGACCGGCTGCGGCGGCGCATCGTCCGCGGCAGCGCATTCTGCAACGATCATTCCCGCAAGCGGAACGATTCAGATGAATTTGCAGGATGCCGGCTACAAGGTCAGTTTCTCTGATTCCGGCAGCGCATCGCTGCTCTCTGCCACAAACGGCAAGGAGCCGCCGGATTTCGAGGGCGTATTCGTTATGCGCGCCGACAGCTCCGAGGCGATCGTGCAGCAGCAGTCGAAAAAAGCAGAGACCGAGAACACTGTGGTTTTCGTCCGGACGAATGATCCGGAATACGGCAATATCTTCATTACCGGCACACAAAAAGCCTTGCAGGATGCAGGCATCAAACTCGGAGACTGATACAGTCCCGAACAGGGGGAGCCATGATCACTTATCTCGAAAACGAACGGCAGTTTCAGCTCGATACCCCGCACGCCAGCTATGTGCTGACCGTCGCGGAGGAGGGCTACCTGCTGCATACATACTGGGGAAAGCGCATCGCGCCGCAGGATCTGACCGATCTGCTGCGGCTTTCCGATCCGCCCTTTGTCCCCGCAAAAAACGAACGCGAGCGCGCGAGCTTTCTCGACTGCGCACCGTTTGATTTTCCCTGTGCCGGCATCGGCGATTACCGCGAGCCCGCGATCGTTCTGGAGGACGGCGCATTCGCCTGTGATCTGCGCTATGTCAGCCACCGCATCTATAACGGAAAATATGCGCCGCGCTGCCTGCCGCATACATGGGGCAACGGCTGCGAGACGCTTGAAATACTCATGCGCGACGAGCCGACCGGTCTGGAGGTCAAACTGCATTACACCGTCTTTGAGGGGATCGACGCGGTCATCCGCAGTGTCTCGCTCGAAAACTGCGGCAGCCGCGATCTCATGCTGCGGCGGGTGCTTTCGGCATCGGTCGATCTCGACGACGACCGCTTTGAGATGATCACCCTCTACGGTTCATGGGCGCGTGAACGGCAGGCAGAGCGTCTGCCGATCCGCCACGGCAAGCAGCGCATCGACAGCACAAGAGGGGAGTCCTCACATCAATACAGCCCGTTTTTCGCGCTGGTGCGCCCCGAAACGACCGAGGAATCCGGCGAGGCCTACGGCTTTACGCTGATCTATTCCGGCAATTTCACGGCGCAGGCTGAGCTGACACAGTTCTGCCAGACACGCGCACAGATCGGCATTGAGGCCGGCAGCTTTGCGCACTGTCTCAGCACCGAATCGGAATTTGATGCTCCGGAGGCTGTTCTCGTTTACAGCGAAGACGGTCTCGGCGGGATGTCCCGCACATTCCACCGGCTCTTTACCGATCATCTGATCCGGTCGAAATACCGCTATGCGGAACGGCCGGTGCTCATCAACAACTGGGAAGCGACCTACTTCGACTTTGACCTTGAAAAGCTGAAAACAATCGCGGATGAAGCCTCCCGTCTCGGCATTGAGCTGTTCGTGCTGGATGACGGCTGGTTCGGCAGACGCGACAGCGATAACTGCTCGCTCGGCGACTGGGTGCCGGATCAGCGGAAGCTCCCCGGCGGGCTGAAACCGCTGACCGACCACATCACCGGAAAGGGGATGCGCTTCGGGCTCTGGTTCGAGCCGGAGATGATCTCGCCGGACAGCGATCTGTTCCGCGCACATCCGGATTATGCCGTCGGCATCGAGGGCAGACCGCGCACGCAGTCCAGAGCGCAGTATGTGCTGAATTATGCGCGGCGCGATGTGCGCGATGCGGTCTGGGCGCAGATGAAGGAGATCCTCGACACGGTTCCGGTCTCCTATATCAAATGGGACATGAACCGGCAGCTGACCGAGGTTCCGTCGCCGGCCTTTTATCATCCCTATATGCTCGGCGTCTATCAGATGCTGGAGCGCCTTGTCACCGAATATCCGGATATCCTGTTGGAAAGCTGCTCCGGCGGCGGCGCAAGATTCGATCCGGGTATGCTGTATTATTCGCCGCAGATCTGGGCTTCGGACGATACCGACGCAAAGGAGCGTCTGCGCATCCAGTACGGCGCATCGCTGTTCATGCCGCCCTCTGCGGTCGGCTCTCATGTCAGCGTATGCCCGAACCATGCGACCGGCCGCATCACGCCCTTTGAGACGCGTGCGAATGTCGCAATGTTCGGCACATTCGGCTATGAGCTGAATGTCGCACAGCTCTCCGATGACGAAAAGGCACAGATCCCGGCGCAGATCGCCCGCTGGCACAGCATCAGCCGTCTGATCCGCGAGGGCAGTCTTTACCGTCTCGGCAATCCCTTTGCGCCGACCGGCTTTGCGGCGCAGCAGAATGCGGATTACGATGCATGGATCTTCGTTTCCGCAGATCAGTCCGACGCGGTGTTCACCTATGTGCAGATCACGGCGGAGGCGAATATGAAATCCCGCCGCATCCGGCTCGCAGGGCTCCTGCCCGATGCCGTATATGCCTATGAACTCGGCGGCAAAGCGTATCAGAAAACCGGTGCATATCTCATGCAGTGCGGCGTCATGCTCGCGAATCTCTGGGGCGACATGACCTCGGTGCAGCTCCGGCTGCGCACGCTCTGAAATATCATATAGAAATATCATATAAGGAAAGCGTTATCATGCAAGCAGCAAAAATTCTTTTGCTCGCGGCGGCACTCGCTGCTGCGGCCGGCTCGGTCGGCTGCGCCGGCGGGAGCGCCCCGCAGACACGCAAGACCGAATTCGGCAATGCTGCGATCGGCGGCGGCGGATATATCCCCGGCATCGTTTACAGCAAAGCTGAATCCGGACTCAAATACTGCCGCACCGATATCGGCGGCGCCTACCGCAGACGCGAGGGCGATGCGGCATGGGTGCCGATCACCGATCATCTCGGCGGCGTCAATTCCGACAACTGGAATCTCATCGGCATCGAGGCAATCGCCTGCGATCCGGTCGAGACCGGCAGAGTCTATCTCTCCTGCGGCACCTATGCCGGCTCCAACGGCGCGATCCTGCGCTCGGAGGATTACGGCGATACATGGGAGCAGGTCGATATGCCCTTTGCAATGGGCGGCAATATGTCCGGCAGAGGTGTCGGCGAACGGCTCGCCGTCAATCCCAAAGACAACAGGCAGGTCTTCTGCGGCTCCCGCACAGACGGGCTCTATGTCAGCGGGGATTACGGAAAGACATGGGAGAAATGCAGCGCATTCCCCGTCACGGGCGACTATTTTCAGGAGAAGAACCAGATCGGTGTCATGTGGATCGAATTTGCGCCGGAGAGCAATGATATGTATGTCGGCTGCGCAATGCAGAACGGCGAATGCATCTACCGCTCAAAGGACGGCGGCAAGACCTTCGAGGCGCTGCCCGCAAATCTCCCCGGAATGTATCCGCTGCGCGCAGATATCTCGGCAAACGGATATCTCTATCTCTGCTATGCCGATTCCTGCGGCCCGAATGCGGCGGTCAAGGACGGCGCGGTCTGCCGGTTCGATACCGGAAAGGACAAATTCGAGGATATCACACCGCAGTGCGGCGACGGCAGATACGGCGGATTCTCCGGCATTTCCGTAGACGGCAGCGATCCGGATACGGTCGTCTGCGGCACGCTCGGCTTCTGGAGCGACCGCGGCGAGAATATCTACCGCTCCACAGACGGCGGCGATACATGGACGCCGTTTTTCTCCAATACCGAAACGAATTATCAGATGGATGTCTCCGATGCCGAATGGCTCGACTGGGGACGCGGCGAGCAGAATGCCTCGATCGGCTGGTGGATGGCGGATCTTGAAATTGATCCCTTCAACAGCGACGCGGTCACATGGGGCACCGGCGCGACGCTCTACTGCACACGCGATCTCACCGCGCTCGGCAGCGGCAAGCCCGTCACGGCGGCGTTCGATGCGCACGGGATCGAGGAAACTGCCGTATTCAAGGTCGTTTCCGTCCCGCAGAAGGACGGCTCGCCCGCGCTCTATTCGATCATGGGTGACCTGACCGGCTTCTCGCATCTCTCGGCAGAGACAAGGCCGGACGATGCGCATTTCATGAAGAACGGAACGGCATCCGATCTTGCTGCCGCATGGCAGAACGGCAATATCGCCGTCTACGCAAATGACAGCAAGAAAGCGCCGCTGACCGTCACGACCGACGGCGGCAGCACATGGACGCCCGTTCCGAAGCTCCCTGAGCGCACGCCGAACGGCACGGTCGCGCTGAATGCGGACGGCAGCGTGCTGTTCTGGGTTCCGGGCAAGCTGAGCGCGCCCGCCTATTTCTCGACGGATCTCGGCACATCGTGGTATAAATCCAACGGGCTCGGCCTGAATGCGCGGATCTATCCCGATCCGACCGATCCGCAGATCATCTATGCGACCTGCGGCGGCAGCATTTATCTCTCACAGGACGGCGGCACGAATTTCGCCGCGACCGGCCTTGCGGTCTCCGATAACGCGGAGCTGGTTCCCTCTGCGGAGCAGCCCGGCGCTGTCTGGATCCGCTCCGGCGTCAGCCTCGGCTATTCGGATGACTACGCAAAGACAGTTGACTATATCAAGGGTGTTTCCGCAAATGCAATCGGCATCGGTGCTGCCGCTGCCGGAAACAAGATCATGCCGCTCTACTTCATGGGCGAAGCAAACGGCACAGGCAGCGGGATCTATATGACAGAGGATCACGGAAAGAGCTTCAGCAAGCTCACGACGGAAAAAGACGGCTTCGGCAATCTGACACCCTCGATCACCGGCGATGCGACGGAATACGGCAAATTCTATTTTGCGACAAACGGCCGCGGCATCATCAAGGGACAGGTCAAGGAATAACATTCGTCCGCTCTGACAGCATCCATTTCTGCGGAGAGCCGCAGATCCATTTTTCACGCATTTTCAAAGGAGGGTCCCGATTATGAGCAAACGGGCTGCACGGAGAGAAAAAGCAAGAAAGGAACGCCACCTGAGTCTGCGCTCCGGATATATCGTCGCACTGGTGCTGGTGGTCGTCGGTATTATCGGCACGATTTTCAGCATCCAGAAGGCGAACGAATATGAAAACTCCACGGATAAGCGCACCGTCACGGCGACTGTGTACGATCTGGACACGGTCACGCGGAAGGACGAAAACGGCTTCCGCAAGATGTACTGGAAGGCAAAGCTTTCCTTCGAGGTAGAGGGCGAGATCTTTAAGGATTCAGCTCTCTTTGAGAATGAGGTCAAGGTCGGCGATCAGAAGGAGATCGACATCTACCGCACCCCGACCGGCAATTACCGCATCCCGCGGGATTCGGAACAAAAGCTCGCGAAATTTTTGTTCATTGCGATCGCGGTGGTCGGCGTTGTGACGGCAGGGCTTTCGAGATTCGTTTTCTCTGAGCCGAAGCGCAGCGCCAAGCACAGCGGCAGCAGAAAAAAGCATCGCCGCCGCGAACAGTATGACGATACCGATGAGACAGCGGATCTTGAACGCAGCTCCGACCGTCAGCACGTCAGACGCAGCGACCGTCCGCGCCGCAGACGCCGCAGCAAGCGCAGCTCTGAAGATCAGTGAGGAACAGCCGATTGACAGTTACAATAAAACAGCGATTTCTGGCTGCACTCATCGCGCTTGTGCTTTTTACGCTCGCGGTCTGGTATGTGATTGAAAGCGGCGTAATCTGGTTCAATATGCCCTCGAAAACAAAATACCCTGTGCGCGGCGTGGATGCATCGCACTATCAGGGCAGCATCGACTGGGACACGATCGCAAAGCAGGGAATCACCTTTGCTTTCATCAAGGCGACCGAGGGCTCCGGTACGGGGGACGAGTGCTTTGCGGAAAACTGGGAGAATGCGCGGAAGGCCGGACTTTATGTCGGTGCCTACCACTTCTTCAGCTTCGACAGCTCCGCCGAAACACAGGCCGCGAATTTCATCTCGGCTGTGCCGGATGTCGAAGATGCGCTCCCGCCGGTCATTGATCTGGAATTCTACCGCTCCGACAATCTGCCGGATGTGAACGCAGTCCGCGAGAGCCTGCGCATTCTGCTCGCCAGATTTCAGGGCATCTACGGCAAAAAACCGATCATCTATACGACGCGGAGATGCTGGGAGACCTATCTCAGCGACACCGATCTTTCGTATACACTCTGGATCCGTTCGATCTTCACCGCGCCCTCCGAGAAATTCACGCCGAAATGGACTTTCTGGCAGTATAATCCCCGCGGCACACTGGAGGGCTATTCCGGCGGTGATGTGCGGATCGACCTGAATATCTTCCGCGGCAGCATGGAGGATTTCCGCAGCTTTGCGGGATATGATCCGCAGGCTGCCGCATCCTGATACCACAGAATGAAAGGAAACCGCTATGCGTGTTATTACCGGAACCGCGCGCGGACATAAGCTCCTCACGCCGGAGGGTCTTGATACCCGTCCGACAACCGACAAGGTCAAGGAAGCCGTCTGCTCCGCGCTGCAATTTGATTTTCCCGGCGCAAAGGTACTCGACCTCTTTGCCGGCAGCGGACAAATGGGCATCGAAGCCCTGAGCCGCGGTGCATCCGGCGCGGTCTTCATCGACGCCGATCCCCGTGCGCTCGCCTGCATCAAACAGAATGTCAAAGCCTGCGGCTTCGCCGAGCGGTCAGCCGTTCTGCGCTCCGATGCGGTCAGCTATCTCCAGCGGACGACTGAGCGCTTTGATATCGCATTTCTCGATCCGCCCTACCGTCACGACATTTTACCGCAGATCCTCCCTCTGCTCGCCGAAAAAATGCAAAAAACCGGCATAATCGTCTGCGAACATGAGCCGGAATGCAAATTATCTGAGAGAATTCTGTATTTTGACTTGCAAAAGCAGAAAAAATATGGTAAAATAATAATTAGTATCTATCGGAATCTGTCAGAGGATGAGGCATAAGGCCGAAGCCCCCGCAGTGAAAGGATATCACCCATGAGTGAAAAGACACGCCGCGTCGCGGTCTGCCCCGGCAGCTTCGACCCGGTCACATACGGACATCTCGATATCATCAGCAGAGCCGCAAAGCTCTTTGACAAGGTCATCGTGCTGGTCTCCGCAAATCTCGAAAAGCATCCTGTCTTCACCCTCACCGAGCGCCTGCTCATGATCGAAAAGGTCACGAAAGACTTCGACAATATCGTCATTGATATTCTGGAGGATGAGCTGCTCGCGGATTATGTCCGCAGAGTCGGCGCGGATGCGATCGTCAAGGGTCTGCGCGCCGTCACGGACTTTGAATATGAATTTCAGATGGCACTCGGCAACAAGAAGCTCTTTCCCGGTGCCGAGACCGTTTTCCTGACGACCTCTGCCGAGAATATGTATCTCAGCTCCAGTATCGTCAGACAGATCGCCGCGCTCGGCGGCGACATCAGCAGCTTCGTTCCCGCAGAGGTCCAGAATGTCATCCTGGAACGGCTGCACAGAACCAAGTCAAAATCACCCGCCGGCGGCGCGGCAAGCCCGCAGGAGCTCCGGCAGGTGCAGCAATTTGCAAATGCAATCAGAAAGGAAGAATCAGAATGAGTGTATTTGATATTCTCGACGAAATGGATGATCTGCTGGATAATGCAAAGGCATTTCCGCTCGCAGCACATAAGGTCGTCATCGACGGCGACCGTCTCCGTGAGCTGGTCAATGACATCCGACTCAATATGCCGAAGGAAATGAAGCGCGCACAGACCATCGACTATGACTGCGACCGCATTATGAAGGAAGCCCAGACCAACGCAGAAAGCATCATCCACGGCGCTGAGGAGCGTGCAAAGGCGCTCGTCGCTGAGAACGCGATCGTTGAGGAATCGAAGAAGCGCGCACATGAGATCCTCGCAAAGACAAAGACCAAGTGTGAGCAGACCAAGGATGCGACCTCTGCCTATGTTTTGCAGGCTCTGACCGAAACCGAAGCAAAGCTCAATATCCTGCTGACCGATCTCCGCAAGGAAAAGAGCAGTTGGGAAAAATAATCACCCGCCGCAGGGCGCTGATCCTCTGCATTGTGCTGACGGTGCTGTGGATGTGTGTGATCTTTCTGTTCTCCGCCAAAGACAGTACGGAATCTGCCGATATGAGCGGCACGCTGCTGCGAGGGCTGCTGTCGGTTTTCGTCCCGCACTGGGAGAAGCGCTCCTCTGATGCGCAGCAGCAGATCATAGATTCGCTGCACACTGTCTTCCGGAAGCTCGGACATTTTTCTGAATATGCGCTGCTCGGATGTCTGCTCTCGGCAGATGTCAGACTTTTGCCGCAAAACAGCCGGCTGCCGCTCCGGAAAACGGAGCTATGGCTTCCGGCGCTTTTGTCGTTTCTCTATGCCGGAACCGATGAGCTGCATCAGGCATTCGTGCCGGGCAGAAGCTGTGAGCTGCGCGATGCGTTCATTGATCTGTCCGGTGCCTGTGTCGGCATTGCTGTACTGTGGCTGGCGGTTTTGATCCGCAGAAAGCTCCGGCAGCGCCGCTCAGAGAAGAATCATCATAAAACGGGCGCTCCGGGCTGAGCGTCCGTTTTTGTCTGCCTGCGATTTTTCCCGCATACTGCAAAAAAGCAAATCCGGTTCCCTGCGCCGCCTTTCTCTTTGTATAATATGCTGTAGGTTTACAGGCAAAATTCGTGTAAAAAGTGACTTGTATATTTTACCGCCATATGTTATAATTAAGTATATCTGTGCAGTCATGCGCAATATATGCCTAAATACTATTCTGCAAAAAAAGGAGCGAAAACTATGAAATCTTTCGGTCACTTCGATGACGAACGCAAGGAATATGTCATCCAGTCCCCGCAGACACCTTATCCGTGGATCAATTACCTCGGTACACAGGCGTTCTTCTCTCTGATCTCCAATACCGCAGGCGGCTACAGCTTCTACAAGGATGCCCGTCTCCGCCGCATTACCCGCTACCGCTACAACAATGTTCCGATCGACATGGGCGGCAGATATTTCTACATCAAGGAGGGCGAGACCGTCTGGAATCCGGGCTGGTCGCCGGTCAAGACCGCGCTCGATTTCTATGAGTGCCGCCACGGTATGGGCTATACCGTCATCACCGGCGCAAAGAACGGCCTGAAGGCTGAGGTCACCTTCTTCGTTCCGCAGAATTATGACGGCGAAGTCCAGCAGGTTGTCCTCACCAATGAGAGCGGCGCTGCAAAGTCCTTCAAGCTCTTCTCCTTCGCAGAATGGTGCCTCTGGGATGCGCAGGATGACTGCACCAATTTCCAGAGAAACTTCTCCACCGGCCGCGTCGAGGTCGAGGGCTCCACGATCTATCACAAGACCGAGTACCGCGACAGACGCGATCACTTCGCATTCTATACCGTCAATGACTCCATCGACGGCTACGATACCGACCGCGATTCCTTCATCGGTCTCTATAACGGCTTCGGCGATCCGCAGGCCGTGACTGACGGCAAGGCCACCAATTCCTTCGCGGACGGCTGGTCCCCGATCGCATCCCACTATAAGGAGATCACCCTCCAGCCCGGCGAAAGCAAGACGCTCGTCTTCATTCTCGGCTATGTCGAGATGCCTGTCGATCAGAAGTTCGAGGCCGACGGCCAGACCATCAACAAGACCAAGGCGCACGCCATGATCGAGAAGTACAATACCCCCGAAAAGGTCGCGGCAGGTCTCGCTGAGCTGAAGGACGCATGGGACAAGCTCCTCGGCATCATCAATGTCAATACCTCGGATGACAAGGTCAACCGCATGGTCAATATCTGGAATCAGTATCAGTGCATGGTCACCTTCAACCTCTCCCGCTCCGCTTCCTACTTCGAGAGCGGCATCGGCAGAGGCATGGGCTTCCGCGATTCCAATCAGGATATCCTCGGCTTCGTCCACCAGATCCCGGACAGAGCAAGAGAGCGCCTGATCGACCTCGCCTCCACGCAGCTTGAGGACGGCGGATGCTATCACCAGTATCAGCCGCTCACCAAGAAGGGCAATTCCGATATCGGCGGCGACTTCTCCGATGATCCGCTGTGGATGATCCTCTCCGTCGGCGCTTACATCAAGGAAAGCGGAGACTGGGGCATCCTCGACGAAATGGTTCCCTATGATAATGACGAGTCCAAGGCAAAGCCGATGCTCGATCACCTGACCGTTTCGTTCTATCACATCGTCAACAATCTCGGCCCGCACGGTCTGCCGCTCGCAATGCGCGCTGACTGGAACGACTGCATCAACCTCTCCTGCTTCTCCGATAAGCCGGGCGAGTCCTTCCAGACCTACACGAACCCGAAGTTCAAGGCTGAGGGCGGTTATTCCAAGGTCGCAGAATCCGTCATGGTCGCTACACTGTTCACCTATGTCGGCCCGACCTATGTCGGAATCCTGAAGCATCTCGGCAAGGACGATGAGGCTGCAAAGGCACAGGCTGAGATCGACAAGATGAAGAAGAATGTCATGGATTCCGCATTCGACGGCGACTGGTTCATCCGCGCATACGATGCTTCCGGCGCGAAGATGGGCTCCAAGGAATGCGAAGAAGGCAAAATCTTCATCGAGCCGCAGGGCTTCGCTGTCATGTCCGAGATCGGCAAGGACGAGGGCGCTGACATCAAGACGCTCGAATCCATTGACAAGTATCTCAACACCAAGTACGGCCTTGTGCTGAACAATCCGGCATTCTCCAAGTACTACATCCAGTACGGTGAGATCTCCACCTATCCGGGCGGCTACAAGGAAAATGCGGGTATCTTCACGCACAACAATGCATGGATCATCTGCGCAGAGGCCTATGCCGGCAGAGGCGACAAGGCGTTTGAGTATTACAGCAAGATCGCTCCGGCATTCAACGAGGAGATCTCCGACCTGCACAAGACCGAGCCGTATGTCTACGGTCAGATGATCGCAGGTAAGGACGCTTCCCGCTTCGGTGAGGGCAAGAATTCCTGGCTGACCGGTACGGCGGCATGGAATTTCGTTGCGATCTCGCAGTACATTCTCGGTATCTCCGCTGACTTCGACGGCCTGAAGATTGATCCGTCCATCCCGAAGGCATGGGACGGCTTCACCGCAACCAGAAAGTTCCGCGGCGCGACCTACAATATCACCGTCAAGAATCCGGATCATGTTTCCAAGGGCATCAAGTCCCTGACCGTGGACGGCAAGGCTGTGGACGGCAATGTCGTTCCGGTATTCCCGGAGGGCGGCGCACATGAGGTCATCGCAGTGCTCGGCTGATCCAGCGACAGCGCGGTTTCTGTAATATCTATCATGTAAAATGCAATATGACGGACTGTCAATCAGTCCGTCATATTTGTTTTCCGGCGCATTGTCTGTTCCAGTCGGCACGAGTCTATCGCCGATGCAACAAAGCAGCATGATTCTTCCGTTTACCCATTGCTTTTTTAGGAATAATGTGGTATAATGAAAATGTATGCAAACATAATACACCATATCCATAGAGAGAAATCAGCGATACCGAATGAAAGAGGGGCGAACCTATGAAATGTGTGCATTGCGGCAGTCCCCTGCCGGAGCGATTCTCATTTTGTCCGCAGTGCGGCGTCCGTGTCAGAGATATGTCCGGAAAACCGATTCCTTCGCAGGTCACGACAGATTCCACGCCGATTTTCTCGAAAGCGGCTCCGATGCCGAAACAAAAAAAGCCGTTGAATGTGCCGAATCTTGTGCTCTGCGGCATACTCGCGGCAAATCTGATCGGCGGTGCCGTGATCTTCAACGGCATCCGACAGAAAAAAGCAGCACCGCCGCAAACCAGTGTGGCGGAAGTCTCTGAGGCCGCAGCTGCAACGACCGTAACTGAAGCACCGGCCGAGATAACCGTCACGGAAACAGAAGCCGTTACAACCGAGCCGGAAACAACAACGAAAACACCGGAGGTCACGACCGCCAAAACAACAAATGCGACAACTGCGAAAACAACAAAGGCAACGACCGCTCAGACAACAGCGAAAACCACCAAACAAACAACATCCAAAACAACCAAACCGACTACGGCAAAGACCACCGCTGCTCCGACGAAGAAAACAGAGCCGCGCACACAGCCGCCTGCCGATCCCCAACCCGCGGAACCTTCCGGCACGACTGCCGATGATTACTATGCAACACTCGGCCGGATGCCGTTCTCTGTCGGAAACGGCGGCGATCCTTTCATGCTGCCCGGTCTCTGGACACGCGCTAGCAACGATGACGGAAATGCGTGCAGTGAAGACACCGCGAAACAGGCGATGCTCGATCTTCCGATCAACTGGGGCGATGATTACGATATCTACTGCGGTACTAAGGAGGACAATAACGGTACCGCCGACTCCACCTACCGCTACATAGCAAATGCATTCCCTGTCCCCGGCTATAACGACCTGCAAATGCCGGCGGCTGTCGATCTCTACATTCATAACGGCACACAGGGCAATTATCTCCGTGCAATCGACTACCGCTTCGGAAATCACACTGACTACACCGGACCGTATGTCTGGACATATGACGATATTGCGAATATCTTCTATAATATTGCAGACTATGCGGATTCCCTCTATGGCGGACATGAAACCGTCAGCGATAATAATTTTGAACATTACCGATATAACGGCGGTGCATTGGACATGGGCTTTTATGAGAAAAACGGCAGAAATGTTCTCTGGATCTCCCGTGCGAATGACTGATCTCCGCCAGTGAAAGGAGACTGACTATGGAATTCTGGGATGCTGTCAGCCGCGGCATGGATAAGCTCGCAAGCAAGCTCGACGCGCTCTCTGAGAGTCATCAGATGCAGCACAGTGATACCGGCTTCTCGATCATGGATAAGGATTACTGCTGGGAGGATCTCGACTACGGCAAGGATGTGACGCTGCAGCGCCATGTTGTCAGCGGTGAATGCCGGATTGTCGATCAGTACGGCCAGATTCTTGAGACCGGTACACAGGAAATGCTGGAGCAATCCATGATCCGCAGAGCCGCCCGCTCCGAAGCCATGCGGAATGCGGCAGTACCCGCCGGAACGGATTTCTCCGCACATCCCGGCGCGGTCTCCGGTCTGACGGGCGTACAGCCGGTTCAGGCGCAGTACGGCGATATCATCGGCGTTGTCCGCCGCGGCGGTACATATGTCCATTACGGCATTTATGTCAGCGACACCTGCATTGTGCATTATAATTTTCAGGCGAGCAAGACCTTCGGTGCGCCGACGATCCATGCGACCAATCTCAAAAACTTTTTGCAGAATGATCCGGAATATTTCATTCTGGATTTTCCCAAGCCCTATGAACCGCCGGTCGCGCTCGGCGGTGAGCTGAGTGCGCCGCATATCAACACCTATTCCGAGGAGCTGGCAAGGTCGCTCCAGCGCACCTACGGCTATCATCTCTATACGCCGGAGGAGACCGTCGCGAGAGCGCGTTCGCGGCTGGGCGAAACACATTACAATCTGTTCACGAATAACTGCGAGCATTTCGCGATCTGGTGCAAGACCGGTGTCAGCGAATCCTTACAGGTCAGCAGTATGCTCGGCTCACTGCTCAACAATCAGCGCTGGCAGTTCCGCAAGCCGGTGATATATTGATTCATCACACCCGCAGATTCAACATATATGCAGCAGCCCGACCGTTTGAGACAGCGGTCGGGCATTGCTTCAGCAACAAATAATCTATAAACCGGGATTTGTCTGGGGAGTTCCGCACTCTGCGGAGTGCGGCTTAGGGCTCTGCCCTAAGAACCCGCAAGCCTTTGAAAAGGCTTGACCTAAACTTTGGATGACATTGCCGGCAGCGAAATGAGATTTTCCAGACCGTACAATAGGCGCGAACAGCGCCGTAACAGCGACGAACCGGACACCGCTCCGCAAAACCATGCCGTAGGGAAACGGCACCGCGCACTGCGCGGCGGGAGGTATTATGCTTATCAATGAAATATCCGCTGAAATCAGCGTCATCCGCAGCGCAAGGCGCACCCTTGCCGCCGAGATCCGGCCGGACGGCACCGTTCTCGTCCGCGCTCCGCTCAAAATGCCCGAAGCACAGATCAAGCGCTTCCTCACACAGAAAGCCCCGCTGATCGAAAAGCATCTGCAAAAGCAGCTCCGCCGCAAGGCCGAAGCCGATGCACTGCCGCCCTTTACGCCGGACGAGATCCGCGCAATGGCCGATCAGGCGCTGAAGGTCATTCCGGAGCGCGTCAAATATTATGCGCCGCTCGTCGGCGTGACCTACGGGCGCATCACGATCCGCAATCAGAAAAGCCGCTGGGGGAGCTGCTCCTCCGCCGGCAACCTCAATTTCAACTGCCTGCTCATGATGACGCCGCCGGAGGTGCTGGACAGCGTGGTCGTGCATGAGCTTTGTCACCGGCTCCAGCCGAATCATTCAGCGAAATTCTATGCGGAGGTCTACCGCGTTTTTCCGGAATACGACCGCTGTGACAAGTGGCTCAAAGAACACGGGCCGGCGCTTATCCGCCGGATGACGGGCTGATCTGCCGGAGAAACAGATGCAGCGTATCGCCATCCGCCGCGATGCAGGAAAGCAATGTCTGCGCGATCAGTTTCTTCGCAGATGCGTCGGTTTCGCTCCATTCCGGCAGACTGACGGCCTGTGCCTTTCCTGACGAATCGAGCTGTCTTTGCAGCAGTTCCGTCCGCTGCGCAATCTGTGATGCCGCCGCTGTCAGCAGGGAAATCTCTGTTCCGTCCGGATCGGCAAGGCTCTGCAAGATCGCAGCGCGCCGCAGCTTTAGCGCATCCAGCTCCGAACGGATCTGTGCGGCATTGTGATCGCTGACCGTCATGATCCCCGCTCCGCGCAGCCGCTCCAGTTCCTCTGCGAGCAGCTGACCGGCCAGTGCCTCTGCCGTATCCACACGCCAGACCGCGCCTGCCCCGCTGCATTTTCCGCGCTTTCTGCCGCCGCAGATCAGATATACCGCATTCCTGCCCTGTACCGCCGTCATCGCGCTGCCGCAGCGCATACAAAAAATCATACCGCTGAGCCATGTGCGCACACCCTTTCCGGATGTGCGCTTTTTTCGCGATGCTTCGAGCTTTTTCTGACATCCGAGCCAGATCTCCGGCGCAACGGTTCCCCTGTGCGGCGCTGTCACCGCGAGCACATCATGCAGATCCGTGAAGCGGCTGCGGTTATACCGCCGATCCGCATAGAGATAGATCCCGCGCTGCGGCGGCAGCGGATCTGCCATGCACAAAACCGCGCCCCGCGCCGACAGATACGCATACACATCCGCATTGCCCTGCACATAGACCGGATTCCGCAGAATGCGGCAAAGCACATTCGGCGTCCAGCGCCCGCCGTGCAGCGTTCGGAATCCTGCCGCGTTCCATGTCCGGCAGACAGCCGTCAGCGAGCCCTCCGGCCGCAGATACGCGGAAAAACCCTCTGCGACGACCGGCGCATTTTCGTCCGGCGCGAGAATATTCGTTCGCCTGCCGAGTATCTCTCCGCGCACCTTCCGGAATCCCGCCGGCGGCGGCCCGCCTGTATCGAATCCCAGCTTTGCGCGGGCAAATGCCGCGTCGCGCACTCTCCCGCTGATCGTCTCGCGCTCCAGCTGCGCGAATACCATGAGCAGACTCTGCATTGCCTGCCCCATTGGTGAAGCAGTCTCGAAACGCTCGGTGTGGGAGCGGAATTCCACGCGGTGCGTGCGGAATAATTCCAGCAGGCGCGTGAAATCCGCGAGGTTGCGGCTGATGCGGTCGAGCTTATAGACGAAGACTGTTCCGATCTCTCCGCGCCGGATCGCATCGGTCAGGGCGCGGAGTCCCGGCCGCTCCGTATTTTTGCCGGAATAGCCGCGGTCGCTGTAAACCGTGACCGGTGTTTCCGGCGGCAGCTCCGAGCGGCAGAGCGCTTCCTGCGTTTCCAGACTGACACTGTCGGCGCGGTCGGCGGACTGCCGCACATAGACCGCAGTGATGCGCATAAAAATCCCCCCTGCTTATGCTTATGCATCCGCAGGGGGGATTCATGCTGTGAACAGTTATCAGTCTCCGAACGAAACGCCGATGCGCTTTGCCGTCACGACAAGCTGATCCTTCGGGCTGACAAATTTCGTCAGGCCAGCGATATCCTCCAGCTTATTCGCCGTGACCTTGCCGTTGACCATTGCGACTGTTCTGCCGTATTTCTCATTCGCGATCAGCTTTGCCGCGTGAACGCCGAATTTCGTCGCGAGAATGCGGTCATATGCAGAGGGCGAGCCGCCGCGGAGCATATGTCCCGGCACGCAGACACGCGTATCAATGCCGGTGCCGGCCTGCACCTGTGCCGCAATGCGGGAGGTTGCCGTGACAATGCCGGCCTCCTCGCGCTTTCTGGCGCGATCCTTCTTCTTGAGCTGCGCTTCATCCTTGTCGAATGCGCCCTCCGCTACGGCAAGGATCGAGAATGACTTGCCGCTCGCGGCACGCTTCATGACCGCATCGCAGACCTTGTCGATATCATACGGGATCTCCGGGATCAGGATGATATCCGCGCCGCCGGCGAGTCCTGCATTCAGCGTCAGCCAGCCCGCCTTGTTGCCCATGATCTCGCAGACGAGAATGCGGCTGTGGGAAGCGGCGGTCGTATGCAGCCGGTCGATCGCGTCGGTCGCGGTATCGACGGCGGTATGGAAGCCGAAGGTCACATCCGTGCCGTAAATATCGTTGTCGATCGTCTTCGGCAGGCCGATGACATTCAGCCCCTCCTGCGCGAGCAGATGCGAGGTTTTGTGCGTACCGTTGCCGCCGAGCGTCAGCAGGCAGTCGAGCTTCTGCTTTTTGTAGGTCTCGCACATATTCTTGACCTTGTCCACATTGTCATCGCCGATGACCGTCATCATCTTGAACGGCTGGCGCTTGGTGCCGAGGATCGTTCCGCCCTGCGTCAGGATGCCGGAGAATTCGCCCGGCTGCATGACGCGGCACATATTGTGGATCAGGCCATAGTAGCCGTTGGAGATGCCGATGATCTCAACATTTTCCTCGCCCATCAGCTCAAAGCAGGCCTTTGCGACGCCGCGGATCGTGGCATTGAGGCCGGGGCAGTCGCCGCCGGAGGTCAGGATTCCGATTCGTTTTTTCATGGTTTTTGATTCCTTTCGTTTATGGTTTTGGGATTTGGGAATTTGCATTGAGACCCTCCGGATGCGGCACTGCCGTCCGCCGGAGGGCAGAGTTCTGATTCGTTTTACTTGGTTTTTGATTCCTTTCGTTTATGGTTTTGGGGGTTGGGATGCGATGTTCTTTGTCTTGGATTTCTGGCTTAAATAGTTTGTTTGGGATTTCGCGCTCTGCGGAGCGCGACCAAAGGGCTCTCCGCCCTCTGGACTCCTGACCAAAGGGACCAGTCCCTTTGGAATCCCTTTAGGCTTCATCCGCGGAATAGTTTCCGCAATATCTCACATCTTATGCGTATACTTGCAGTCCGGATAGCGGGAGCATACCCAGTAATTGCCGGTCGGCGTGCCGACGGGCTTCAGCGGCGACAGACACTCCGGACAGATCTGCTGCGCCAGCGCCCGCCTTGCATTCAGCTTGTAATCCGCCGACTCGGCCGCGTGCTTCTTCCGCATATCCTCGCCGCGGAGCTGATGCTCCCCGATGTAATCATAGATATACTGCGTCTCGGCCTCCGTCAGATGCATTTTTCGCTTTTCGCACACGAGCTGCACGATCCGGCGCATCGCATTCAGATTCTGCACAATGCTCGTGTCTGCCGGATACGGCCCCGTCAGCTCCAGCTTGCCGCCCCTGCCGACCGGCTGCATCACGACCAGCGAATGAAAATGCAGCTCATAAGGCACCGGACTCAGAAATTTCCGCATTTGCAGCATATGGTATAGGTTCTGCATCACCGGACTGAAATAGTCGATCTCTGCTCCGCCGACATACTGCTTCCAGTATTTGTTCATGCCGCTGCCTGCGATGAGCCCCTGATAGGTCTTGTATTCTCCGAGAAATATGCACTGCGGCGACGCGATCACAAAATCAATATGCATCGTTCTGTCATCCGCCGGGATCAGTACATCGCGCATCACATACCAGTCGCTGTATTGCAGCAGCGCATTGGTCAGCGCAGCATCCGGCGCCTGTGATGAAAACGGATTTACCATGAAAGGTCTGCCTCCTTAATACACGATCTTATTCTTTATATTATCGCGGATAAACTGCTCTGTTTCCTTTGCGTCCATCGGATGACCGTAAAGATAGCCCTGCACAAGGTCGCAGCCCATTTCACGCAGCGCGACCGCCTGCTCCGGCGTTTCCACGCCCTCTGCGATCGTCCGGATCTGCTTTGCCTTTGCGATCCGCGCAACGGAGCGGATGATCTCCTGCACGACCGGATCTGCATCCATGCCGACCACAAAGGAGCGGTCGAGCTTCAGCATCGTGAACGGGAGCTGCTGGATATAGCTCAGCGAGGAATAGCCTGTGCCGAAATCGTCCATCGCGAGCTGGATGCCCGCCTCACGGAGCTGATTCATCCGGTCGATCGTCATATCAATATCCATCAGCGCCATAGATTCGGTCAGCTCGATCTCCAGATATTTCGGATCAAGGCCGTGGCGGTTCAGCGTTTTCATGATCTCTGCACAGATATTCTCCTGATAGAAATCCGGACTGCTGAAATTAATCGACATGACGATCTCCGGCAGTCCGAGAGTCTGCCAGACCTTTGCCTGCCGGACGGCTTCATCCAGCACAAAGCGCGTGATCTGCGTGATGAGCTGCGAGCGCTCCGCCAGCGGAATGAAGATATCCGGCGCGATCAGCTTGCCGGAGGGATGCCGCCAGCGGATCAGCGCTTCGAGGCCTTTGATCCCGCCGGTATGCAGGTCGATCTTCGGCTGATAATACAGCACGAATTCCCGCCGCATCACCGCATCATGGAGCTGCGCTTCGAGATTGCTCTCCTGAATGATCGAATCATGCATCGCTGAGGTATAGCGGCGGATCGAGCCGAGCTGCGATTTGCCGGTTGACATCGCAAATTCTGCGTGCTCCAGCACCTTTTCAAAGGTCTCGCCGTCCGCCGGCATCCGCGCATAGCCCGCAGAGCAGGTCAGCGATCGGTTCGAGAGCGCGCCGACCGCTTTGGTCGCAAGCGTCCGCTGCACTCTGCCGACGACCTTTTCCGGCAGCGTTTCATCACCGGTGTCGCGCAGGATCAGCGCGAAGTTGTCTCCGGAGATGCGCGCACCGAAGCCGCCGAGATTGAGCTGCTTTTTCAGCGCATCCGCAAAGGCGTTCAGCAGCTCATTGCCGATCGCATAGCCGCAGGTATCGTTGATGAGGTGGAAGCGGTCGATATCCATGACGATGACCCAGTAGGAGCTTCGCAGCTCTACGGTACATTGATACAGATCACGCCCCATGAGCATCAGCTTGTTGCGGTTCGGGATGCCGGTCACGGAATCCTCATAGGCAATCTGCTCGATCTTCGCATCCTTTTCTTTTTCGGCTGTGATGTCAATGACTGAGCCGCCGACAATCAGCCGGCCGGATTCGGCATTCTGCGTTGCTTTGAAGCGATAGCTGAACCAGCGGTACTGTCCGTCCGCTGCACTGATGCGCAGCTCCAGCATTTCCGGTCTGCCGATATAATTCCGCATATTGTTGCGCATAGTCTGAACAAAATTATCAAACTTCATAGTGTCCAGCGGATAGACACGCTTTCGCAGCTCGTCAACCGTCATGGCGCTTTCATTGATGCCGAGCATCTTCTGGAGCTTCTCCGACGGGAACAGATGCGAATTGCCCTGTTCGATCAGCAGAATGCCGACATCCATCAGCTCCATTGTCAGATTATGCCGCCCCTCGGAAACAGTCAGCCGCTTAGAGGCGATCTCCAGCTCGGACTGCATCTTCCGGATATCGTCCATATCTATGCCGATCGAGAGCAGCCATGTCACGCCGTCCTCATCGGTCTCGACAGCAGAGGTATTCCAGATCATATCATGCGGTACGCCGGAGGGTGAGGTAAACGAATACTCCTGATTCTTCGCGGATACGATCGCACTGATCCCTGCGGCATCCAGCTCCCTTTTGCCGAAAAACATCGGAACGACATATTTCACATCATAGTCATCGCGCATCTGCATCTCTGCGATCTTGGAGAGCGCATCATTGATAATGAGCGTTTTCAGTCTGTCATCCCAGAGCATCGCGGGCGAAGTGAGGTTTTTCGCAAGATACTCCAGCCGTTTGCGCGTCAGGAGCTTCCTGCGCTTTTCCGTCTGCTGCCGCCGCAGCACCATTCCAAAGCTCAGGAGCACCGCGACCAGCGCATAGGTATTGAAGATCAGATATACCAGATCACCCTTTTCGCGGTGAAAGAACGCATAGACGATCAGATATCCTGTTGCAATCGCAAACGCAACCACAACGGAATACATCAGTTGTTTTTTATATTTCAATCCTGTCACACCTTTCCCGTAATACCGCACCGGTCTTTTTTCTCCGGTGCATACCAATCCATGTTCTATTATACCAAAGAAAACAGTAAATGTCAATGGATTTTCATGATTCACAAAAAAGAATTTGGACTAGATTTCACAAAAAATTCACAATTATATGGTAGAATGAATATACTGACAAATTATGCCCGATGATACAGAAAGGAATTACAAGTATGAAGCTTCTGGTAGTAGACGATGAAATGAACATCCGCAGAGTTGTGCGTGAATACGCGGAATTCGAGGGCTATGAGGTCGATGAGGCCGCGGACGGCATGGAGGCCGTGACAAAGGCAAAGGAGACTGACTATGACCTCATCATCATGGATATCATGATGCCGCGCTTTGACGGCTATTCCGCCTGCAAGGAGATCCGCAAGACAAAGAATACGCCGATCATCATGCTCTCTGCCCGCGCAGAGGAATACGACAAGCTCTACGGCTTTGAGCTGGGCATTGACGATTATGTGGTCAAGCCCTTTTCCCCGAAGGAGCTGATGGCGCGCGTCAAGGCCGTCACCTCCCGCAAGGCCGCACAGCAGCCCGCCGTGCCGGAGCGCATGGCCTTTGAGGGACTGGAGATCGACATGGCCGGCAGAGAGGTCTATGTCAACGGACAAAAGGCCAATATGACCCCGAAGGAATATGACCTGCTGTTTTATCTTGTCAAGAACCGCAATATTGCGCTCACCCGCGACAAGCTGCTGGAGGAGGTCTGGGGCTACGATTTCTTCGGCGATGACCGCACGGTCGATACCCATATCAAAATGCTCCGCAACAGTCTCGGTGAATACCGCAAATACATCGTTACACTGAGAGGAATGGGATATAAGTTTGAAGCGTAAACGCCGGCCGAACAACAGTATGCGCAGGACGATCTGGTTCTGGTTCATGGAATTCGTCCTTGTGACATTCCTGCTGCTCTGGATCTGTCAGGTCTTGTTTTTGCAGAATTTCTACGACCGCATGAAAACGAATGACATCATGCGCCTTGCGGACAAAATGGTCACGCTCTATCAGAAGGGCAGCTATGAGGACGAATTCCTGAATATTGCGATCGAGAATGATCTCTGCATTGAGGTGCGCGACCGCTTCAAGCGCTCGGCATATCAGCAGCATATCATGGGCGGAAGCTGCTTCATTCACGGCTATAACAATCATGCCCGCAAAATCCTCGACAAGCTCATGGAAAGTGAAAATTCTGTCTATTACGGCTGGGACGAGCATCCGGTCACAAAGAGCAAGGTGCTGATCTATGCGCGTGTCATCGGCCCGAAGGACAATCCGCAGGGATACCTCATTCTCAATACACCCCTCGCGCCGGTCTCCGCGACCGTCAGCATCATCCGGCGGCAGCTCATCATCATCACCATCCTCCTCGGACTGATCGCCGTCATCATCTCCATGATCGTTTCCGACCGTCTCTCAAAGCCGATCGTCCGCGTCACAAAGGATGCAGAGCAGCTTGCGCACGGTAATTATGATATTCAGTTCGACGGCTCCGGCTATGACGAGGCCGAACGGCTCGCAGAAACGCTGACCTACGCCAGCCGCGAGATCAACCGCGTCGATACGATGCAGCGCGACCTCATCGCAAATGCCTCGCATGATCTCCGGACTCCGCTGACCATGCTGAAGGCCTATGCAGAAATGATCCGCGACCTTTCCGGCGATAATCCTGTCAAGCGCAATGAGCATTTGCAGGTCATCATTGAGGAGACTGACCGCCTGACTGCGCTTGTCAACGATATCCTCGATCTCTCCAAATACGAAAACGGAAAAATGACGCTCGAACGCTCCGAATTCGACATGGAGGAGCGCCTGAATGAGATCGTTGACCGCTACCGCGGACTCAGCGAGGTCTCCGGCTATACCTTCACGCTCGAAACGGACGGCCCTGCGCCGGTCTGCTGTGATGCCGGAAAGATCGAACAGGTCATCTGCAATCTCATGAACAATGCCATGAACTATACCGGCGAGGACAAGCAGATCTTTGTCACCCTCAGCCATGAGCAGGACGGCATTCGCATTGCTGTCCGCGATACAGGCAAGGGCATGGATCAGGAGACGCTCTCGCGCATCTTCGACAAATATTACCGCAGCGAAAACTACAAACGCGCTGTACGCGGAACCGGTCTCGGTCTTTCGATCGTCAAGGCAATTCTGCGAATGCATGACTATGCGTTCGGTGTTGACAGCACCGTCGGTGTCGGCTCGACATTCTGGTTCATCATCCACAGCGATGAGCCTCCGAAGCTCCAAAAAACGGACTCTGAGCCCGGCAGCAGCAAGGCGTGATTTGCCGCTTTTCTCCGCGTAAAATCAGAAGTTTCTGATTTGCATATAACGGCAGTATATTGCTCCGGAATTCTCGTCAGGCTGCACAAAGATAGTGAAACATACTTGACTTTTTCAAGTTTTTCCTGTATAATCAAACCTTGCAGGGGTATCTGTATTTTTTGGTACTATTATATATATCCGCTGCGAATACTTTGTAATCCGATGCGGCTGTTTTCGGACGGCTGCTCATGATGATACAAAAGAAAAGGAGTGACGATTTCCATGAAGAGAACATATCAGCCGAAGAAGCGGCACCGCAAGATGGAGCATGGCTTCCGGAAGCGTATGGCAACCACAAACGGTCGCAAGGTTCTGGCTCGCCGCCGTGCAAAGGGTCGTGCAAAGCTGACCTACTGATCCGATCCGCAAGTAAGAGGGCCACAAGCATTTGTGGTCCTTTTTTACTAGGAGAGAATACCTATGGTCTTTACGCAAACACTCAACCGGAATGCGGATTTTCAGCGGCTCTACCACGCCGGTGCATTCTGCTCGCTCGGCAGTGCGCTGCTCTATGTCATGCCGAACGGTCTGCCCTTTAACCGGCTCGGAATTACCGCCGGCAAAAAGATCGGCAATGCCGTTAGACGCAACCGTGCAAAGCGCATCATCCGCGCTGCCTATACCGCAGCGGAAATGCAGATGCCTGTCGGGATCGACCTCGTTGTCGTCGCCCGCAGCACTCTGCCGGAGCAGTCCTCTGTCATCCTGACAGAAAAATTCTGCACCCGCGCCGCCGCACACTGCAATGCAGTCAGCAGCGGAGAGATTCCCTGCGGACAGAATCCGCGGCATAAGAAAAAGCACAGCGGAAAGTCCGCGCAAGGCCAATGAAGCTGCTGCGGTATATTTATTCGGCACCGATCCGCTTTTACAGAAAGCATATCTCCCCGCATTTTCCTGCGGTCTGCCGCTATCGTCCAAGCTGTTCGGCCTATGCGCTCGGCGCGATCGAACGCTTCGGCATCATCCGCGGCACATGGCTCGGCTTTCTCCGGATCTGCCGGTGCAATCCGTTTTCTCACGGCGGCTGGGATCCCGTTCCGATCCGGTTCGATCTGTTCGGCCGGCATAAGATCCAGCAGCCCGATCCGCTTTCCCCTGCGCAGCGCCATGCACTTGAATATCAATGGCTGCTCGCACACCGTACAAAATGGCGGGGCATAAAAAAATACCGCTCCAAACACTGAATCAACCGAACGGAGGCAAACAACTTGGGTCTCATCGCAACTGTAATGGGCTGGGTCATGTATCTGTTTTATCAGATCATTCCGAGCTACGGTATCTGTATTATTCTGTTTTCTATCACGGTCAAGCTGCTGACACTGCCGGCGACCTACAAAATGCAGGTCAACCAGGCAAGACAGTCGCTGCTTGCGCCGAAGCTCGAAAAGCTGCGCAAATCCTATGCAAATAATCAGCAGCGCCTTCAGGAAGAGCAAAACAAGCTCTTTCAGGCAGAAGGCATCAACCAGACAGCAGGCTGTCTCGGCTCGATTCTGACCATGATCCTGATCCTCGGTGTTTATCAGGTCGTTATGCGTCCGCTGACCTATGTTCTGCGCATCGGCTCCGACCAGATCACAGAGGCAACGAATCTGCTCTCTGAATGGCTCACGACACAGAATATCACGGAGAAATATCTCAGCAGCAGACCTGAGCTGATCATTCTGAAATATCTCAAAACGAATCCGGATGTCTTCAGTTCGATTCCCGGCTTCAATGAGAAGCTCGCGAATTTCAACAACCACTTCCTCGGCTTCGACCTTGCCGGTGTGCCTTCGCTGCATCCGGAGAACGGCTGGAGTTTTACCGCACTCATGCTCGTGCTGCTGCCGGTCATTTCGGCCGTCATCCAGCTTATTACGACATTTGTAACACAGAATCACAGCAAAAAATCAAATCCCGCAGCACCGCAGATGGGTGCTATGAACCTCATGCTCTATTTGTCGCCGCTGTTCACAATCTGGATCGGTATGTCCGTTCCGGCAGGTCTGAGCTTCTACTGGCTCGCAAACGGTGTCATTTCGCTTGTTGTCCAGCTGATGCTCTACCGCTATCTTTCCGGTGAGCGACTGCTCAAAATCAATGAGCGCGAAAAGCAGAAGCAGCTTGCTAAGGGCCCGACATGGATGCAGCGCATGATGGAACAGTCCGCGCAAATGCAGGCCGAACAGAACGGCTACCGCTCCGATTCCAACCGTACCCGCTACACAGACGGTGACGACGGAATGTCCCGCAAGGAGCGCGCGGAATATGAAAAAACGCTGATTGAAGCAGCCAGAAAACGCGCTGCTTTGAAATACGGGGATGCAGTTCCTGAGGATACGAAATCAGATGAACAGTAAATCTCCGCAAATCTACTGAAAAGGAGATCAGCCCGATGACTGGAATTTTTACCGCTTCGTCGATTGATGAGGCAAAGCAGAAGGCCGCTGACGCTTTCGGTGTACCGGTTTCTGCAATCACATTTCAGGTTCTGGAAGAGCCAAAGCGTTCGCTCCTCGGCGGATTGTTCGGGAAAAAGGAGGAATACCGCATAGAAGCCTCCTATCAGCCCGCGGCGCCGGCTGTCACAGAAGAAATTGTTGAAGAAAAAGTTGAAACTGTCGAAAACATCCCGGCAACCCCGGCTGCTGAAACGGTTGAAGAAGCTGCGGAAGATACCGATAATGAAACGGAATCCGGGCGGAGTGATATCCCGGAGGATGTGCAGCTGGAAAAGCTAGCCGTCGGTGCAGCTTATCTGGAGTCCATTCTCAAGCAGCTCGCGCCGGAAGTCAAGGTGACCGGTAAGCTGGAAAACGGCATTTCCTATCAGATTGAAGGAAACGGCGCCGGTTCACTGATCGGCCGACGCGGCGACACGCTGGATGCAATGCAGTACCTCACCTCGATGGTCGCAAACCGCGGTGACCGTGACTATGTGCGTGTGACGATCGACACCTGCGGCTACCGTGAGAAGCGCAGAAACTCGCTTCAGGAGCTTGCACAGCGCATCAGCAAAAATGTACTGCGTACCGGCAGAAGCATTGCTCTGGAGCCCATGAACCCCTATGAGCGCCGCGTGATTCATTCAGCTGTGACAGAGATCGAAGGCGTTTCATCTCACTCAGTCGGCGAGGAGCCGAACCGTAAGGTCATTATCACAAACGATTCCGCTCCCGAATATAAGCGTGATGACAAGAATGCCCGCACCTTCCGTGAGCGAGGCAGAGGTGACCGCAATGACCGCGGACGCGGCAGGGGCGGCAGGCGTGACCGCGGCGACCGCCGTGATCGCAGACCGAGCGGTGAAGGTCCTCGCAAGCTTGATCTTTCCACCAGCTTTGAAAAGGATTATAAACGCCCGAAGCCGGAGGATTCCCTGAATGCCGGTGTTTACGGTAAAATTGATATTTGATGCTGAAAGGGCGGTTCAATTCTGAGCCGCCCTCTGTTTTTAAGGAGAATTTATGCACACGATCGCTGCAATTTCTACGCCGGAGGCACCCGGCGGAATCGCTATGATCCGGATATCAGGCGATCAGTCGATCTCGATTGCCGAACATATATTCGTTTCATATAATAATTTAACTATTAGAAAGATGCAGGGATATACCTGCGCCTACGGCAAAATTATGGATCACGAAGATCGTATTGATGATGTTGTTCTGACTGTTTTTCGCGCTCCTCACAGCTTCACCGGTGAAGATACGGTTGAAATCACTTGCCACGGCGGTCTTTATATCAGCAAGCGAATTCTACGGTTATTATTCCAACACGGCGCATCACCCGCTGACCCGGGTGAATTTACAAAACGCGCTTTTCTGAACGGGAAAATGTCACTCACACAGGCGGAAGCCGTCATGGATCTCATCTCCGCTGACGGAGAAGCTGCGCTCAAACAGGCAAATCTCGCAATGGACGGGATGCTTGGCAAACAAATGAATGCAATCGCTGACCGGCTGATTGATTTTATGTCAGCACTCGCCTACTGGATGGATGACGCCGAGGAGTGTCCCCCTGAATTGGAGCGCAATACGCTCTCAGAAAACCTCAACGAAATGCAAGTCCAGCTTGACCGGCTTGCCGACGAATATCAAAATGGAAGACGGATTCGCAATGGCATTAAGACTGTGCTGCTCGGAAGACCAAATGCCGGCAAATCCTCTGTCATGAATTGGCTCTGCGGAACGGAACGCAGCATTGTCACAGATATTGCAGGTACAACACGGGATATTGTGACTGAACAAGTAAAAATCGGCGAATATACGCTGCTTTTGTCTGATACTGCCGGATTGCGCGAAACCGATCATCAGATTGAGAGCATTGGCATCCGGCAGGCATACCGGGAACTGGAAAACTCGGAGTTTGCGCTCTATGTGATTGATGCTACTACCGGTTTATCCGATGAGGATATATCAATCTTCTCAAAATGTCCGAAGCACACTCTGATTCTGTGGAATAAAACAGATATTACAGATGCTGTTCCGCCTGAATTGCCTTTTCCTGTTGTTATGATTTCGGCGATCGAAAAGCCGCCGCTGTCAGTTCTCTTAGATCCGATGCGTAATATTTTTGGAGAAGCAGTCACAAATCGACCGCAGATCATGAATGAAAGGCAACGATGCCTGATCGAAAGCGCTTCCCATTCGATTTGTGAAGCACGGAATCTCATTGATGCCGGTGAAGAGCTGGATATTCTTTATACCTCACTTGAATCTGCTGTAAATTTCTTACAAGAGATCAATGGAATTGATGTCAGCGAGGATGTGATTCAGGGTGTGTTTTCTAAATTTTGTGTTGGAAAATAATAATGTTCCACGTGGAACATTTGTAATAAACAATGGTTTTATATTCAATATTCGATTGTTCCATGTGGAACAACCAGCAATATATGAATAATCAGCTGAAGATCGCACCAGAATACAAATTGAATGTTCCACGTGGAACATTCAGAACAGGAGAATAAAATGCATGAAATAATTGATTTTGATGCAGCCGTCATCGGTGCAGGACACGCCGGAATAGAAGCAGCACTGGCAATGGCAAAAAGAGGCTGCAAAACAGCACTGTTCACAATCTCACTGGATCAAATCGGCAATATGCCTTGTAATCCGTCAATTGGAGGAAGTGCAAAAGGACATCTTGTCCGAGAAATAGATGCTCTCGGCGGAATCATGGGGAAAGCAGGGGATGCCTGCTGTATACAAATGCGAATGCTCAATCTCAGCAAAGGAGTGTCAGTGCACAGTCCGCGAGCGCAGGCAGACCGTCGGGAATATCACAGATATATGAAAAAAAATCTGGAGGCAACTGAAAATCTATATATCATTCAAACTGAGATTGCAGACATCCAAATAGATGAAAACTTATGTGTCACAGGGGTAATCAACCGGTTCGGAGCTGTGTATCCATGCAAGGCGGTCGTCATATGCGCAGGAACATTCCTGAACGGCATGGTGTATATCGGCAAAACCGGCGTATCAAGCGGCCCGGATGCTTGTTTACCCGCATTATCCTTGTCCGAAAAGCTCGCATCTCACGGAATCAAATTACGAAGATTCAAAACTGGAACACCATGCCGTGTTCACAGCAGAAGTATTGACTATTCTCAGCTCATTCCGCAGCATGGTGACGAGAATCCAATCCCGTTTTCATTTGAAGCAGGTGCAAAGGTCGCAAGAAATGACAGCATTTGCTATTTGGCAAATACAAATGAGCTGACACATCAAATTATACGGGAAAACATTGGAGAATCCCCACTTTATTCAGGAATGATTCACGGTATCGGACCTAGATATTGTCCTTCGATCGAAGATAAGGTGATCCGATTTGCAGAAAGAGAAAGACACCAGGTATTTGTCGAACCGACAGGACTTCATACAGAGGAAATGTATCTGCAAGGGTTCAGCACATCGCTGCCGGAGTATGTGCAGCATAAAATGTATCGAAGTGTCAAAGGGTTTGAGCATATTGAGATCATGCGTCCGGCATATGCGATCGAATATGACTGTATCAACCCGCTCTGCCTAAGCCATACACTTGCTTTTAAGGACTTCCACGGGTTATACGCGGCCGGACAGTTTAACGGCACATCCGGCTATGAGGAAGCGGCAGCACAGGGTATTATTGCAGGAATCAACGCCTCGGCATATGTAAAAGGCGAAAAAGAACTGGAGCTAAGCAGAAAAAGCTCCTATATCGGAACGCTGATCGACGATCTGGTCACAAAAGGCACAGAAGATCCGTACAGAATGATGACTGCACGCAGTGAATACCGATTATCCCTCCGTCATTCCAACGCAGATGCCCGATTAACTCCGATCGGCAGAGAATACGGGCTGATATCAGATAGCAGATGGAAGGATTACACTGAAAAGCAGACCAGAATTCAAAAAGCAATCGAGATGATATGTCAAAAAAATATATCGCCGAATGAAGTCAATGCCTATCTGACCGAATGCGGCACAACACCAATTATGCAAAGCGCGAAAATGGATGCAATACTTCGCCGCCCACAGATACAGATAAATTGTTTAACCGTAAAATTAGGGATAGAATTCGATCTCCGCGGTGAGGAAGAAGCAGAAGTAAGCCATATCATCAAATATGAGCACTACATCAAGCGACAACAAGAGCAAAACGAGCACAGGGAACGATATGAGAAAATAAAGCTCCCGATCGAGACAGATTACAGTCTGATTCACGGATTATCCTCAGAAGCGACGGAGAAGCTCAGTCGAGTCCGTCCGGAAAACCTTTCTCAGGCTTCAAGAATATCCGGAGTGTCCCCAGCCGATGTAGCGATTCTGATGACCTGGCTGAAAGCAGGAGGGAAGATATGATCTCGATTGATGAAGCAAACAGGATATTTCAAGAAATATCCTTGACACTGACAGCAGAACAATATAATAAACTTACAGCATACGCGAAAATGCTGATTGAGGAATCCACAGTTCAAAATGTGACAGCTGTCAAAACAGAACTCGAAATATGGAAACGCCATTTTCTCGATGCAGCATATCTTCTGAGAGAGCTGCCGGATACAGGACGGATCATAGATATTGGAACAGGCGGCGGGGTGCCGGGGATTCCTCTCGCGATATTGAAACCGGATATCAGCATGACGCTTTTAGACAGCGAACTGCGAAAGATTGAATTTTGCAGAAAGGTAATACGTGAATTAGTGTTAAATGTAGATACCGCAGCCGGGAGAGCGGAAGAGATATCAAGGATGCTAGAATACGAAGGCAAATACGACTTCGTTGTTTCACGCGCAATGGCCGCCGGTTCTATGCTGACAGAGGTATCCGTCCGATATCTGAAAAAAGGCGGACGGCTTATCGCTATGAAGGGAAAGCAATATGATCCGTCCATCGAACGTTTCGCGGAAGCGGCAGCAGCACTCGGCTGTACCGTTGAACAGGAAACAATGTACACACTCGACGGGGAGAATAAGCACCTGATTGTATTGCGAAAGCAGGCTGAAACACCAAATCTCTACCCCCGAAGATTTGCAAAAATCAAACGATCTCCGCTGTGATGTTCCACGTGGAACAACAGACAAATATGTCGAAATATAGAGAAACAAGGCGGATTCAAAGATAAATTCAAGAAGACTTACAGCTTCATGATATCACAAATAGTATATTTCACAGATAAGCAAGATACTGTGCAAGCGTATTGTTATCTCAGTCAGATCATCCGGATCCGGTTTGACTCCCCCGGCCGGAAACCCGCCTCCCGACTGCACAATTCTACCGGGAGAGGGGAGCGAAAAGCACAGCAGGGGGAGTACCCCAGGATAAAAGCGAGACATGAAGTTTTCACGAAAAACCGGTAACAAAGCGATATCAAATCAATACAGATTGGATAATCTATTGACAAGCACATTTTCCTGCGATATAATAAAAAGGAGAAGACATACCCTAAAAAGAAAGGAAGATAAAAATGAGCGACCGCTTTTCTGATACAACAGAGCTGCCGATCCCGGACGAGAATGAAGATCGCCGGCGGACTGACCGGCCGCTGAAGGCAGGACAAAGTCGTCCCCAGCAGCGCGCCGGAAGCAGTCCGAACACGCCGCGCAGATCGAATGTTCAAAGCGGAAACAGACAGCGCATCTCAAACGGTCAGCGCATCTTGCAGCAGCCGCAGCATACTGTGAACCGGAATGCACGGCAGCGGATCGGTATGCCGCCGGAAGATCAACGCCCGATCATGCCTGTTCGCCGTGCTTCCTATCAGAACCAGCTTCCGCCCGCTGAGCAGTCAGAACCGACGCAGACCGTCGGCGGACGCCCAACATTTCAGCGGCCGGAATTCGCTGAGCGGCCTCCAAAAGAATCAAGCTCCAAAACACGCAGTGAACAAAAACAAAAGGTTCAAAAACGACGCCGCAAAAAAAAGAGCTGTCTCAGACGAATCGTGACAGCAATTATCATTTTTATCTTTTCGCTATTCGCGATTTATTCCTGCATCGCGCTCCTTGCAATCAAACAGCTGAACTATGAGCAGACCGGTGTGCGAAATCTCATTGTCGGCTCCGCAGAGGCAGATCCGAATATCAAAAATATTCTGATTATCGGAACGGATAACCGAACGGATACTGAACGCGGCCGCGCGGATACCATGATTCTGCTCAGCTTCAGCGGTCACAATAAAACGATGACGATGACATCTCTGATGCGTGATTCCTATGTGACGATCCCGAATCACGGCAACGATAAGCTCAACGCTGCTTATGCCTACGGCGGGGCGACTTTGCTCATGGACACGATCTCAAATAACTTCGGCATTCGTGTCGATGATTACATTTGCATCAACTTCAAATCATTCGTTCATATTGCAGATGCTGTCGGCGGATTGAAGGTCACAGTCAGTGATGCGGAAGCCGAAGCAATCAATGTGATCCTCGAAAGCGAGGTCAACGCAATTATGGGCGATGATCCGAAATCTGATTTTCTGCCGAGCGGCGGAACATTTGTCCTGAACGGAAAACAAGCGCTCTCATATGCACGAATCCGTTTTGTCGGAAATGCCGACTTTGAACGAACGGAGAGACAGCGTGAGGTGCTGGATCTGATGCTGGATAAAATGAAGCATCTCAGTCCGACATCAATTCCGTCCATTCTGGTCAAGGCGCTCCCGGAGCTGAGTACAAATATGACAACAGGCAGTCTTTATCTGAAATCCTTTGAACTGCCGGTCAAGCTGATGTCCTATGAGATTCAAAAACTCCGTATCCCGGCGGACGGCACATTTGCAAACCAGACCGCACCGAACGGACAGATGGTTCTGACCGTTGATTTTGACAAGAATCTGCAAAACTATCTCAAAGCGGTCAATGATCCTGTCGCCAAGCCTGCGGAAACTGCACCAGCCAATCAGGGAGGTGCTGCATGAAATCAATCGCACTTTTCAATCTGCTGACAGTTCTGCGGGAGGAGACCGACCGCGAACATAAAATGTCCCAGCAGGCATTGCTCGATGCAATGGAACGACGATTCGGCATCCGGCTCAACCGGCGGACACTGAAATCCTATCTGGACATTTTACGCGAAGCCGGATTCCCGCTCTGTGCAGAACCGCGCACACGGATCCTGCCGGACGGTTCACAGGAAGAAATGCTGACAGACTGGTATCTGGAACCGCAGTTTGAGATCAGCGAGCTGCGTCTGCTCTGCGATATGATCTCCGGAATGCCGGCGATCCCGGATGCCCAGCGTGAGGCGCTGATCGGAAAGATCGTGCGGCTTGCACCGCCGGCATTTCAGAATGCGAAACAAAATGCGCAAATCACATATCTGCACACAATGCCGGCGCAGCAGCTTTTGTATTCTATCGAACTGCTCTGTGAAGCAATTCGGAAAAACCGTATGGTCAGATTTCTGTACGGCAAATACACACTGGATGCGGACGGCAAACCGAAGCTGATTCCGCGGCAGACCGACGAGGGCGCAAAGCGGTATTATCTGGTCAGCCCCTACGAGATCATTGTTTCACACGGATGCTATTATCTGATCTGCTGCAAGGAGCCCTACCGGCATCTTTCCAATTACCGGATCGACCGGATCATGGATATCCGGATCGAAGAAGAATATGAACGGCTGCCGCTCTCTGATACGGAAGGGCAATCCCTCCACAAAGAGCATTTTGCCGAACAGCTGTATATGTACAGCGGGGATGCCGTCGAGGTACGCTTTCTTGCAGAGGCGGATATCCTCGGTGATATTCTTGACTGGTTCGGGAAGGATGTTCACATGAAAGCAGGCGAGCGCGTCAATACGATCGAAGTCACAGTCAATGTCAATCCGACTGCGATGACACACTGGGCGCTGCAATACGGAAAATATGTCACGGTGCTTTCGCCGGATTCGCTGCGGGATGAGATCGCAGATACCGCAGCGAAAATCTCAAAACGATATGCAACATAAAAACAGCCGCTGTTCATTTTGCGAACAGCGGCTGCATTGCATATATACGATCATCAGTTCTTCGGGACGATCTTTTCCTTGCCGCCCATGTACGGACGGAGAACAGCAGGAATATTGACAGAGCCGTCCGGCTGATAGTGATTCTCCAGCAGCGCGATCAGCATTCTCGGCGGCGCAACAACGGTATTGTTCAGCGTATGAACAAGGTATGTACCGTTCTCGCCCTTCGTGCGGATCTTCAGGCGGCGTGCCTGCGCATCACCGAGATTCGAGCAGGAGCAGACCTCGAAATATTTCTTCTGACGCGGCGACCATGCTTCGATATCGCAGGACTTGACCTTGAGGTTCGCCAGATCACCCGAACAGCATTCGAGCTGACGCACCGGAATCTCCATGCTGCGGAACAGATCAACCGAGAGCTTCCACATCTTGTTGTACCAGTCCATGCTTTCCTCCGGCTTGCAGAGAACGATCATTTCCTGCTTCTCGAACTGGTGGATGCGGTAAACGCCGCGCTCCTCCAGACCGTGCGAACCGATCTCCTTGCGGAAGCAGGGCGAATAGGATGTCAGCTTCAGCGGGAGCGAGCTTTCATCGACGATCTGATTGACAAACCGGCCGATCATCGTATGCTCCGATGTGCCGATCAGATAGAGATCCTCGCCCTCGATCTTATACATCATCGCTTCCATTTCCTCGAAGGACATAACGCCCTCGACGATGCTTCTGTGCATCATGAACGGCGGGATCATATAAGTAAAGCCGTGGTCGATCATGAAATCTCTTGCGTAAGCGAGAACTGCCTCATGCAGACGCGCAATGTCGCCCATGAGATAATAGAAACCGGTTCCGGCAACTCTGCCTGCGGAATCCTTGTCAAGACCGCTCAGTCTCTCCATGATATCCGCGTGATACGGAATCTCGTAATCCGGAACGACCGGCTCACCGAAGCGCTCGATCTCGACATTCTCGCTGTCGTCCTTGCCGATCGGCACCGATGCATCAATGATCTGCGGGATGCGCTTCATGATGTCATCGAGCTTTGCGCTCAGCTCGTCCATGACGGTTTCCTTTTCCTTCATGGTGACGGCATTTTCCTTGACCTGTGCCTTGATCGCCTCAGCCTCATCCTTTTTGCCGGCCTTCATGAGAACCGGAACCTGTGCCGAGAGCTTATTGCGCTGTGCGCGGAGATCCTCCGAGATATGCTTTGCCTCAAGGATCTGTGCATACAGCTCCGCCGCTTCATCCACGAGCGGCAGCTTGTCATCCTGAAACTTCTTTTTGATATTTTCCTTGACAGCTTCCTTGTTGTTTACCAGAAACTTAATATCAATCATGATGAACTTCTCCTTTATAATTATTTTGTCACGATCCCTTTGTACGCAGATACCAGCCGAACAGGATCATCACCGGCACCAGCATAATCGGGATCAGAATAAAAACGAAGTAAAGAAAAGCGCCGTAGAATATCCGTCTGCGCTGCGAGCAGAACATGATCTCCTCCTCCGGAACATATAGCTCCGGACGCTGTCCCGAATCGCGGAGCTTCTTCATCTGCCGCAGCTTCTTTTGCAGACGCGGCGGGAGCAGCGGATCATCCTCCGCCTCCGGTTCATCTGCAATCGGACGCGGCTTTCTGCGGTCGCGGACAACGGCGATCCTTGCCGCTCCGCTCTGCTTGTAAATCCATGCAGCAAGCGGATTTCCAAGCTCCAGTGACGCGTGCAGTTCCCCCTCCGATTCATCATCCCACGAAACCTCAACCACATAACGCTTATGCGAAAAGGTATGCGGGCCGTTGTCATAGCGGTAGGAGCTGACGGAAGTGACCTGCGCACGGTAAAAGCGGGTATTGCGCCGGCGATAGAACCAGATTTTCCGGATGCGGGCATAGCCGAACCAGATTGCCAGAATAATAAGGCAGATCAGAATGAAGAAAGCAAAAATGCCGCCTTCCTCCGAATTATGGATCCGCCGGATCATTTTGTGAGCTGTTCAAGCGCTGCGAGTTTCACGCAGATGCAGAAAAGCTCCATGGCCTGAGAAAGCTCTTCGCATTTCGGATAGGTCGGTGCGATACGGATATTGCTGTCATCCGGATCGTTCTTATAGGGATAGGTCGCGCCTGCACCGGTCAGCGTAACGCCGCCCTCCTTGCAGAGCTGCACGATGCGCTTAGCCGTCCCCTTCGGTGCATTGAACGAAATAAAGTAGCCGCCCTCCGGCTTTGTCCAGCTTGCAATGCCGAGCGGCGCGATCTCCTGCTCCAGCATATCCAGCACGATATCGAATTTCGGTTTCAGCACTGCACGGTGCTTTTCCATATGTGCGCGCATCTTGTCGGCATTGCCGAAGAACCGCACATGACGGAGCTGATTGATCTTGTCAAAGCCGATCGTCTGGATGCCGAGCGACTTGCTCAGCTCGTCAAGATTCGTTTTGGATGTATTGAACGCGGCCACGCCCGCGCCGGGGAATGTGACCTTCGAGGTGGAAACAAACTGATAGAAGATATCGGTATTTCCGGATTCCTCGCAGGCCTGATTGATTGTAAGCGGCTTTTTCGGCTCTGCGACAAGATGATGAATGCAGTAGGCATTATCCCAGAAAATGCGGAAATCCTTTGCAGCGGGCTTCAGTGCGGCAAATGCGCGGACAGTCTCGTCACTGTAAACGATGCCGGTCGGATTCGCATAAACCGGCACACACCAGATGCCCTTGACTGCCGGATCAGATTCTGCATATTTTTTGACCATCGCCATGTCCGGGCCGTTTTCGTCGGTCGGAACGGGAATCATTTCAACATCAAAATACTCTGTCAGTGCAAAGTGCCTGTCATAGCCGGGAACCGGGCAAAGGAATTTGACCTTGTCCAGCGTTTTCCATGCCGGACATCCGGCAATGCCCTTGACATAAGCGATTTGCAGACAGGCGAACATCAGCTCAAGACTGGAGTTTCCGCCGATGAACATTTCCTCCGGCTTTGCGCCGAGGATATCCGCAAAGAGCTTCTTTGCCTCGGAAATACCGGAAAGCACACCGTAATTGCGGCAGTCATCGCCGCTCTCAGAGATCATGCCGGCATCAGCGGGCAGTGCATCCATGAGCGGAAGTGTCAGATCAAGCTGTTCAGGGCCGGGCTTGCCGCGTGCCATATTCAGGCTGAGCTTCTTCGCCTGAAATGCATCGTATGCATCCTTCGTCTGCTGAAGCAGGGCTGCAAGCGCTTCGGCACCCTGCGCATTCAACGGCTTTTTTTCCATATTATCGGAAACCATCCTTTCGTAGCTGTGGGATCGCACTGATATTGATAATTTTTTCACAATCTCATGCTGATCCATTTTTTATTATATCACATATTGACTGAAAATGCAAGAGCGAATTGATAATAAAAACCGTCTTTCAAAAAAGTTTTCATTCCGTATCCGTCGATGTCCGCCGCGTTTTTTCAGGCACTGTCCGTCCGCAGGAACCCGCTTACAGCGCCGAAAAATCAATCACTCAATATCCGCCGAAAACAAGTGTCAAGTTTTGTATAAAGCGACAATGATTCTTCCGGATGCTTGAAATTATCTCCGCATTATGCTATAATATATCTTGTATGCGACTGTCCTGAAATCGGCCAAAATCGGCCGATCTGAGGGTAAGTCTGTCTGCTGAAACAATACTATTTATAATATACAGAAAGAGGATGTGAACAAACCCGTGAATTCCTTTGAAGAAGTGTTTGAAGCGGTGAAGGAATACTGCTCAAGAGACGGTAAGGTCGGAAATCTGGCAAAGGGACTCTGGCTGGACACATTGCGTCCGGCAAGACTGGAGGGATCGGATGCAGTCATCTACTGCCCCTCCGAATTTCAGCGTATGATCGTTGAAAATAATTATTCACGCCCGCTTCAGGAGGCGTTTACACAGATCCTTGGCTTTCCGGTCACGCTGCGTCTGATCGTTCAGGAGCAGAATGAGGAATCGGAGACCAACACACCTGCGGAAGAAAATCCGGTCGCGGAGCTGAACAAGCATTCCGGCGACGGCGAATATGCCTATACCTTTGATACATTTATCGTCGGCGGCTCAAACCAGTTTGCATACGCAGCCTGCACGAGCATTGCACGCGGCGACGGCAGCGGCAATACCTATAACCCGCTGTTCATCTACGGACCGTCCGGTCTCGGAAAAACACATCTGCTTATGGCGATCGCACACGAAATGAAAAAGCGCGATCCGAATCTCAACATTATTTATGTCACGGGTGAAACATTCACAAATGAGCTGATCGAGGCGATTCAGCAGAAAAAGGATACCTCCGAATTCCACGGAAAATACCGCAGCGCAGATGTGCTGCTCGTCGATGATGTCCATTTCATCAGCGGCAAGGAATCGACGCAGGAGGAATTCTTCCACACCTTCAATATCCTGCACGCGGCCGGCAAGCAGATCGTTCTGACATCCGACCGTCCGCCGAAGGATATCCGCATTCTGGAGGATCGCATCCGCACACGCTTTGAATCCGGCCTTATCACGGATATTTCCATGCCGGACTTTGAAACGCGTGTCGCGATCATCCGCCGCAAGGCAGAGCTGCTGGATCTCAATATCCCGGACGATGTGGCGGAGTTCATCGCGAACCGCCTGAAATCGAATATCCGTCAGCTGGAGGGCGCCGTCAAGCGTCTGAAGGCGCTGAAATCGCTTGCGGATTCCGCACCCTCGCTCTCCATGGCGCAGAGCGTCATCCGCGATATTCTCACCGATGAGCAGCCGACACCGGTCACGGTCGAGAATATCATTCAGGAAGTCTCGAATCTTTACGGCGTCACGCCGGAGGATATCCGCTCGAAGAAGCGCTCGCAGCAGATATCCAATGCGCGCAAGGTCGCGATCTATCTCGTACACGACATCACACAGATGACGCTTGCTTCGATCGGAGAGGAATTCGGCAACCGCGATCACTCTACAATCGTTTACGCGGTGAAATATGTCGTCAATAATATGAAGAAGGATTCCGATTTCCGCGATGCGATTGAAAGCATCAGCAAAACCATTCGTGACGGTTCCGGAAAATAATCCTGAAAGGTTTTCCACTTCTTTGTGCATTGCTCTGATTTGTTTGAAATCTGTCGAAACTGCAAAAATCAACGAACTGGAAAATTTACAAAGCGATAACAAAGAGCATTTGTTCGGATTTTTGGCGTTTCAACAGCTGTTGAAAGAAATGTTGAAAACTAGCCGCGTAATTTCGGGGAAAATCAGAATTTCCACTTCCGAAATGTGGAAAACAGCCCTGTATACTCCGAGTATTCACAGTTTCAACCAAATTTTCAACATTCTTTCCCGTGGTTTCCACTTTTTACACCCGACCGAAAAGATTACAAATGCTTTTCAACTTTTCACATTTCTCTGCACAATGCGCCGTGGAAAAAAAGCCGCACGTTTCAAAGCCGGATTTGCAAGCGGCAGCGGGATTTTTCCGACCGGCAAAATAAGATTCCACAATTTCAAGTCCTCTACTGTTTCTACTGTTTTATATAATATGATATCATATGACAGACAGCGAAAAGCGCTTCTCCGGAATGAGAGCGGCTGTGGAAAACGCTTCTGTCATCAGAAAGGATCTCTGTCAAATGAAAATTACCTGTCAGAAAACAGACCTCACAGAAGTTCTGCCGAATGTTGCAAAGGCTGCCAGCGCAAAGACACCGATGGAAGCACTCGCTGCGATTCATCTCTGCGCAGAGGGGCAGGAGCTGATCCTCACCGGCTATGATCTGGAGCTCGGTATCCGGACGCAGATCCCCGCAGCCGTTGAAGAGGGCGGAACACTGCTGACAGACAGCCGTCTTTTCTCAGAGCTTGTCCGCAGAATGCCGGACGGTGTTCTGACGATCGAGACCGATGACCACCTGAAAATTACGATTACCGGAAGCGGCACATCCTGTCAGCTTCCCGGAATGCGCGCCGACGAATATCCGGATCTGCCGGATATCGAACAGGGCAAGGGTGCGGTTATTCCGCAAAGTCTGTTCAAGAACATGATCGACCAGACAATCTACGCCGTTTCGCTCGATGAGACCAAACCGATCTTCACCGGCGAGCTGATCGAAATGACAGACGATGTGCTGAATATCGTTGCGCTTGACAATTACCGCATGGCGATCCGGACAGAGCCGCTGCCGGGACAGGAGCCGATGAAATTCGTCGTGCCGGCAAAGGCGCTCCGCGAGATCGAGCATCTGCTCGGCGATGACGAAAAGAATGAAGCGCCCTGCCGGATCCGTCTCGACCAGAGTCACGCAATGTTCGAGATCAATCACTATGTTGTTTATACGCGGCTGCTCGCAGGCGAATTTATCAACTATCGCCGAAGCATCCCGGAGAATGTCAAGACAGAGCTGACACTGAACCGCCGTGAGCTGATGGACAGCTTAGAGCGCTGCGCACTGCTCATCTCGGAGAAGAACAAGACCGCCGTGCGCTTCCAGCTGGAGGACGACCGGCTGCTCATCAACTGCCAGAATGTTGTCGGCAGTGTGGATGATGTGCTCAGCTGCGAAATGACCGGCGAGAAAATGGTCATCGGCTTCAATAACCGCTACCTGCTCGATGCGGTGCGCGTCGTGCAGAGCGATAAGGTGCGCCTGATGCTGACGGCAGCAGACCGCGCCGTCAAGATCATGGAAGCAGACGGTGACGGTTCGATTGCGATCATCATGCCGGTTCAGGTTCGCCGCTGACGGAGAATGCTATGGAACAGATCAATATTACGATCAAAACGCCGTTTATCAAGCTCGAACAGCTTCTGAAGCTCGCGGGGCTGACGGATACCGGCGGATTTGCAAAGCAGATCATTCAGGACGGCGCGGTCAGCGTCAACGGAGCGGTCTGCACAATGCGCGGAAAGAAGATCCGCGGGGGCGATACCGTGACAGTGGAAAATTATCAGGTCAATGTCACCGCGCCGGAAGAAGATGCGTAAATGCGGATCTTATCATTCAGTGCGGAGGGCTTCCGCAATCTGGAACAGCTGCAAATGTCGCCGCATCCGGACAGAAATCTGATCTGCGGCAATAACGCGCAGGGCAAGACGAATCTGCTGGAGGCGATCTGGAGCTGTACCGGCTGCCGCAGCTTTCGCGGCGCAAGGGAAAAGGATTTCATCGGGCTGAAAGCACAGGCAATGCATCTGCATCTGAAATTTCAGGACAGCAGGCGCGTGCAGGAGATCCGGATTCACATGGCACGCGGCGAGGGCAAGCAGAAAAAGATCCTGCTCAACGGTGTTCCGCTCAAAGGCGGAAGCGGATTGTTCTCGCAGTTTCAGTGCGTGGTATTCTCGCCGGATGACCGCGAGCTGATCCGTTCGGGGCCGGAGAAGCGCCGCAGCTTCATGGATCTCTGCGGCTCGCAGCTCACACCGGCCATGCTCGGCTGTCTGCGGCGGTTCGATCAGCTGACCGCGCAGCGCAATGCCGTTCTGAAACAGATCCAGCTCGGCACCGCGAAAAAGCGCGACCTTGCGGACTGGGATATCCAGCTTGCTTCATACGGCAGTCTGCTGACCTGCCTGCGGTATGCGTATATCCGGCAGCTTGCGGCAGTCTGCGAGCAGCTGTATGCATCGGTCACGGACGGCAGGGAAAAGCTCGCCGTGAAATACCGCTCGAATCTGTTCCGGAATTCGGAGATTCCCGAAAAGCCGACGAAGGAAATGCAGCAGCATTATTTTGAGCAGCTGCAAAAAAGTGCGGATGATGACATCCGGCTCGGCTTTACCGCAAAGGGCGCCGGCAGGGATGATTTCAGCTGCAAGATCGGCGGACTTTCCGTGCGGGAATTCGGCTCGCAGGGACAGCAGAAAAGCACGGCGCTTGTTCTGAAGCTCGCGCAGGCGGCGGTCTTTTATGACAAAAAGGACGAAACGCCGGTCATTCTGCTGGATGATGTCATGGGCGAGCTGGACACGCAGCGTCAGCGGCTCGTGTATGATATCGTCAACGATATGCAGATCTTTCTGACAACACCGCAGCCGGAGGCCGTCGGATTTTCCGGTACGGGAAACCGCTACAGCATGGAAAACGGCTGTCTGACGGAACAGAATGCAGAGCCGGAGGGCGCATAATGTATATTCATCTCGGAGAACAGATCTCGATCAACGATACGACCGTGATCGGGGTATTTGATATTGAAAATACGACGATCGGACAGGACACCCGCGCTTACCTGAGCCGGTTGGAGAAAGAGGGCAGAGCCGTCAATGTCTCGGCGGAGATGCCGAAGAGCTTTGTCGTCTGTATGGAGAACGGCGAGGAGATCGCGTATATATCCTCGATCTCGGTCGCAACGCTCCGCAAGCGGGCATTGACAATGTTCTGAACGCCGTACCGGTGAGGGGATGCGGCAGGCGCAGATCGGAAGGGAGTAACGCACAGTATGGATCGTGAAGAAATGCTGACACAGGCGCCCGTCGAGGGCGAATATGACGAAAATCAGATACAGGTACTGGAGGGACTGGAGGCAGTCCGGAAGCGCCCGGGAATGTATATCGGTACGACAGGCTCCGGCGGTCTGCATCATCTGGTCTATGAGATCGTAGATAACTCGATTGACGAGGCGCTTGCCGGATACTGCGACAAGATCACGGTCGAGATCCTCGAAGGCGATATCATCCGCGTGACCGACGACGGCCGCGGCATTCCGGTCGGTATGCATCCGAAGGAGAAGATCTCCGCAGCAACGGTCGTTTTCACGGTGCTCCACGCCGGCGGTAAATTCGGCGGCGGCGGCTATAAGGTCGCGGGCGGCCTGCACGGTGTCGGCGCATCGGTTGTCAATGCGCTTTCGGAATGGCTGGAGCTGACCGTCTGGGACGGCAAGCACAGCTATTTCCAGCGGTTCGAGCGCGGAAAATATGACAAGGAGCTTGCTGTAACCGGCGATACCGACCGTCACGGCACATCCGTCACATTCAAGCCGGATGCACAGATCTTCGAGGAAACGACGGTCTTTGATTACGAGGTTCTGCTCAAGAGAATGCGCGAGCAGGCGTTCCTGAATGCCGGCCTGACGATCGAGATCGAGGACAAGCGTTTTCCGGATGAGGACCGCCATGAGGTGCTTTGTTATGAGGGCGGCATCCGGCAGTTCATCGAGCATATCCACAAGACACGCGGTCTGGATCCGATCTCCGATCAGGTCATCTATTTCAACGGCAAGAAGGGCGACAACTCCGTTGAGATCGCGATGCAGTATAACAACAGCTATAACGAAGTCATCATGTCGTTCGCAAACAATGTGCATACGATCGACGGCGGCGTGCATGAGATCGGCTTCCGCAATGCACTGACAAAGGTCATCAACGAATACGGCAAAAAATTCGGTCTGATGAAGGATGACACGAAGCTCATGGGCGAGGATGTCCGCGAGGGTCTGACCGCGATTATCTCCGTCAAGCTGACGGACTGCCAGTTCGAGAGCCAGACAAAGGTCAAGCTCGGCAATCCGGAGATCAAGCCCTTTGTCGAGCAGATCGTCACGGATAAGCTCATGGATTTCCTCGAGGAAAATCCGACTGTTGCGCAGGCAATCTTCGAGAAATCGCAGGATGCACAGCGCGCAAGAGAGGCCGCGAAGAAAGCGCGTGAGACCGCAAGACGGAAATCCGCAATGGAATCCGCTTCCCTGCCGGGCAAGCTCGCGGACTGCTCCGAGCGCGATATCGAATTCACGGAGATCTATATCGTCGAGGGTGATTCCGCAGGCGGCTCCGCAAAGGACGGCAGAGACCGGCGCTATCAGGCGATCCTGCCGCTCTGGGGCAAGATGCTCAATGTTGAGCGTGTCCGCATCGACAAGGTCTACGGCAATGACAAGCTCCAGCCGGTCGTCACGGCGCTCGGCACCTCGATCGGCGAGGATTTCGACATCACCAAGCTGCGCTACGGCAAGGTCATCATCATGGCCGATGCCGATGTGGACGGCTGTCACATCCGGACGCTGCTGCTGACCTTCTTCTTCCGGTTCATGCGTCCGCTGATCGAGAACGGCAATGTGTATATCGCACAGCCGCCGCTTTTCCGTGTCACAAAGGGAAAAACACATAAATACGCATTTTCCGATGAGGAACGCGATCAGTATATCGCAGAGCTTTCCGCAAACGGCGCAAAGGTCGAGGTGCAGCGCTATAAAGGTCTCGGTGAGATGGACCCCGAGCAGCTCTGGGAAACAACAATGGATCCCGAAACGCGCACGATGATCAAGGTCACAATGGAGGACGCGATGAAGGCCGACGAGATCTTCTCGATCCTCATGGGCGACAAGGTGCAGCCGCGCCGCGAATTTATCGAAACCAATGCAAAATATGCTGTGAATCTGGATGTCTGATCCGAAAGGGAATCTATGGCAAAGGAAGAAAAGCTCCTGACTGTCCAAACGAAAATGAAGGACAGCGATTTTGATGATGTATACCGCATCTATCTCAGCAACGAACGCGGCAGCGACCGCATGATCGGCGTCGTCACCTGCATTGTGCTCGGCGTGATCTGCGTGCTGCTCTGCATTCTGCTGAAGCGCATGACATTTCTGTTCTATACGCTCGGATGTCTGCTGGCGGGCGTGGCATTCTATTTCACACCGGCAAATAAAAAGTTCATTGCGACAAACCGGCTCCAGTTCGGCGAATGGCGCGAGATCACATTCTATCCGCATTCGCTGACGGTCATGGAGATCTTTGAGAAGGACGAGACCGAGAAAATGGATCCCGATGAGCTGGCTGATGCGGTCACCCCGATCGGCACCGGCAGCCTGATCGCATATGAGAATGCCCGCGGCTTTTTGTTCGCGGAGAACAAGATCGTCAATCAGTTTGTTTATGTTGCAAAGCGCGATCTGAACCGGCAGGAAATCGCCGAGATCCGGAAATATGCCGAAGAAAACTGCTCCGGCGGATATCATCAGCTCGAAACGGCCTCGATCGTGGACGGCGAGGAACCGCCCGTTCCGGAGGATGACGAGAATGCAGCTTCCGTGACTGCCGAACTCTGCGGCCGGTATTACGGCGCAAAGCAGCTCCGGCTCTATGATGAAGAGGGGCAGCGAGTCGATCCGGAGGGCAGGCCGATTTACATGGAAGACGATGAAACGGATGCTGCGGATGACGCACAGCAGGAAGCGCATACCGAAACAATGGATGTGCCGGAAATCAATATTGAGGAAGCATTCGAGGATATCATTGCCGAGGAGACGGAGGAACCGGAAGATGGCGAATAAGACACCGCTGCTGGAGCGCAGCTATCATATCCCGCTTGCGATGTTCGACGATGCATTCCGGAATTTCCAGAAAAAATATGTCTATCCGCAGAATTTTCTTCTGACCGCAGTGCTGCTGGTGATCGCCGGCGTATATATTCATGCGGTCATCAAGGACAATACGCAGACGCTTGCATATATCCTGATCCTCACCTGCCTGGCGGTCATTCTCGTGCGCTGGTACCGGACGCTCAAGCTGCGCCGGGCGGTGCATGATGCGCTGAAAGAGGTCGAGCAGGATACCTATGCGCTCTCCGTTTTTGAGGACGGGCTGGAAATCAGGACGGAGGATGCGCCGGAGCCGCCCGCAGAGGAAGCAGCGCCCGAAGCAGAAGTGCCCGCAGAGCCGGAGCCTGCTGACAGTGAAAAGCCGGACGGAAACGGCTTCCAGCAGCTCTTTCCGGAGGAGACGGCCGAGAATGAACCGATCCCGCCGACGGAGATCCGCTTCGGAAACGGCGTGAAGATCCACGAATATCCGGAATACTTTCTGGTCTATCTTGTCCGGTCGAATTTCTATGTCATTCCGAAGAAGGATTTCTCGGAGGACGAGACAGCACAGCTCCGGAAAATCTTCCGCCTTGCGTGAATGTCCGCGCAGTATCAGTCAAACCGCATGAACGGAACGGCTGCGGATGCAGCTATGTCCGCTGCATGATCTTATTTCATGAAAAGAGGAGGCAGAATCCTTGTACGACACAAGTAAAGCCATCACGATCCACCGTGACATTGAGGAGGAAATGCGTTCATCGTTTCTTGCATATTCGATGTCTGTCATCACCTCCCGTGCGCTGCCGGATGTGCGGGACGGCCTGAAGCCGGTTCACCGCCGCATCCTCTATACGCTGTTTGAAAAAAGCCTGACACCGGATAAGCCCTACCGTAAGTGCGCCGACATTGTCGGTACGGTGCTGGGTGAATATCACCCGCACGGCGATGCTTCGGTCTATATGGCGCTGGTGCGTCTGGCGCAGAGCTTTTCGATGCGTTATCCGCTCGTGGACGGCCACGGCAATTTCGGTACCGTTGACGGCGATCCGCCTGCTGCCTACCGTTATACCGAGGCGAAGATGACGAAAATGTCGCTGGCAATGCTGACGGATATCCAGAAGGAAACCGTCGATTTCCAGTCGAACTACGATGACCGTCTGAAGGAACCGGTCGTTCTGCCGGCGAGATTCCCGAATCTGCTGGTCAACGGCTCCGAGGGTATCGCAGTCGGTATGGCGTCGCATATCCCGCCGCACAATCTCGGCGAGGTCATTGATGCGCTGGATTATCTGATGACGAATCCGGATGCGACGCTGGAACAGCTGATGCAGTTCATCAAGGGGCCGGATTTCCCGACCGGCGGCATCATCATGGGCAGAGCCGGAATGCGCGCTGCCTATGCAACGGGCCGCGGCAAGCTGACCGTCCGCTCCAAGACGGAGATCACCGAGATCAAGAACCGTCAGTGCATCATCGTTTCGGAGATTCCGTACATGGTGAACAAGGCGGAGCTGATCAAGTCGATCGCGGAGCTGGCAAAGGAAAAGCGCGTCGAGGGCATTCACGATATCCGCGACGAATCCGGCCGCAAGGAGAAGGTGCGCATCTGCATCGAGCTGAAAAAGGACGCAAATCCGAATCTTGTGCTGAATCAGCTTTTCCGCTACACGCAGCTTCAGGATACCTACGGCATGATCAATCTTGCACTGGTCAACGGCATCCCGAAGGAGCTTTCGCTGAAAGAGATCCTCGTTCACTATCTCGATCATCAGACCGATGTCGTGCAGCGTGCCTGCCGCTTCGATCTGCGCAAGGCGCGTGAGCGTGCGCATCTTTTGCAGGGATTTCTCGTTGCACTGGATTTCATTGATGAGGTCGTTGAGATCCTGCGTACATCGAAGTCGGTCGCCGAAGGTAAGGAGCGTCTGATCTCGCGCTTTGCCGAGGTCGATCTGACCAAGCTGCTGGAGGATGAAGCCTACAGCAAGGCAATGGGACTGGCTGTCGATCCCTCCGAGAAGATTTATCCGACCGTCGGACTTTCCGAGGCACAGGCAGATGCGATCGTGCAGATGCGTCTCGGTCAGCTGACAGGTCTGGAGCGTGAAAAAATCCTGAACGAAGTCCGCTCGCTCTGCGACAATATCAACGATCTGCGCGATATCCTGTCCCACAAGGAGCGCGTGCTGGAGATCATCCGCGAGGATCTCGAAAAGATTCGCGGAAAGTACGGCGATGAGCGCCGCACAGCGATTGAGAGCGTCAGCGGCGAAATGGATATCGAGGATCTGATTCCGGTCGAGGACTGCGTTGTGACATACACGAATTTCGGCTATATCAAGCGCGTTCCGGCCTCGGTCTACAAATCGCAGCGGCGCGGCGGCAGAGGTGTCTCCGGCATGAAGCAGCGCGAGGAGGATTTTGTCTCCGAGATGTTTGTCGGATCGAGCCACGACCATGTGCTGTTCTTCACGAACCGCGGCATCATGTTCGATCTGAAATGCTTCGAGATCCCGATGGGCGGCAGAGATTCCAAGGGTACGAATATCATCAATCTGCTCCCGCTCGCTGAAAATGAAAAGATCGCTGCGATGATGAAGGTCAGCGAATTCAACGATGAAAGCTATATCGTCATGGTGACGAAGAACGGCAAGATCAAGCGGACGGCGCTGCCGGCATACAAGAATGTCCGGAAAAACGGCCTGATCGCGATCAAGCTGGAGGAGGGCGACGAGATCGCCGGTGTGCGCATGACAGGCGGACACGATCAGCTCTTTGTTGCGACAAGGAACGGCATGGCGATCCGTGTCGATGAAAACTGCATCCGGCCGCAGGGCAGAAGTGCGCACGGTGTCCGGATCATGAAGCTGCGCGGCGATGACGAGATCGTCTCAATGGCGAGAGTCCGCGCAGGCGCAACGCTGCTGACCGTCACGGAAAAGGGCTTCGGCAAGCGTTCGCGGATCGAGGATTACCGCATCCAGAACCGCGGCGGCTTCGGTCTCAATAACTATAAGCCGGATGAAGAACGCGGAAAGGTATGCGGCATCAAGGTCGTCGATGAGACCGATGATATCATGATGATCTCAAGCGACGGCATCATCATCCGCATCCGCACCGCTGATATCCGCATCATGGGCAGAATGGCAAAGGGTGTCCGCGTGATGCGCGTCTCGGAGGACGGCAGAGTGATGTCCTTCACGCGTACCGAGCATGAGGATGACGCGGAGATCACCGAGGTCGAGCAGCTCTCCGAGGAGGAGCTGAAGGCGCAGGAGGCAGAGGCAGCAGCAGAGGAATCTGCCGAGAGCGCAGAAATTGCTGCGGAGGAGGCCGCCGAAGCGGAGGAACCCGCAGAGGATGACGAGCCCGATGAGGACGCATTCGACGAAGAATAACGGATAAGGGGGCTGCCGGATGGAACGCGGAGAGACCGTGAAGCGATGCATACTGATATTTTTCGGCAGCCTGTTTCTGCAAATTTTCTGCTGGGTGATGTATTCCCTGCTGGAAATGCGCATCTGGATGTGCGGGCTTTCCGTCCTCGTGACGGCCTTGCTCTATCATTTCCTGCAAACGGAGGAGCAGACCGGATTATCGCGTAAAAGCGTGTTTTTTGCGGCGATCCTCGCGCCGTTTGTAATGAGCCTTGCAGTGACGGTCATCCAGCTTCTGAAATATCCGAATCTCAGTTTGCTGAGTGCTTCGCTGGACGGCGTTTCACCGATGACGGAGACAGTCTCGCTCTATGCGACGCGGCTTGCGCTGAACGGCGTGATCCTGCTGATCTTTGCGGCGATCGACCGCACATTTCTGCGGAAGCCGAAAAAGGAGCAGAAAGATGAAAAATCTTCGTAAATGCGCGGTTTTATTTCTGCTTCCGCTGCATATACTGTTGATTCTGATGTTCGTATTCGGTGAACCGGCGGATTATATTTACAGCATTGCGGCGCTCGGCGTGCTGCTTGCGGATTTCGCGCTGTCGTTTCTGCAAATGGAAATCTTCACCTCGCGGCGGAACAGCATCCGGAATGTGATGCACGATTTCCGGGCGTATATACTTGAAAAACTCGCGGTCATCGCCGCGGACTGGATCATCATTCTGCTGATGACGCAGGGGGATATTCTGCGCAGTGAATACAAATACTGCGTGGCCGGCGTTCTTGTAACGGCGGCGGCAATCCTGAGCGCGGTCGTGACCTTTGTGACCGCTGCGGCGCGCACGATGCTGTATCATGATGAAAAGAGGTAACATATATGACAAATGCGGAGATCCTTTCGCATATTGACCATACGGTGCTGAAGCCGACTGCAAAATGGGAGGATATTGCGCAGATCTGCGAGGAGGCGCTGCAATATCACACCGCATCGGTCTGCATCCCGCCCTATTGGGTGAAGCAGGCGCATGAAACCTATCCGGCACTCAATATCTGCACGGTCGTCGGCTTTCCGCTGGGCTATTCGACAGCCGCAGCAAAGGCCGCGGAAGCAGAGGAAGCGATCCGCCTCGGCGCATCCGAGATCGACATGGTAATCAATGTATCTGCACTGAAAAACGGCAATGATGATGTTGTTTTCGAGGAGATCAGGGCGCTGCGAAAGGTCTGTCATGATACGGTGCTGAAGGTCATCATCGAGACCTGTTATCTGACGGAGGAGGAAAAGATCCGCTGCTGTGAGCTGGTGACAGAGGCCGGCGCGGATTATATCAAGACCTCGACAGGCTTCGGCACGGCGGGCGCAGAACTGGACGATATTGCGCTGTTCAAAAAGCATATCGGCAGCAGCGTAAAGATCAAGGCTGCGGGAGGCATCCGCACCCGCGAAGCAATGGAAGCCTTTCTCGCGGCGGGCTGTGACCGCATCGGATGCAGCGCCGCAAAGATTTTGTTTACATAATGGAGATTCTGCTCTCTGCCTACGAAAAAACAACGCATCAGCTGATGTTTCGCGTCTATGCAGAACCGCTTCCCGATACCGGCAGGCGGCAGAGCCACAGGGCGGCACATTTCGCGGCGCTCGATCTGCTCGGCGCGGCACTTGCGGAGGATTTCGGCGTATATCATGCCGTCATCCGGCGCAGCGGACTCGGAAAACCGCAGCTGATACATGATTTTCTGCATATGAATATTTCGCACTGCCGCGGGCTTGCAGTTGCGGCGGCCGGCAGAATGCCGCTCGGCGTGGATGCTGAAGCGCCGCGCAGTGTTCCGGATTCCCTGCTCGAAAAGGTCTGCACGCCGGCGGAGATCGCCGCGATCCGTGCAGCCGAAGATAAAAACCGCGCATTTTCGCGCTTTTGGACACTCAAGGAGGCCTATGCAAAATGGGACGGCCGCGGCCTTGCGATTGGCTTTGCATCGCTCGGCTTCACGCTTTCGGATGCGATTATCTTTCATCATCCGGCGGCGGAGGCAGTCCGGTTTGTGCAGTTCCCCTATTTTGATTCACACATCGTTTCGTTATGCTATCCGTCAGGCAGCGCGCTCTGTCTGACAACCCCAATCCCGATACTTCAATCACGACCGAACGGAGGGCTTATCCATGCTGACGATTGATTTACGCGGCAGTCTTGCCGTCATTACAGGCGCATCCGGAATGCTTGGGCGCGTGATCGCTGCGGCATTCGCAGACTGCGGTGCCGATCTGGTGCTGCATTATTTCCATGGCAGAGAGGAAGCCGAGGCGTTGGCCGTTGAGCTGCGCCGCAAGACCGGCAGACGCATTATGACCGTTCAGGCGGACATCACCTCGCCGGAGGATGTGCTGCACATGAAAAAAGAGGTCATTCAGCGTATGGGTGTGCCGGATATTCTCGTTCACAATGCGGTCATCCAGTATGACTGGAAGCCGATCATTGACCAGCCGCTGATCGACTTTGACGGGCAGTATCAGTCCTGCGTCATGCAGACTGTCCACATGGTCAAAGCATTTGTGCCGGAGCTGATCGAAAAGGGCAGCGGCGGGCGCATCGTCGTGATCAATACGGAATGTGCTGCAATGGCCGAGGCCGGATGCGGTGCATATACGGCGGCGAAGCGCGGTCTGGACGGCATCGTCCGCGTGCTGGCGAAGGAGCTGGGGCCGCATAAGATCACGGTCAATCAGGTCGCGCCGGGCTGGACGATCACCGAAAACGACCGCCGCAATCACACCGAGTCGCAGCCGGATTATGAGAAATCCGTTCCGCTGGGACGCCGCGGCACCGATCAGGAAATCGCGCAGATGTGTGCATTTCTCGCATCGCCGCTCGCATCGTTCACGACCGGCGCATATATTCCGGTCTCCGGCGGCAGAGTAATGCCGGCGATCTGATGCAGAAACGGAGGCACATGAAGTGAAAATCGAACTGACACCGGGCAAATACTTCCGCGAGGGAAAATATTACAGCAAGCGCTTTGATCAGGAGATGGAGGTCGCAGTGGCGCTCGATGCCAAGGTCAGCGATGAATATATCAGTCGCTGTGTGGATACTGTTGAAAGCTTTTCCGGAGAAACGATCACCGAGCTTTGCGAGGCGGCAAAGCGCTATGCGCTGGCGTTTATCGAGTTGTTAAAAGAGGATGCGGGCGAGGATTTTTCCTTTGAGGACGAAGATCTGCCCGTCATTACGGAGGATACGCCCGCAGGTGAAATGATGCAGTATGTTCAGATCGGTGAACTGCTCATTGATGAGCCGGAGCAGGAGGGACAGCTGTATTTCCGTTTCAGCGGCGGATGTGACTGGGAGATCGAGCACGGCTTTGAAGCGGCGTTTCAGGACGGCAGGCTTGTCTATGTCGGCGCGTATGAGCAGGTAACGCCCTCCCGTCTCGGCTATTACATCAACAAGCAGGGCAGAGAATGGAATTACGCGCTCAGTGAGAAATAACCGTTGCTGCCTGAATAACATACCGAATGAAAGGAATCAAGATCAATGAGTACAAACAGCTATGAATCCCCGTTCTGCACCCGCTATGCGAGCAAGGAGATGCAGTATCTCTTTTCCGCAGACAAGAAGTTTTCGACATGGCGCCGCCTCTGGGTCGCACTGGCAAGAGCCGAGCATGAGCTTGGCCTGAATGTCACTGCCGAGCAGGTCGCGGAGCTGGAAGCGCATATCACGGATATCGACTATGAAGCCGCCGCGAAGCGTGAAAAGGAATGCCGTCACGATGTCATGTCCCATGTGTATGCATACGGCCTTGTCTGCCCGAATGCAAAGGGCATCATCCATCTCGGCGCTACATCCTGCTATGTCGGCGACAATACTGATATCATCATCATGCGGGATGCGCTGAAGCTCGTCCGCACGAAGATCGTGACTGTCCTGCGGAATCTGTCGAAATTCGCGGAGGAATGGAAAGCGCAGCCCTGCCTTGCCTATACGCACTGCCAGCCCGCACAGCTGACGACTGTCGGCAAGCGTGCGACACTCTGGATGAACGAGCTGCTCATGGATCTTGAGGAGCTGGATTTTCAGATCGGCAGAATGAAGCTGCTCGGCTCCAAGGGCACGACCGGTACACAGGCATCCTTCATGGAGCTGTTCCACGGCGACGGTACGAAAATCCGCGCAATGGAAGCGAAGATCGCCGTTGAAATGGGCTTTGCGCCGGACGCGATCGTTCCGGTCTCCGGCCAGACATATTCCCGCAAGGTCGATGCACAGGTGCTGAATGTGCTTTCCGGCATTGCGCAGAGCGCGATGAAATTTGCGAATGATATGCGTCTGCTCCAGTCCTTCAAGGAAATGGAGGAGCCGTTTGAATCCGGCCAGATCGGTTCGTCGGCAATGGCATATAAGCGCAATCCGATGCGCTGCGAGCGGATCACTGCACTTGCCCGTTATCTGATGACCGATACGCTGAATCCGGCATTCACCGCCGGCACGCAGTGGTTTGAGCGCACGCTCGACGACTCCGCGAACAAGCGCATTGCCGTTGCGGAGGGCTTCCTCGCGGCGGATGCGATCCTGAATATCATGATGAATGTCACGAGCGGCATGGTCGTATATCCGGCCGTGATCCGTCAGCGCGTCATGGCGGAGCTGCCGTTCATGGCGACGGAAAATGTCATTATGGATGCAGCGGCAAACGGCGGCGACCGTCAGGAGCTGCATGAGCATATCCGTGTGCATTCGATGGAAGCGGGCGCAGAGGTTAAGCAGAAGGGTCTGAAGAACGATCTTTGCGAGCGAATTGTCAATGATCCGATCTTCGGCGTGACGGCGGAGGAGCTGGAGAGCAAGCTCGATCCCGCGAATTACACCGGCAGAAGCGTGCAGCAGGTCGAGGAATTTCTGGAGGAATTCATCGCGCCGGTGCTCGCAGATGCAGAGACCGCAGATGATGTTGAGCTGACAGTCTGAGCAGAGATTTATCATTCGCTTCCGGCGATGTCATCCAAAGTTTTTGGTCGAGCTTTTTTCAAAAAACTTGCGGAGTCCTACATGAAAGAGCTGGCTCTTTCATGTAAGGCAGAGCCTCTGGTCGCCCTCCGCAGAGGGCGAAACTCCCCCGGCGTTCAAGAGCTCGGCGGGCTTGGGGACCTGCGATAGAGGTCCCCATTCTAAAGTAGCATCCGCGAAGCGGATTCCTCTTTATATCTGAAAACGATAATATTTGTACGCTTTTGTCTGAGCGCATAGTCGAAAAAGTCAGCATTTTCGCGGTTATTATTGCCATAACCGCCCGTGACGCTTCCGCAAAATCCGGCAAAATCATGAATCAGCAGTTTTTTTTCGCCGGATAGTGACAAACCGGAATTTTTGTGATATAATATACAGGAAGCATTATCAAACCCAAAAGGAAAGGATCATCAAAAATGGCAACTCAGAAAAAGAAAAAAAATTCGCCGCTGCCGCTTGCGACGGTCGCCGTCTTCGGCGCAGCAGCGCTCGTCACGCTGGTCGTTTACGATCATACGCCGCGCACCGAATCCATGACAGTCGGTGAGAATTCCGCGGCTGTTTCAGAGCTTCCCGCCCAGACTACGGTTACTACGGAGGGAACTGCTATGCTGACAACCGATACCACCACCGTTCTGACGACGACCGTCACGGAGGCGACTCAGCCGCTTCCGCCCGGCTCCGTCACCGGTATCTCGCTGACATTCTACAGCTGTGCGCTCAAGGTCGGCGGCAACCGTGTTATGCCGATCGTTACCATGACACCGGAGACCGCGACGGACAAATCCGAGAAATGGGAATCCTCCGATCCCGCCGTCGCAACGGTTGACGGCATCGGCTGGATCACACCGGTCGGCGCAGGCAAATGCACGGTCAAGGTCACATCCGTCAACAATCCCGCTGTCTTTGCAGAGGTCGTTGTCAGTGTGACGGATCCGAATGCACCCACAGCGGCAAGCACCGTTCCGATCGGCGGCACCGCGCCTGCCGAGACTGCGGCCCCCGCTGCTGAGGGCACTGCATCCGCAGAAAGCGGCGCGCCGGCACCGGCCGCACCGACTGCCAATACGACCGTCAACGGTCGTCTGGAGGTCAAGGACGGCATCACCTATATTGACGGCATCATGATCGTCAACAAGACATATTCGCTGCCGGCATCCTATGATCCGGGCGCACTGACACCGGACGCGGATCAGGCATTTGCGATGCTGCAAAAGGCGGCAAAGCTCGACGGTCTGACCATGAACTGTGTTTCCGGCTACCGCTCCTATCAGGCGCAGGATACGCTCTATCACAATTATGTAGCGCGTGACGGTCAGGCGGCCGCCGACCGATTCTCCGCACGTCCCGGCCATTCCGAGCATCAGACCGGTCTGTGTCTGGATGTCAACTATGCCGGCGATGCGTTCCACGATACGCCCGAAGCAAAGTGGCTGGAGGAAAACAGCTGGAAGTACGGCTTTATCATCCGCTATCCGAAGGGCAAGGAGGATATCACCGGATTCAAGTATGAGTCGTGGCATATCCGCTATGTCGGTACGGATTACGCAAAGCTGATCCATGACAGCGGCCTCTGCCTTGAGGAGTATTTCGGCATCGACTCCAAATACGCGGAATAACCGGCTCAGCCGACAACAGCCCGAAAGCATTGTGATTGCTTTCGGGCTGTTTTTGTGTAATACAGGGAATCCGGCGTATTGTTCCACATCACGGATCCGGTTTGTTGAAATCCCTCAAGCGCAGACTCAGTCTACCGCTTTTTGACGGTTGCTTGAGGTATTTGGAAGGGTTTTTCTTTTTCTTCTCCTCATACATCCGATTATCCGCAATGGTAATGAGCTGGAAAATCGTGCTGTCCTTCGGCGGCACTGTAATGCAGGCACCCATGCTGACACTGAGCTGATACGGCCGTCCGGAATTCCGGTTGCAGATCTCCAGACTCCGCAGGATCCGGTCGCGGAGCTTCACGGCCTTTTCCTCGTCATAATCCGCGCCGAAGATGAAGAACTCGTCTCCGCCGAACCGGCAGGCGATCTCGCCGTTCGAGCAGGCTTCCTGCAAAATCGCCGCGATGCTGCGGATCGCATGGTCGCCGGCCTTGTGTCCGTAATTATCGTTGATTGTTTTCAGACCGTCCATATCGGCGAACATGACCATGACAGTCCGGTGATTTGCGATGCAGTCATCAAAAATGACCTGCGCACTGCGTTTGAAGCCGTTGCGGTTGAAGATGCCGGTCAGCGAATCAATCGCATAGAGCTTATCCAGTTCCTCGACGATCTCATCCAGGCAGAGAATCTTCCGGAAGTTTTCAAGCGTATTGCTGATATTGATGCTCCACGAGTGGAACAGGGCGCTCGCCATCGGGAAATCCGTGTTGACGATTACAAAATAACCGAGACAGCGCTCGCGGAAATGCAGCGGAACAAAATACATATTGCGCGTCTTGTCGGAATCCGCACGCAGGCGCGGGAGCATCTGCGAGGAGACAAAGCTCTGCTCCTTGTGGAATTTGCCGTCATAATAGGCCAGCGGCATCAGCATTCGGCCGGAGTAGCCGTGCGAGATATAGGAATCGACCGGCAGCACGCCTGTGTAGCCGCCCTCCTGCGGGAGCTGACGGGTATGCCAGCTGTCATTCAGGCAGAGATAGAATTCCTCGCAGCGGGTTTTCAGCACAAAGCTCTTGAGTGTGTTGATATATTCCTCGAAGCTGTCGCACTCAACGAGAGAGCAGGACATCTGATTGTTGCGGGAGATATCGCGCTGCGTATTTTCCATGAGCTGATAGCTGCGCTTTTTGTAGACGGTGATATCCTCGGTATCTGCGGGCTTGCAGCCGCAGCTTTCCGAGAAGATCGGAACAGCATTCAGCTCCGTGACGCGGTCGAAATGCTCACCGGCAGCGTGGCGGCAGATCATCTCGCAGGCCAGCGCACCGGACTGCATCAGCGGCCGCTCGACGGTCGTCAGCGCAGGCGCAAAGTTTTTCGCATTATAGGTATTGTCAAAGCCGGAGACCAGAACATCCTCCGGGCAGCGGATACCGTTTTCGGCCAGCGTCAGAACCGCAGAAATCGCCATTGCATCATTCGCGCAGACAATCGCCTCCGGAAACTGCAATTCGGATTTGAGGAAGCATTCGATCGCACGGCGGCCGTCCTTGGCGCGGAAGGTTCCGTGATAGATCCGCTCCGGCTCGACCGGAATGCCGTGCTCCAGCAGGACTTTTTTGAAGGCATCAAAGCGTTCGATGCTTTCTGTATTGGTATCGGGGCCGGAGATATAGTTGAGCCGCCGGATGCCGTGTTTTTCGATCAGGTGGCGGGTGATCTGCTCCATTGCGGTCGCGTTGTGGATGCCGATATAATAGAGATCGCCCAGTTCTCTGTCGATGCTGACAGCGGGGATTCCTGCGGCACGGATGCGCGGATAGAGCGCCTCCGCGAGATCGCCGGAAAATGTATTGGACAGCAGAATGACGCCGTCGAACAGTGAAAAATTCGGCAGCTCAAAGATATTGTATTCGCCCTGATCGTAATTCGGATTCGCGAGGATTCCGCCGAATGCGATGAAATGCGCAATGTTGACATGATGCTGCGCCGCATAGCGGTGGATGCCGCGGAGGATCGACTGCTGATATTCCTCGTCGATGCCGGAAGCGATCACGGCGATGGTCAGTTCCGTGTGGTTGGCAGGCATAGGTTCACCTCATTGTTCCGCAGTCATATCAGATACTGCGGCAGGATTTGCTTTTGCCGCTGCGGTAAAATGCCGCAGTTTTTCATTTTATACTCAAATTTATTATATCACAGCGCGTTTGTTTTGTCAAGTTTTTTCGGTTCGGTAGGCGGATTTCGGCATTCCGGTCAGTTTCGGCGGCGGGATTTGTGCAGAGTGTCAGCAGAGAATACGAATGATGTGATATATGACAGTCTTTTTATTAATACTATGATTTTATATACAATATATATTGAATATTTTCGGGCTTTGTGGTAGAATATAAACAGAAGGAGTGTGATTTACATGAAAAAGATGATTTGTATTCTGAGCTGCCTGACGCTGTGCGGTCTTGCCGGATGCGGTCTTGCGGCAGCCGATGCGCAGACTGATCCGGCTGTGCAGATGCAGGAAAATACCGCTCCGCGTGAAACGGAAGCAGAAGAAGCAGAATATCTTGTCTGGAATCCGGCGAAAGATGAATACTACGATTCCCGTTTCATGACTTGGAATGCGGAAAAAGGGGATTACGATTATCTGACGCCGGACCCGTCTGAATGGAGACGGGTCAGCGATGAGGATTCCTTTGCAGAGATTTCCTTTGAGGGCACTGTGCCGGATTCGCTGAAAAAAGCATTTGATGATTACAGCAATGCGATGAACCGGTATTATCAGGAGAGAACGGAGAATGAGCCGGGCTTTGATACACAGTCATACTTGCCGTTTGAGGATGACAAGGGCTCCTACAGGACAATGTGCAGCATTTGCGCCGGCGAATGGGATGCGCTGTATCAGATCGCTGCATCGGACGGCGAATACCGTAATCTTGCGCAGGCGGCTGTTAATGGAATTTTGCTGCACGGCGGTCAGAGTCAGACGAAAGCCGGCTTCTATTGCTGTCAGATGCAGGAGAAGTATAAAGAGGCATCCGAAGCCGTCCGAAGTCTCGGCGAGAGCATCACCGCTGCGGACTGTGCGGAGCTGGAAGCGAAATACGGCTATCTGATCGCGCCCGCTTTACAGGAGGCCGGAAGGCTTGATCTTCTGCCGATCAACCCGGAAAGTCCCTGTACCGATACGGAAATGCTCGCAGAATTTGCGCGCTGCTTTGCCGCTGTCTGAGAATGTGAAAGCCCCGCACAGTCTGTGCGGGGCTTGGTTTATCAGGATTCAGCTTTCTCCGCCCTGCGGCTTATTGCCGTCGTGACCGCCGCGGTGATTCTGCCAGCGGCGATTGTTGGGGCGGTGCGGCCTGCGGTTCTCGCCGGCCGGCTTTTCGGTATCACTGCGCTGTGCGGCGGCGCGCTCCGGATGCTCCACAACAGCGCGATGCTCGGTGAAGTCCATATCCGTGAAGGCAGGTGCATGATGCACGGGCTTCGGCGGCTGCGGCGCAGCATTTTGCTGCTGGCGGTTCTCGCCGAATTCCGGATGCAGTGCTGCACCGGTCTGCTTTGCAGGCTTCGGCGGCTGCGGTCTGTCGGCTTTCGGCTTATCCTGCTGCGGCCGTTCGGTTCTCGGCTTTTCGTTCTGCGGCTTTTCAGCGGACTGCTGCTTCGGATTTCTCGGCGGACGCTGCTTGTCGGGCTTGTCCTGCTTCTCCGGCTTTGCGGCATCGGGCTTTGCGGCGGGTGTCCGCTTATCGCGCAGATCCTCCTTTGTCATCCGCCGGCTCACATCCTGAAGCCGCTCGACCTTATCGCGATGGATCGTGATCGGAATATCGGAATTCTCCGGCTTGACGCGGAGATTGCCGGTCACGAGATTCGCCTCCATGACATAGGCGCGGAGCGGTCTGTCGCCCGGCAGGATGACCGTCGAGCCGACCTTCGGCGTCATGCGGATCAGCTCCTCATAGACGGGGCTTTCATAGCGCAGGCAGCACATCAGTCTGCCGCAGGCGCCGGAGATCTTGGTCGGATTCAGCGCGAGCCCCTGCTCCTTCGCCATTTTGATCGAGATTGGCTGGAAGCTGTTGAGATAGCCCTTGCAGCAGAATTCTCTGCCGCAGATGCCGAGACCGCCCAGCAGCTTTGCCTCATCGCGGTCGCCGATCTGCCGCAGCTCGATCCGGACATGGAATGCGAGTGCGAGATCCTTGACCAGCTCGCGGAAATCGACGCGGGATTCCGCCGTAAAATAAAAGATCAGTTTATTGCTGTCGAAGCCGCATTCGACATCGACCAGCCGCATCGGCAGGCCGCGTGCCTCGATCCGTTCGGCACAGACGCGCATCGCCTCCGCCATGTAAGCGCGGTTCTTTTCAAGTGTTTGCAGATCCTCCTCATTTGCGAGCCGGAGGATCGGCTTCAGCGGCGCGGTGACACTGTCATCCGGCACTGCATGGCGCCGTGCCGCGACCTCACCGCATTCGGGGCCGCGTGCCGTTTCCACGACGACATAGCTGCCCTCCGCGGGATTTAAGTCGCCCGGCGCAAAATAATACATCTTGCCGCCGCTTTTGAATTTGACTCCGATTACTTCGATCATGTTATCAACCATCCATATATAGTTTCCGGCTGCACGGGCAGACCGGTTATGCTTCACAGAGTGCTGCGCAGAGTGCCGATGCCGTCAGCGCTGCACTGACATTGCTTTCAAGATCCGAGAATGCCTCGGTGACTGCGCCGTGCATCCGCATGACTCTGCGCGGCGTGAGCTTTGCAGCGAGCGCCTCCGCAGCCGCACGGTCACAGCCGAGCCGCCGAAATTCCCCGTCCAGCGAAAAAACTGCGGCATCGCGGAGCTGACAGTCAAACAGCTCCAGCGTCCGGCGGAAAAGGTCTTTATCGGCGGCCGCAGATGTCAGCAGACGCAGCAGATCATATTCATGCATCTGCGCGAGTGCGGAGGTCAGCGCCGCGGCGGTATCCGATGCCGTCCGCAGCATTTCATCGCTGAGATATTCAATGCATTTTCCGATATTGCCGCCGAAGCGGGAGACAGCCGCCTGAATATCCGCGGCGGGATAATCCCGCGCCGTCAGTGCAGAAACGCATTCCGGCTCCGTGACCGGAAAGACCGCCTTCGCCGTCATACGCGAAAGCAGCGTCGGGAGCAATGTGCCGATCGTCTCCGCCGTAAAGACAAAGCAGGCGTGTGCGGGCGGCTCCTCGACGGATTTCAGCAGTGCATTCTGAGCCTGAATGCTCATGCCGTCCGCATCGGGAAAGAGGAAGATGCGCATATCGCCGTTGTTCGGCAGGATCGCCGCCTCTCTGCGGATCTCGCGCACCGTCTCGACGGAATAGCCCATCTTCTTGCCGGAATGCTCCGCCGTCATCACATCGGGATGTGCAGCGTGCAGGATCAGCCGGCAGTTTTTGCATTTGCCGCAGGGGGCATTTGCTTCGTCCTCGCAGAGAACGAGCATGGTGAACCACTGTGCGAGCAGCTTTTTGCCGCAGCCGCGTTCACCGTGCAGCAGCAGCGCATGGGGCAGATGATGCTGCCGGCGGCTGAGCTGCAAATCGGCACGGAGCTGCGTATTGCCGGCAATGACCGGCATATCCTGTGTACTCACAGCTTTTCAAACCGTTCGATATTTGTGACGAATACAGTCGCGCCGCCGACGGGAACCTCCAGCGGCATAGACGGCACCTGACCGGTCGTAGAGGGATTGCCGTAGGAAGGCGATGCGGGGATAAACTGTTTTCTGTGGTGGCATTTCTGCTCGACGATGCTGATGACGGCATCGACCTCAGGCTCCTCCACACAGATCAGAAAGGTCGTATTGCCGGCGCTGAGAAAGCTGCCGGATGATGCGAGCTTTGTTGCACGGAATCCGTTTTTTGCCAGCGCCTTTGAGACAGCAGCGCTGTCATCGCCGTTGACGACTGCAAAGATCAGTTTCATGAATCTATCGACCTCATTTCCTTATCAATCAAATGGGGGATCATGCAGAGTACAGCATTTCCCATAATCAGTATACCACAAATTTGCTGAAAGTGCAAGGGGTTATATAAAAACTCCCATACATTGCTGTATGGGAGCTGTGTGTCAACATTGATGTCCCAACGATCTATTAAAGATCTCATTGGTACATCAATACTGTGCTTCGCCTTCGAGAATGATCATTTCGTCCGCGTGCGGATCAATTTCCTTTTCCTTGATCTCGCGCTGCCATTCCTCCGGCGGATAGGATTCGATCTTTACGGTCACAGCCTCGCGGCTGCATCCCCATTTTTCCGTGAATACACGGGTGATCTCCTCAGCGACCGCCTGTTTTGTGCTGTCATCCTTCGGATATGCCTTCACTACGATCAGCGGCATTCTTCTCCCTCCCTTCCTCTGCATATTGTCTTGCGATTGCAAGAAAAACCTCTGCGTTATGCGCATCCCAGTGAATGCGGATGCGCTTTTGTCCGATCAGGATTAGGGTATCATCCGGCTTGCCGTCATGCCATTTGCGGAAGGAGTATGACCGTACCGAACGGATCCCGGTGATGTCCGTCCATTTATAAAGTGTTCCCCTGCCAAGCAGATTGCGGCGGACAAAGCCCTTTTTCTCGTGAAATTCGATGCGGAGATTGCGCGTCAGCAGCAGCGGGATATTCAGCGCGGTCAGTACGCCGCATACAATACAGGTATTCCGCGGGGCGTGATCGAGAATACAGAGGATCGTGACGATCAGGAAGATCGCGCCGCAGACTGCGCCGATCACGGCCGGCTCGCGGCTCGGCGTGACAATGCCGCGCAGATATTGTTTCCGGACAATCTTTTTCTTCTGTGCCATCAGCGGAACGCCTCCACGCATTCCCGTTTTACGAGCGCCGCCAGATTCTCCGGCAGATTGTGCTGCGGATCCCATTCCTGTCCGAATCCGGCGGCCTGCCCGGCATATTCTTTCCAAAGCGGCGATGCCTGATACTGCTTCAGCAGAAGCGGCAGCTCTGCGCCGTCACGCGCTGCGCGTTCGATCGCCAGACAAAGCGAGAGATTGACCTCTTTGCGGCTGCCGACGCATTCAAACGGCTTATTCGGCAGTGCGCCGCAAAGCTCCTGCAAGGTGGACGCCATTTCCGGCATATTCAGCATATCGGCGCCGAGCAGCCGGACGATCTCCCCATAGGGCAGGAACGGCGAGAGGATCACCGCCACGAACAGGCATTTTGCACAGTGCCCGCACCATTTATCCTGCTTTGCTCCGGCATTGCAGCTGCGGAAGATCTCGTGATATTTCGTATCGCAGGATGCAAAGTATCTTGCGATCTGGAATTCGGTCAGCGGACGCAGCAGGCTGAAATACCGCACGCCGCAGCGCAGATAATCGCGCTCATAGGCGAAAAAGTCGCGCTCGAACTGATAGCTCTTGGAATACTGATGATTGACCTCGGCCTCGGAGACCGTCGATTCGCTCGCAGAGGATTCATTCGAGAGGATGACTGTTCCGATGCCGTTGAGATACGCCGTCAGCACCGACGAAAACGCGACGATCGCGGAAAACGGTGTGTGGCCGTTGAGGAAGCCGCGCTTGTTGCATTCGAGCATGAAGGGATCGAGCGTGCGCTTCGGTTCGAGGATGCGCTCCTGCGGGATCCCTGCGAGCAGCGCGGCCTTTTCAGAGGAATCGCGGTGATTGATCTGATAGGCATAGGCATCGCCGAGCTGTCCCTTGAGCAGATTCAGCGTGACGATCGAATCCTTGCCGCCGCCGACCGGGATCAGCTTGCCGGAGAGTGTCTTTTGCGGTGCATCGGCGGAGGAAAGCGCATCGCTGCCGGATTCGATCGTCATGAAGCTGCCAAAATCCGTTTCGATGCCGTTGCGGTAGAAGAATTCGCCCAAGCCTCCGAAATAGAGCTGCTTCCACCAGTCCGCCTGCTCCTTTGTCATATGCATCGGGAGCCGGACGACCGGCGGGCAGGCGATCTTCCAATAGCTGACCAGCTCCGCCATGCCGAGCGAAAAGAGCAGCCGCGAAACGGCCGGATCCGAGAGATCCGGCTGCGGGCAGGGGATCTCCCATGACGGTGAAAAGCTGCCGAGTCCTGTGATCTCAAAGAGATAGGAGATATGCAGTCTGCCGATTTCATAGCCCATGCGGGTCTCATGAAAAATGAATTCCGGATACTGCTGACGCAGTTCTGTAAAGGTCATGTGGTTTGCTCCATTCTCGGATATAGAGTGCGAATGCGCAATCTGTTCGGATCACGCATTCTGTCGTATTGCATAATTGTGCGGTTAAGATAAAATGTAATGTATGGGCTGCTTATGATGATAAATAAAGAGGTATCCGCTTCGCGGATGCTATTCTGAATGGGTGCCTCTATCGCAGGCACTGGAGCCTGCGGGCTCTTGAACGCAGGGGGAGTTTCGCCCTCTGCGGAGGGCGGGCAGTGCCCGCAGCCATTTCCTGAAGTTCTCCGGATGCGAACGGCAGCAGATTGAGATTTCGCCGAACCGTAAAACAGCTGCGAACAGCAGCGTAACAGCGACGCATCTGATATGCTCCGCAAAACCATGCCGGGCGGGCAGTGCCCGCAGCCATTTCCTAAAGCGCTCCGGATGCGAACGGCAGCAGATTGAGATTTCGCCGAACCGTAAAACAGCTGCG
>CAMOOV010000002.1 GCA_946621745.1 uncultured Ruminococcus sp.
GGCATCAATCTGGAGGATATTTCCGCACCGCGCTGCTTTGAGATTGAGCGCAAGCTGAAAACAATGGTCGATATTCCGGTATTCCATGATGATCAGCACGGTACGGCTGTCGTTGCGTCTGCGGCAATCATGAATGCATCGAAGCTCGCAGGCAAGCAGCTCAGCGACCTGAAAATCGTCATCAACGGCGCAGGTGCGGCCGGTGTCGCGATTGCTGAAATGCTGCTTTCGATCGGTGTGCAGGATATTCTCATGCTGAATTCCAAGGGCATCGTCTGCGAGGGTGACAAGCTCTCCTCCGAGGCGCTGACCTCGCTCTCCAAACGCACGAACCGTCAGAAGATCCACGGCGGTCTTGCAGACGCGATGCGCGGCGCTGATGTGTTCATCGGCGTCTCAAAGCCGAATCTTGTCACGCCGGAAATGGTGAAGTCTATGAACGACAAGCCGTTCATTTTCGCAATGGCGAACCCGACACCGGAGATCATGCCCGATCTCGCGAAGGAAGCGGGTGCATTCGTTGTCGGCACCGGCAGAAGCGACTTCCCGAACCAGATCAACAATGTGCTGGCATTTCCCGGCATTTTCAAGGGTGCGCTCAGTGTTCGCGCATCGGATATCACCGAGGGCATGAAGCACGCGGCAGCTGCGGCAATCGCAGGCTGTGTCTCCGAAGCGGATCTCTGTCCGGAGTGTGTGATCCCGAATCCGTTCGATCCGGCGGTTGCACAGGCAGTTGCCGAAGCAGTTGCCGCAGCTGCGATCAAGGACGGCGTGGCACGCATCTGCTCGGAAAGCTGAAATGCTCCGTATCGACAGTCAGCTGCTTCGCATCATTCTGATCTGCATTTCGCTGATCGGCATGATCCTGTTCTTCCTGCCGATGCTCGTACATATTGTCAATATCGGCAATCTGTTCGGGCTTGGATGCAGCACGGTGCTGTTTCTGTTTACGGCACTGAACCGGCCGATCTCCGAATTCCTCGGAAAGCTATGGCAGAACCGTGCGGGCAAAGCAGCGCTTGCAACGCTCGCAGCGCTGTTTATAATAGGTGTACTGTATTGCCTTGTGATGAGCTGCTGTATGGCTTATGCAGCGCATAAGAAGCCGCAGACAGCGCCGAAGGCCGTAATCGTACTGGGATGCAAGGTGCGCGGCACAACGCCGAGCCTGATGCTTGCAAAGCGGATCCGGGCAGCCTGTGCGGTGCTGGAGGCGAATCCGGATATGGTCGCAGTCGTTTCCGGCGGCAAGGGTGACGATGAGGATATCTCTGAAGCGCAGTGTATGCAGCAGGAGCTTGTACGCATGGGCATCGCAGAATCGCGCATCATTCAGGAGGATCGTTCGACTACGACCTCGGAGAATCTGCGGTTTTCCAAAGAATTACTCGCAGAGCACGGCATAACGGGTGATCTTTATCTTGCGACGGACAGCTATCATGAAATGCGCGCACAGGTGCTTGCACGGATTGAGGGACTGCCGGATTGCTGGCCGGTATCTGCGAAGACATCGTGGTATCTTGTGCCGACATACTGGGTGCGGGAATGGTTCGGTCTGGCACACGCATTTGTGTTCGGCAATTAGATTTATACGCATTTTAAGGGACGGGAGCTGCAATTCGGCTGCCGTCCTGTTTGTTTATTGCTTGAAAGCAGAAAAATCTTTGTGAAAATATTGACAAACTCCAGAAAATCATGTATAATATAAATGCAACTTCATATTCTGAGGAGGTTATACTTATGAGCAAGATTCGTATTGGCATTGTCGGCTACGGTAATCTCGGCAGAGGCGTAGAGCTGGCGATCCGCAGCAATCCGGATACCGCACTTGCATTCGTTGCAACGCGCCGCGATCCGTCCGCTGTGCAGATCAAAACGGAAAATGTGCCTGTCTACAAGACTTTTGATCTCGCAGCACATCAGGACGAAGCAGATGTTGTTGTCATCTGCGGCGGCTCCGCAACCGATCTGCCGGAGCAGACACCCGCTCTCGCGAAGCTCTTCAATGTCATTGACAGCTTTGATACACACGCCCGCGTTCCGGAGCATTTTGCAAATGTGGATGCGGCAGCAAAGGAGACCGGCCACACGGCAATGATCTCTGTCGGCTGGGATCCGGGTATGTTCTCGCTGGCGCGTCTTTACGGCAACTGCATCCTGCCGGACGGCAAGGATTACACCTTCTGGGGTAAGGGCGTTTCTCAGGGACATTCCGACGCGATCCGCCGCGTCGAGGGTGTGCAGGACGGCAAGCAGTATACTGTACCGATCGAGGCTGCTATGGAGGCAGTACGCCGCGGCGAGCAGCCGGAGCTGACCACCCGCCAGAAGCATCTGCGCGAGTGCTATGTTGTCGCGAAGGAGGGCGCAGACCGCGCAAAGATCGAGCATGATATCAAGACCATGCCGAACTATTTTGACGAATACGATACCGTTGTTCACTTCATCTCGCAGGAGGAGCTTGACCGCGATCATGCGGGCATCCCGCACGGCGGATTTGTGATGCGCAGCGGCGTGACCGGCGCTGACGGCGAGCATAAGCACCTGATCGAATACAGCTTAAAGCTCGACTCCAATCCGGAGTTTACAACGAATGTTCTGGTTGCATTTGCCCGTGCCGTTGCACGCTTCGCGGCCGAAAAATCGTATGGATGCAAGACTGTTTTCGATGTTCCGCCTGCTTATCTTTCCCCGCTTTCAGGCGAAGAAATCCGCGCACACCTGCTTTGATATACTGTCAAAAGTTGTAAAAATGGCTAAAGATTGCGCATAGTTCGACACGTTTCTGATTAAAAAATCCGAATTATCAGATTCGATTTGACAAACCGCGTATTTTCGTTATATAATACATTCATAGACTTTATATCTTAGGAGGAAACCCACATGAAAAAGAATGATCTGGTTGCAGCAATCGCTGCAAAAGAGAACTGCCCGAAGAAGGAAGCCGACAAGGCTCTGAACCTTGTTCTGGACGCAATTCAGGATGCTCTCGTCGCAGGCGAGAAGGTCTCCATCACCGGCTTCGGCACCTTCGAGGTTCGTGAGCGTCCGGCAAAGCAGTGCAAGAATCCGCGTACCGGCGAGATGATGACCACGAAGCCCTGCAAGGCTCTCGCATTCAAGGCCGGCAAGACTCTGAAGGACGCAATCAACCCCGAGCAGTAAGAACCGTATTCAGGCAGAGGAGGAATCATCATGCCCAGAACAAAAAAGGAAGCTGCCGAGGCAGCTGTTGAAAAGGTCAAGGCTGTTGCTGAGGATGCAAAGTCCGCTGTCAAGACCGCCGCTGAAGTCGTGACAGAAAAGGTCGAGGAAACCGCTGAGAAGGCAAAGACCGCAGCGAAGGCGGCTGTTGAGAAGCCTGCCCGCGCCGTTAAGAAGGCTGCTGCAAAGGTCAAGAAGGAAGAGGTCGAGACGAAGGTCGTCATCGAGCTTCCCAATGTTTCCGAGTCCGCTGATTCGCTGATCGAGCGTGCAAAGGCAGACTGGACTGCCAAGGGCAATGCACTGGCAGATATGAAGCAGCTGACGCTCTATATCAATGCTGCTGAGGGCATGGTTTACTATGTCGTCAACGATGATTATCTCTCCGGCAATTTCGCTGTGTGAGATAAGGCTTGATCCGTTTCAAATGCGAAGAAAAAAGACTGCGCTGTCTGCGGCGCAGTCTTTTTGCATATTCTCATAAAAAATGCGCATACTGACAGATGAACCGAAAGGGGGCATCTGTCATGCGCAAAGAACCGATCCGCCTGCTGATCCTTGCGGCGGCGCTGCTGCTCGGTATGACCGGCATGATCGTACAGCTTTTCCGCATCCTGCAAACGGACAGCACTGCTGCGGTCAGTGTCAGACAGGGCAAATATCATCTGAATGTGCCGCTGACGACCGGTACGATCTACGATAGGAATATGCAGCCGTTAAATCATTCCGGCACGAAGATCTGTGCGGTCGTCGTTCCGACACCGGAAACACTTGCATCCATATTTACGAAGATCCGCGACCGCGATTCCGTGCAGGCGAATCTGCAAAGCAATTCGCCGTTTGTCTGCTGTCTCAATGACGAAATACGCAGCAGTCAGAATCTCACCGTCCTGCACGGCGCAGACACGCCTGCGGGCGCTCTGCCCGCGCAGCATCTGCTCGGCTACCGTCAGAACGGCGAGCCGGTGAGCGGTCTGGAGCTTGCCTGTGCAGACTGGCTGCGCTGGTGCGATACCGCTGCGGATATCACATTTACGGTCAGTGCGACCGGTGAGGTACTGGCGGGCGCTGACCGCTCCGTGATTCTCAGCGGACAGGAAGGCGGCGGCATTGTCACAACGCTGGACGCGAAGATTCAGAAAATCGCGGAGCGCGCACTGCGAAATATGAATGCTGATGCAGGTGCTGCGGTCGTCATGGATATTCATACAGGCGATATCATTGCCTGTGCGAGTACGCCGGTGTATCAGCCTGACCGTCTCAGTGAGGCGATGGACGCAGAGAATACGCCGTTTCTGAACCGCGCACTTTCGGCATACAATGTCGGCTCAATCTTCAAGCTGGTGACGGCTTCCGCTGCACTGGAGCAGGGGATTCCGGTCAAGCATATGTATGAGTGCGAGGGCGCAGTCTCGGTCTACGGTCAGCGTTTCCGCTGCCATAAGCTCAGCGGTCACGGTATGCTCGATATGCAGAAAGCGCTGATCGAATCCTGCAATCCGTATTTTATCGAGCTGAGCCGCTTGCTGACACCGGAAGCGCTGCATGATACGGCGGAACAGCTCGGCTTCGGGCAGGCGATGCCGCTTGCGGACGGGATGCAGGGCGCAGCGGGATATCTGCAAACCGTCAAGGAATTACAGGTTGAGGCAGAAAAAGCGAATCTCAGCTTTGGGCAGGGGAAGCTGCTCGCAACGCCCTTGCAGATTTGTGCGATGACTGCCTGCTTTGCGAATGACGGCATCTATTTCGCGCCGAATCTGCTGGTCGGCTATACGCTGGACGGAAAAACGCCGCTCGCGGAGCAGACCGGTGCGCAGCACCGTGCCGTGTCCTCGGAGACTGCCGCAAAGGTGCGCCGCATGATGGTCAATGTCATTGAGAAATCGGCAACGACGAACGGGAAGCCTGCAAATACGAGAGCCGCAGGAAAGACATCGACCGCGCAGACCGGCCGCTATGATGCAGAAGGTATCGAGCTTTGTCACGGCTGGATGACCGGCTTCTTTCCGGTGAATCATCCGGTCTATGCGGTGACGGTCTTTGCGGAGAACGGCGGCTACGGCAATCAGTCTGCCGCACCGGTCTTTCGTGAGATCATTGAGCAGATCACGGAGAATTGCTTATAATTTCAGGAATTCGCCGCTGACATAACCGGTCTTCCCGTCATAATTCGTGACGAACCAGCCGTCTGTTTCGCCGTAAAGAATGAGCTGCGTATCATCGGGAATCTGCGTGAGAATCTGCCCGGAGAACGCCGGATAGCTGCGGAGATTCAGGCGGCTGCCGCCTGTCTGCACAGTGCCGTAAAACGGTTCCGTCGCCGCGATATAGGGGATGCCGAAATAGTCCGTCAGTGACAGCACGAGATTCTGCGCAATCTGTTCCAGATGACCGAGCAGCCACGCTGCATCCTCCGCATTATCGTGATAGCCAAGCTCTGCGAGAATGGCGACAGCCTTTGTGCGCAGCACCTCGCCGAGACTGTTGGTCGGGCGTGCGACAACCTGATTTTCCAGAGGATAAATGCGCTGAAGATTGTTCGCGGTGATCGTCGCGAGCAGTTCGCTGTGATAGCTCGTCGGCGCATAGTAGATGTCGATGCCGCGCAGCATTCCGGAAAACTGCTCCGGCGCGGCATTGGAATGCAGCGCAAGATGAACATCAAAGCTGCCCGCGTTGGAATCAGCGATTGCACCTGCAACATTCCGTGCGGGATCATTCCGGACGAAGTCGATCCCGCTGGAGCGCAGATACGGCTCCATTGCTTCAGCCAGCGTGTTCATCACCATTTCCTCATTTTTGTTCTCTGTAATGTACGGATTCCACTCCTGTGTGGACGGGCTCAAAAATACGGTCGGCATTGCAGAAGCACCTCTTTCTGAAATTTTTATATATATTATGCGGCATTTGCGGCTTTTGTGCATGAAAAAATGATGAAAGTGCTTGCATTTCGGCGCGAAATCCTGTATAATAGTAATGAGAATACTGCATTCGGAAGGATGATGGATATGAGAATACTGCTGGTCGAGGATGAAGTCGCGCTGTCTGATGCGCTCGTGCAGATCTTTCACCAGAACAAATATATCGTCGATGCCTGCTATGACGGCGAGTCAGGGCTCGACAATGCGCTCTCCGGCATTTATGACATGATCGTGCTGGATGTCATGCTGCCGCGCATGAACGGATTGGATGTGCTGCATGAAATCCGTGCGCAGAAGCTCAATACGCCTGTGCTGCTGCTGACGGCAAAGGACACCGTTTCCGATAAGGTGAAGGGGCTTGATGTCGGCGCGGATGACTATATGACAAAGCCGTTTTCATCGGATGAGCTGCTTGCGCGGATCCGTTCGCTCTATCGCCGCAATGCGAATGCGATTTTTGAGAATGTGCTGACATGGAGCGATCTGACGCTCAATCTCGCTACATACGAATTGTTCTGCGGCAAGACTTCATTCAAGCTCGGACTGAAGGAATTTTCCATGATGGAGCTGTTCCTCAAGAACGGAAACCGGATTCTCTCGAAGGAAACACTGATCAACAAGATCTGGGGCTATGAATCCGACGCCGAGAACAACAATGTCGAGGTCTATGTCAGCTTCCTGCGCAAAAAGCTCGCGCACATGAAATCAAAGGTCGCGATCAAGACCGTGCGCGGCGTCGGCTACTGTCTCGAAGAAAAGGAATAATCTGCATCAGCGCGAAAGGAGGGGAGTGCTGTGATCAAGAAGCTCAAGCGCAGATATCTCATCACAAATATGGCTTTGCTGAGCAGCACGCTGATCGTCTGCCTTGCAGTGCTGTTCGGTTTCCTCTATCATTCGCAGATTGCTTCATCCTATGCAGTAATGCAGGAAATGATGAAGCAGAGCGAAATCCCCGGCGGCGGAAAACCTGCTCCGCATCCGCCTGAAGCAGAGCCGCAGGCGTATACATATTCCTCCGGTGAACCGGCAGTTATGGAGCTGAATTATGATCCGAACGCGCAGGGCGGCGGTCAGAACGGCGGACAGCAGCCGTGGGAGGGCTTTGATCCCTCGAAGATGCCGAATCCGTGGGAGCAGCCGTGGATGTTTCCGTGGATGAATCCGTGGGCGAATCCATGGGCGCAGCCGTGGCAGGATCCGAACCAGAATCAGGGTCAGGATCCGAATGCGCAGAGGAATCAGCAGCAGAATGATCCGAACGAGGAGGACCGGAATAATTACGAGGAACAAAAGCGCCCGGACGATAACAGGGATGACGAGGATGACCGCATTGAGAAGCGCGAGGAGGGGAGGATTCCTGCGCAGAATGAGCAGCGCCCTGTGGAGACTGCACCGCCGCAGCAGCGCGAACCGCGTCAGACTGTGACCGCTGTACGCCCCGATGAGGGGGGACGCGTGAAGCGGGAGCCCGCAGAGACAAAGCCTGCAATCACGACAGCGCCCGCGGAGACCGATCCCGTGCCGCCGCGGCAGGAGGCCGCACCCGCAACAAAAGCACCCCGCAGCACCGAAGCGCCGACCACGCAGACAACAGCTGCGCCCGCGGCTGCCGGTCAGATCAACACGGAAAAGCGCACAGAGCCGCCGCAGATTGTTCCGGTGCATGAGGGCGAATATGTTCCGGATGCGTTTATGGCGCAGATCGACGGTGAAGGCAATATCGAAGCCTACGCCGGCAATGACAGAGCCGCAGAGGATGACGGCGGATTCAGGACGATACACAATGCGCTCGATGAAGTCCACCGCCGCGGCCGCGAAGCCGGAACCGTAGAAATCGGCGACAATTCCTATCGCTTTCTGTATCAGCCGGATGAATCCGGAAGCTACCGTCTGGTGCTGCTTGATCGGACACTGGAGCTATCGACGATCAGCAAGCTGCTGTTTATCTTCGTACTCATTACGGCAGTCGGTCTGCTGATGATGTTCGGCATCAGCGTATTGCTCGCGAACTGGACAGTCACGCCGGTCGCTGCGGCATGGGAAAAGCAGAAGCAATTTGTCGCAGACGCATCGCACGAGCTGAAAACACCGCTGGCCGTCATCTCTGCGAATACGGAGGTGCTGCTCGCGAATCCGGCGGAATCGGTCGCGGGGCAGAGCAAATGGCTCAGCTATATCCAGTCGGAGACCATGCGGATGTCAAAGCTCATTACGAATCTGCTTTCAGTTGCCCGCATGGACAGCAAGGAGGAACGCCGCGAACAGACGCCGCTGCTTCAGCTGAGTGAAGCAGTTTCCAATGTGTGTCTTGTTTTTGAGCCGATCATTTATGAAAACGGCAAGACGCTGAATACTGTGATCCAGCGCAATCTGACGATTCGCGCCGAGGAGGACAATATCAAGCAGCTGCTTTCGATCCTGCTGGACAATGCTGTGCTGCATTCCGTTCCGAAGGCGCAGATCACGGTCTCGCTCTCGAAGGATTCGCAGAACAAGATCCGCCTTTCTGTTGCGAATACCGCAAAGGATATACCGCCGGATCAGCTCTCGCATTTGTTTGACCGGTTTTATCGCGTGGATACCGAAGGCAGTCCGAACGGTTCCGGTCTCGGACTGAGCATTGCCAAAAGCATTGTGCATGAGCTGGGCGGAACGATCTCTGTCAGCAGCGAGAACCAGCTTGTGACATTCACGGCGCTTCTGCATCCGTGAGTTCCGGTGAACGACTGTGACTGATGCAAAAAACAGATTCCCCTGCCGATACAGAGGAATCTGTTCTTTTTTATGTGAAAATAACGCTTATGATAAGTATTCTTCGAGCGTAATATTTCGGCCGGTGATCGCAGCTGCGGCATCTTTTCCGACATAACGGTAATGCCACGGTTCATACTGATAGCCGGTGGTATTTTCAGCGCCCTGCGGATAACGCAGGATAAATCCGTATTCGTCGGCGTGTTCGCTGAGCCAGCTGTACAGAGCCCAGCTGTTGCCGTCTGATGCATTGATATCAACGGCAAGTCCGGTCTGATGTTCGCTTTTTCCGGGGATCGCGACATATTTTTCCGCCTGCGCCTTTGCAGCATCCGGCGCATAGCCTTCGGCAATATGCCTTGCGATGCGCACATCCATAATCTCCTGCTGCTCCTCGAATGTGCGGAAGCCTTCGCGTGTAAAGGGCGCATAACCGGCTGCTCTCGCTGCATCGAACATCTCTTGCAGTGCCGGATAGATTCTTGCGTCGATCTGTATACCGTTTGACAGCGTGGTCAGCTCCGGCGGTGTATAGGCTTCAATCGGATGTGTCGGGTTGACCAGCATCAGCATCCACGCGGAATCTGCTTCATTCAGCTCCGCAGTATATGATTCTGTTTCCGCAGTGTATTCTGTAGCAGTTGTCTGAGCAGCGGTTTGTGCGTCGGTCTGCATTGCAGTTTGCGCCGCTGTTTCAGGGGGAGCAGAGTCAGTGACGGTGGTTATAGTGATTACGGGCAGCGTTGATGCTGCGGCAGTGGTTTCTGCCGATAGCACAGAGATTGCGGCAGCCGTCGTTACAGGGGCGGTTTCCGTCACGCTTCCGGTATCAGGAAAAAAGCCGGAATCGGACGCCTGTGTGACAGTGCATCCGCCCAAAATCATGAGAGATGCGGCGGCAGGCAATACGGGTATTTTCAAAGCAATTCGCTCCTTTTTCTTTGTCTACCAGCTATTATAGCATATTATGCAAAAAAGTGCAATGGATACAAAAAATAAAATGAACAGTTCCGCAGCTTGCGAATTCTCGGTATTATGCCTAAACCGGAAGGGCGGTGTTTGTAGAGATTCACGGTTTTGACAGACAAGCCGTTACCTTCCGGCCTGAATATGGTATAATATAATAGAGGATACAGTCGGTCTATGGAAAGGAGGCAGACGATGAAGCGAACAGCCATACTGACAGCAGCCGTTCTGACGCTTTCCGCGATGCCGCTGCAATTTGTGAAAGCAGCGGATGCACCCGCGTCCGGCATCTGCGGCGACAATATCACATGGGAGATCGAGGACGGTGTTCTGACACTGACCGGCAGCGGTGCAACCTATGATTACACAAAAAGTGATCTGTACTGGGACAGTGTACCGACAGCAGACATTGAGAAGGTCGTGATAGAGGATGGCATTACACGGATCGGCAATTACTGTTTCAATAGGTTCTGGACACCCTACTCGGTGACGGTCGAGCTGCCGGAAACACTTGTCAGCATCGGTGAATATGCATTCCATAATTCACCGCGCATGAGGATAGACAGTCTTCCGGACAGCGTGGAATATATCGGAGAGGGTGCGTTTCAAAATACCCTAATAACAAAAGCAATGTTTCCGCCGAAAATGGACTGGCTGCCGGATAGATGCTACTCATTAACATATATATCTGAGATCGAGATCCCGGAACGGATCTGGAAAATCGGTGACGGCTGCTTTGCAGGTTGTTCCCAGCTGAGAAGCTGTATCTTTCCGGATACGGATATCGAGATCGGCAGCGCTTGTTTTGCCGGCTGCAAAAATCTGAAGATCCGTCTGCCGAATACAATGACCGCACTGCCCGACGGTCTGTTCAGGGACTGCAAATATCTGAATAAAGTCGAGATCCCGCCGGGGGTGACGGAGATCGGCGAAAACTGCTTTTTGTCCACCGGACTGTGGCAGCTGGAGCTCCCTGCGGGATGCACAAAGCTCGGAGATGCGTGCTTCAGTCAGACAAAGCTGGAGTCTGTTGTAATACCGGACGGTGTGACCGAGCTGCCGGATTCCTGCTTTGCAGGCTGCGCGCAGCTGAAATCTGTCAGCTTTCCGGATACCGTCACGCGCATCGGGAAAAACTGCTTTTCCGGCTGCGATCTGCTGGAGGATTTTCATCTGCCGGAGAATGACAGCTACACGGTCGGTTACAATGCGCTGCCGAAGCAGTATCTCAGTACGCAGGGCGATTTTCTCATTCTGCATGATTCGGAGCTTTATCTTTGTCAGCTGGATGCGGAATCCGTCCGGCTGCCGGAGCAGATCCGGAAAATTGACATGATGGCGTTTCAGGATGCCGGTCTCATTGAATCTGTCGTCATCAATGACGGCGCGGAAACGATAGAGAGCGAAGCCTTCTGTAACTGTCCGAGGCTGCGGTCGCTGGAAATTCCGGCGAGTGTGACGGAGATTGCAAAGGATGCCGTAATTGAATGCGGTTCGTTCACGACGGTATACGGTGAATATTATTCCGCCGCACACGCATTCGCTTTGCAGAACGGCTATGAATTTGTACCGCTGCATGATGAGCCGGAGCTGCCTGCGCGTGTACCTGATTACGAAGCAGATACATTTTCATTCGGCAACAATCCCGGATTATTCAGCGGTGCCTATCAGATGTCGGACTGGGCAAGGGCGATGCTGCTGGACTATTCGCAGCGGCCGGTGCAGACAGCAGATGCCGCCGCAAGGCAATGGAGCGGCTCCTGCTACGGGCTTTCGTCTGTGACGGTGCTGACCGCAGCCGGGATCCTCTCACCTGCCGATCTGGATCCCGATGCGGAAACGCTGCATGATGTCAGGCCGACAGAGGACGCGCTCTCCGTTATCAATTATTACCACATGATGCAGACAGGTTCCGTGACGCAGAATATTCCGGCGTCAGTTGTGAATCTCGCCGAAGCGATCCGGCTTGCGGAGAACTATCAGAACGGCGGCAATCCGTTTGTGCTGACATTCCGCCGCATAAACAGCAGCGGCCATGCAGTTGTCGGATACGGCATCGAGCGCGGTGAATGGGAATGGAACGGCGTGACCTATGACCGCCGCATCCGCACATGGGACTGCAACTATTCCGCGCAGGCGGACAAGAGCCAGTTTTATTTCGACAGCAGTACGCTGCACTGGTGCATTCCCGCATACGGCGTTTACGATTCCGGAGGATCGGATCATAACGCGATTCTTTGCATTCCGAATGACACGGCATCGCTGAACCGTTTTCCGTATTTTGCATCTGTTCCGCTGTCCGGCGACGTGGATGTCAGCGGCGCGGTCAATGCTGCGGATGCAGTTCTTCTCGCAAGATTTGTCAATGAGCAGGCGGGGCTGACGGTGACGCACCGCGGCGCATATAACGCGGATACCGATGCAGACGGGCTCCTCACAATCTGCGATGCGGCCGCGATCCTGCGGATGTGATATATTCATAGAAAGACCGGAGTTTAGGGGTGTCGCCGACGGATTTATATTGGGGCTCCGCCCCAAGCCCCGCCCAAGGGACATTGCCCCTTGGGAATCCCATTTCTGCTCCGCGTCAGCCCCTTTAGGGGCTGGCACGGAGCAGCAGCGGGAGTCCAGAGGGATAGTATCCCTCTGGCAGGGGTGTGGGGGCAGCGCCCCCACATAGCTTCGTTAGAAGCACCGCCAAACTCCGGTTTGTTTAGGAAGTATTAAAACGGGACTGCCCGCACCGGACAGTCCCGTATTCTCTGTTCAATTTATGCAGCCGCATCCTGTGCATTCTTGGTGCAGACCACATTTTCGCCGTAGATCGTCTTGAAATCGTTCTTCATCGAAACGGTCTCAAAGCCGCGCTTTTCGCATTCCGCAGCAAACTTGCTTGCAGTCTCAGGATCGCCGTAATCTCTGTCGGTATCATCGCAGAGCAGCATATACGCCTTGCCGCCGTTCTGCACGACATACTGTCCCATGGAGATATCGCCGGTGCTGTTGCCGAATGCGATGATCGGCTTCGCCCCGATTTCGTTGATGATCGAATTGACCTTGTTCATCTTCTGATTCTTCATGGACATATTGCCCGCCAGCAGCACGCGGTCATCGGGCGCGTAATCGTAATTCTTGGCTTTGGCATCGCCCTGCTGCTCAGCGGTCAGCTCAAAGGTCGTGCCGATGATATCGGATGGCTTCACCCATTTGCCGAGCGTATCCTTTGTCAGCTCACGCAGCATATTGCGCTCCTGTCCGCTGCAAAGGTATACCGTGAAATCGTTCGCGGCCAGATATTCGACTACCGAGACCATCGGCTTGAAGAAGCCCTCGCCGTATTTCATGCCCTCAAAGCCCCATGCGGGCGTCTCCATGAAATCGCGAACATATTTCTGATAGTCCTCAACGGTAAAGCCCTTGAATGCCTCTGCGATGATCTGACCGGAGGATTTGTCGTAATCCGGCTTCTTCTGACCGGCCATCAGGGATTTTTCATAGGCCTCGGCATAAGACTTATCCTCGGCAGGCGCCTTGTAGCTGTCGTCGCGGAGCAGGCGGTGCAGCATCAGGCAGTTGTCAAAGTAGGTCGGGAACCGCTCGCCGCAGAGCGTACCGTCCACATCAAAGACGGCGATGCGGTCAGCCGGTGCGACATAATGCTCCGAACCCTCCGTGCAGACGGACTTGACATAATCCGTGATCGACTTTGCAACGGCAGAGCCCTCTGTCCAGTTTTCCAGCGATGCAGTTTTCGCTGTATGCAGATTGATGACGGCGGCAGGATTGCTTGCGCAGCCGACCGTCGGGATCAGCAGGCAGACAGCAGCGGCACACATCACGATTTTCTTATTCATAACGAACACTCCTTCACATATACAGTCGGCGCAGCGTGTTTGCTGCGGCTTGCTTTCATGACTGTATTGTACCACGATCCGGAGGATCATGCAACAGACAAATGCATCGTGTTCTGTTGATTAAGCGACAATTTGCAGCGGAACTGTCGCGAAAGCATCACTTTGCCTGTGAATTGCAGCCGTAAATGAATGCGGGGCTGTTCCCTCTCCGAAACAGCCCCGCGAAGATGCTATGCGGTTTTTCCTCTTATTTTGCGTCAGCAACTCTGACTGCGCCGCTCAGTGCGGTGTACTGATAATCATCGCAATCAGAGGTGATGAACTTGGTGTAGTACGGTGCGACGGAGATCGTGTAAACATCGCCCGTCTTTGCGTCCTCCGGAATCTGGTACTCGTATTCCGCGACGACATAGCCGTCCTGCACGGTGATGTTGTTGGCCTGTGCCGCGACGACGCAGCCCTCATTCTCAGAGAAATTCGGGTTGAGAATCGGCTCGTTATCCGCGAAATCCGTCCACTGCGGATGCTGCTCCAGATTCGACTTGATTTCGACAAGCTCCAGCGGCAGATCGTGCTGAATGAGCAGCTGGAAGCCCGCGAGCTTCGGCAGACCGCACAGATAGACCGGAACGGAAACAGTCTCGCCCGCTGCACCGGAAGCGCAGCCGATCTCGATATACATACCCTTCAGCTTTGCTTCCTGGGCTTCCTGCCAGACTTTGACAAACTGTCCGTTTTCATCGAGAACATAATCGCCGTTTTCGTCCTTCAAATAGACCTCACGCGCCTCATTGCCGTAGAACGCTTTGCCGTCCGCATAGGACAGATTGCGGATCTCCGCCCAGAGCGGCTTGTCTCCGACGAGCGTCTGGCAGTAATACTGGAGAATGTACTCCGCATCAGCCGCGGAGAGCTTTCCGTCCATATCAATGTCCAGCTGCTCGTTCGCGCTGTCAACGCTGCCGTCGGTATTGCCGGCAACAACATCTGCGTAAAGGGACAGCGTGTTCTGTGCATCCTCTGCGCCGATGACCTTGTCATCGTTGAAGTCTCCGGTCAGCTTCAGCGTATTGGCCTCGGCGGATGCGGTGAGCGGCATTGCTGCACAGACGGTCAGAGCCGCGGCAGCTGCGCAGACTGCGCTCATCATTTTCATTGTTCTTTTCATAGTGTGAACCTCCTTGCATGATTTGTTTGAAATGGATGATCGTGAAACGGTCGGGGGCGGATGCCGTATTTCCGTCCCGCTGCAACATAAACAATCGGGGCGGCAAAATGTCCCAAAGAAAAATGCAATTTGTATGACTGCACAAATATGCCTCTTGATTATTGTGCATATCACCGAATTTTGCTGGGAAACGGGACAAACCGCGCCTGAAATTGTTATAGTAGTAATGGATGATAAAGTGAATGACCGCACGGCTTTAGCCGGACGGTGCGGAAGGAAGTGATCGGATGCCGGATCCGGAGCAGAATGCTGCGGCTGAGGAGCTGTACCGCAAATATGCAAACTTTGTATACAGTATCGCGCTTTCATATCTGAAAAATCCCGCCGAGGCAGAGGATGCGGCCGCCGATGTATTTATGCAGGTGCTGGAATCCGGCATCGCATTTCCTGACAGTACAAAGGCGCGCGCGTGGCTCGCAGCGGCGACGCGCAACCGCTGTAAGAATCTGCTGAAGCAATGGCAGCGGAAAAAACGCGCACCCGAGGAGATCATGGAGCAGATCCCGGTCTCCGACCTGACATCGGAGCTGCGCAGCGTCATGGATGCGATCTTCGATCTGCCGGAAAAATACCGGCTGCCGCTTTTGCTGTTCGCAGTCGAGGGATATTCCGTACATGAGACAGCAGCGATCTTAAAGCTCAACGAAAGCACCGTGCGCACGCGCATTGCCCGCGCACGCGAAATCATACGAAAGGAAACGGGGGTGGAGCAGGCATGAAGCAGCAGAACGATCATGAGGAGCGGCCGGAGATCTACCGGCAGCTGCAAGGAAAATTTCAGATGCAGCCGGAACAGATGCAGCGGCTTGCCGAGCGCCTGAATATCCGCGCATCGGCAGCGGCACCGGCAGAGGAGCCCGTGCGCCGGCCGGAGACAATGCCTGCCGCTTCACAAAATGCAGATACAGCCGAAGAAACACCGATCCGTCAGCACAAGACCTTCGGAGGCTATTGGTTTGCCGCCCGCGCACTGCCGCTGGCAGCCGGCCTGACACTGGCTGTCGCCGGTGCATTCTGGATGCACGGCAGCTTCCGTCAGCCGGAGAATGTGCTGGATGCGGGATCTTCCGATGTTTCGGATTATGTGGCGGAGCAGACCGCGCCTGCCCTGACAGCAGATGCGCCTGTCACAACCGCCGGAACGACCGTGACTGCTGCACAGACGACAGCCTCCGGAACGGCCGCGCAGACGGAGATCACCCGGACGGAAACGGTCAGAACCGAGCCGGTCACGCAGACGGCGGCAGCGCAGACGGATTCCGTGCAGACGGAAGATCAGCAGGGCGCTGTCACGGAGATCCGTCCGCAGACACAGGCGCCCGCCGAACAAACGGCAAAGCCTGTCACGACAGCGGCACCCGTTACGATCGCAGTGCAGACAACGGTGACGCAGACACAGACAGAGGTTGTCACGCAGCAGCCGGCCGAACCGGAGATACCGGATGATGTGAACATCTATATGGCGGACTGCACCGGCAGAGCCGGCGAGACTGTCGAGATTCCGGTCATCTTTGCAAAGGAGACAGCCTTTGCGGGTATCCAGTGCGAGTATCAGTTCATCCCGCAGAACGGCACAGTGCCGGAGATCACCGATGCGGATACGGATATCACCGGCTCTACGCTGCACTGTATCGAAAATTTGGTGATCCTGGCATACGGAGAGAGCGAGAAGCAGACCTTTTCCGGGGGCGTGCGCGTGATGCTCCTGACTGTGCGGATCCCGGATGATGCCCGTGCGGGTACGGTCTGGACAATGGAAAATATCACGACGATACTGGCAGACAAAGAAACAAAGCATCTTCCGGTCAGTGTAAAGCTCGGCACCCTGACAGTGACAGAGAACTGAAAATTTATCCGAAAATGGAAAAAGCCCTTGACTTTCGGCGGAAAGTATAGTATACTATTCTTGTGTATTATGCATTGCACCGGAAGCCGGGGGCATTTTTTCTGTCCGCCGATTCCGATGGTGTTTTGCGGCAGAAGCCGCTTGATCTTTTTTGCGCGCCGCACCGGATACAGAAACAGGTGTGCGGCTTATATAAAGAGCCGGGAGCGCTGACACGCCCCCTTTCGCTCATTTTGAAAATAGAATCATCAAACGGCGTGTTTCCTGCCGCAGAATCAAATGATAAATACTCAGAAATCAATTTGATGATGAAGGAGGAAATCACAGTTATGGCACTCAGTACCCTCATGCTGGCTGCGGTACAGGCACCGGTGATAGCGGTTCTGATCATTGTCGGACTGCTGATCGGTGCGGCTGCCGGCTTTGCGATCGGATCCTCGAGAGCAAGGCAGGATGTCAGTGCGCAGGTCGAAAAAGCAGAAGCACGCGGTGTGGCCAAGGGCATCGAGCAGCGCAAGCGCGATGCCGAAGCGCAGATCGGCAGTGCGGAGAAGGAGGCGGAACGCATCCGCAGCTCCGCCGAAAAGGAAGCCGAGGACCGCAAGCGCTCTGCATTGGTCGAGGCAAAGGACGAGATCTTCAAGCTGCGCAGCGATGCAGAAAAGGAGATCAAGGACCGCAGAGCCGATATGACCCGTCAGGAGCGCAGAATCCAGCAAAAGGAAGAAAATTTAGACAAGAAAACAGAGCATTACGAGCGCCGCGAGGAGCAGCTCCAGAACAAGCTGCATCAGGCGGACGAACGGCTCGCGGAAGCGGAGCAGATCAAGAAGGCAGGCACCGAGGAGATCGAACGCCTCAAGCGTTCCGAGATCGACCTGCTGGAGCGCATCTCCGAATTTTCCAAGGAGCAGGCAAAGGATTACCTGCTTCAGCAGCTCGATCAGAGCCTTGTGCATGAGAAGGCTGTCAAGATCAGCGCCTATGAGCAGCAGATCAAAACATCCTGCGAGGACATCGCGAGAAGTCACATTTCCATGGCGATTGCCAAGTGTGCCGCGGAGCAGGTCTCCGAGGTCGCTGTTTCCGTCGTGCCGCTGCCCAATGACGAAATGAAGGGCAGGATCATCGGCCGCGAGGGAAGAAATATCCGCTCGATCGAATCCCTGACCGGCGTCGATCTCATCATCGACGATACACCGGAGGCGATCACGCTTTCCTGCTTTGATCCGGTTCGCCGCGAGGTCGCGAGACTGGCGCTCGAAAAGCTGATCGTGGACGGACGCATCCATCCGGCCAGCATCGAGGAAAAGGTCGATAAGGCGCGCAGAGAGGTCGAAAAGCGCATCAAGCAGGAGGGCGAAAGAGCTGTCCTGGAGACCAATGTTCACGGGCTGAATCCGGAGCTGATCCGTCTGCTCGGCAGACTGACATTCCGTACCAGCTACCGGCAGAATGTTCTCAATCACAGCATCGAGGTCGCAACGCTTTCCGGCATTCTGGCATCGGAGCTGGGCGTTGATGCGAACATGGCAAGACGCGCAGGCCTGCTGCATGATATCGGCAAAGCACTGACCGCCGAGATTGAAGGCTCTCATGTCGCGATTGGTGTTGATGTCTGCCGCAAGTACAAGGAGCCGGCAGAGGTCATCCACGCAGTCGAGGCGCACCACAATGATGTGGAGCCGCGGACTGCAATCGCGTGCATCGTGCAGGCGGCCGACGCCATCTCCGCTGCGAGACCGGGCGCCCGCAGCGAGAATCTCGAAAGCTACATCAAGCGTCTCCAGAAGCTCGAGGAGATCTGTATGTCCTATGAGGGCGTGGAGAAGTGCTATGCGATGCAGGCGGGCAGAGAGGTCCGCATCATGGTCAAGCCGGAGGTCATCGACGATGAGCGCATGGTTCTTGCTGCACGCGAGATCGCACAGCGCATTGAAAATGACATGGAATATCCCGGTCAGATCAAGGTCAATCTCATTCGTGAGAGCCGCGCAGTCGATGTCGCAAAATAATCCGTATGAAATCCGGTGCGCATGACTTTCCGAAGTCATGCGCATCGCTGTCAAGTGAGAAAAATTATGGCTAAAACGATCTTCGGTACATCCGATAAATCAAACTTTATCCTTAATATGGATCTCGGCCGCTACCGCAATGCGGCCGCGAAGCTGATGCTGGCGCTCCTCTGGTGCGTCGGGCTCTCCGAGGGCATCAATCATCTGACGAACCGCGCAAATGCCGGCTTTGCGGATATGATCGACGGGGGCGGATTCGGCGCGGTGATCGCGCTGCTGTTCGTGGCGCTGCGCAGTACCGCGACGATTTTCTCAGTCGTGGGTGTGTTTGCAATCATCGCAATGGTGATCGGCCTGATGCGGAAGCAGTTCTCGAAGAAAACGGCAGTGCCGTATCTGCTGCTGGCCGGATCACTCATCTGGGCGGCCATTTCGCTGTTCCATTCCTATGACCTGAAAATCTCGTTTTTCGGGCAGGACGGCCGCGATGAGGGCTGGCTCGCGCTGCTGATCTATGCGGCGGTCTTTTATCTCGGAACAATGCTGCGGGAGAAGCAGCAGCAGGAGAAATTTCTGCGCGGCGTGATGCTTTTCGGCATTGTGCAGTGCATCTGGGGCATTTTGCAGGCGCTCCCGCTGATCGACTACAAGGCGACCGATTTCGGCCTCAGCCCCTACCGGAATCTCGATCCGATGCTGCTGTGGAATCTGCGTCTGCCGACCGGCATGACGGACAATCCTGTGACATATGCGATGATGCTCGGTATGCTCGGTGCCGTATCGGTTCCGGCCTCGCTGATCGCAAAGGAGAAGAAAACGATCGCATCTGCGATCATTTGCAGATGCCTCTGCATTGTCATGGCGATCAAGACGCAGACCCTGACCGGTCTGATTGCGGCGGGCGGCATTTTCCTTTGCATGATCGTGATTGCGGTCATCAAGCGGAAGGAATCCGATTTTCGCGCATGGCTCATGCCGCTGCTGACGGTCATTGCCGTTGCGGTCGGCGGGCTGTGGGTATGGTTCACGCCGGCAATCAACCAGACATACCGGCGTCCGGACAGAGCTGTCATTAAGCAGGCCGAGGAGGGTATTGCATTTGCAGCGCGGGAGGACGATGTTGCGGACATCGTCCGGCCGAACGGCTTCACGATGACAAATGCAGACGGCAGGGAATTGCCGGCGCTCTATGACGGCGGCATTGTCTGGGATGACGGCTATTACCGGCTCGGCACGCAGGGACCGTATTCCGCGACTGCTGACAATGCAGTCGATGTTTACGATGCATTCGCCGTGCGGAAATACTGCCGCGAGCAGGGTGTCCGCGCACTGAAAATTGATCCGCTGCTCGGCGTCGGGCCGGACAATTTCTATTTCACGCAGCTGCGCGTTTCCTACGATGTCGGCGGCAATCCGAATACCGTTGACCGTCCGTATGACGATTATCTGTATATCGCGGCGACACGCGGTATTCCGTCGCTGATCCTGCATATTGTGCTGCTCGGCTGGTGTATCTTCCGTGCGTGGCAGCGCAGAAAGGACGGAAACGGCTGGATGCTGACAGCTGCGGTATCGGCGGTTCTGGTCTATGCGGCTGCGGCATTCACGGGCATTTCCGTACTGACGGTCGCGCCGCTGTTCTGGATGCTGCTCGGTATGCTCGCGGCGGATCCGATCACGGAGACAGCGCCCGTACCGGCTGCTGCCGGCAAGCAGAATGAGAAAAAAGACAAAAAGAACGGGAAGGATCAGGCACAGGATTGATCCTTCGGAGATACGTTGTTTTCAGTCAGGCCGGACGGTGCAGCGCTGTACCGTCCGGCCTTTTGCTGTACGGGCGAAATCCCAAAAATAATATGAAAAATGCCGTTTTCCTCTTGAATTGACAGAAGGTTTATGGTATAATAGAATAGGCCGATTATGGAGGTGAGCGGATTGCGGATACTCGGAATTGATCCCGGATATGCGACGGTCGGATTCGGCATTGTCGATTATCAGGGCATGAACTTCAAAACCGTCGAGTACGGCGCAATTCTCACACCGGCCGACATGGAATTCTCCGCACGGCTCGCGCAGATCTACACCGATACCGTGTATATTCTGGAGCGCTATACGCCGCAGGTGCTTTCCGTGGAAAAGCTCTATTTCAATACCAATAAAACCACCGGCATTATGGTCGCAGAGGCGCGGGGCGTGATCCTGCTGGCCTGTGCGCAGAAAAATGTCCCGATCTGCGAATATACGCCGCTCCAGGTGAAATCCGCGGTCGTCGGCTACGGCAAGGCGGAGAAGCGGCAGGTTATGGATATGACGCGCAGGATTTTGCATCTCAGCGAAATCCCGAAGCCTGACGATGCCGCCGATGCGCTGGCACTGGCGATCTGTCACGGACACTGCGCCAAGCCGGATTACTGAACAGGAGGACAGACTGTTGATAGATCATTTACGCGGCACGGTCTCCTACAAGGAGCCGGGACTTGTCGTGATCGACTGCGGGGGCGTGGGCTATGCCTGCCGCACCAGTGTGCAGACGGCCGCTGCCGTCGGCGCGGTCGATACCGAGACGACGCTGTTTACGCGCATGACCGTCCGCGAGGACGAGGTCGCGCTTTACGGCTTTGCGGCGCGCAGCGAGCGCAGCTGCTTCGATCAGCTGATCTCCGTTTCGGGCGTCGGGCCGAAGGCGGCGCTGGCGATCCTTTCCGATTTTACGCCCGACCGCTTTGCGCTGAGCGTTGCGGCCGGAGACTATAAGCAATTCACCAAGACCAAGGGCATCGGCACGAAAACCGCACAGCGCATCGTGCTGGAGCTGAAAGACAAGGTCGCGAAATCCGTGGAGCGTGAGGGGCTTCCGGCTGCACCGGTGCAGATCAGCGGCGGCAATCTGGATGAGGCGATGAGCGCACTGCTCGTTCTGGGCTATTCGCAGGGCGAGGCGGCGGAAGCGCTTGCGTCACTCGATCCCGCGCTGCCCTCGTCGGAGCTGATCCGGTTGGCACTTTCAAAGCTCGGCAAGCGGATGCTCGGATAATCAGACTGACATTTGCGGCGGACAGCCGCATTGAAGCATACATAAGAACAGGTACAGGAGGAACTGATACAATGCAGATGAAAAAGATTCTTTGCGGCATGATCGCCGCGATGTTGCTTGGCAGCCTTGCCGGATGCGCGAATGAAAACAGCAGCACCGGTGAAGCATCCGTTACAGAAATACTGAATGCAGAATCGTCCGAAGCGTCAACTACGGCTGCTGCGGATGAAAGCGAAGATGAAAGCAGTGCTGACAGCGATACCGAAAGCAGTACCGACAGCAGCAAAGATGCATCGGAATCGGAACCCGCTGAAGAGGTTTCCGATGCGGACAGAAAAGCAGCGCAGGCGGTTCTGGAAACATTTCTGGATTCCGCGATGAAGGGCGACCGCGAGAAAATGCTCTCCGTTACAAATTTTGATGCGTATACTGAGGGCATGAAAAGGTTCCTTGAGGAAGATGATGCCGACGACATGGAAGATCTCGTGGATGCGATCCTTGAGACATTCGGGCAGTATGATGGCTTCGAGATCCTTTCCTGCACGCGCGATGAGGACGAGAGAAAGGAATACAACGAGTACATTCAGCGGAATATTACGGAGCTGGATGATGAGCTTGCGGAAATGGATACTTCCGATCCGGACTATGAGGAATCCAAGGCGTTTATCGAGTGGATCAAGACGGTGTTCGTGCCGTATGAGGATATGCTGGTCTTTACGGTCAGGACGACCGCAGGGGATGAGGCAGACGAGGATGAGATCAGCATCGCGAAGATCGGCGGAGAATGGATCATGGATGTCAATTTCATGGACACAATGGCCGGCTATGTGGAGGAGTCCGATGCGCTCATCGCTGCCTCGAGTGCCAAGAGCCTCTATCATGCCATTAATACGAGCCTTGTCGATATTGATGCCGAAAACGCGACAGAGAACAATGTCCTCAAGCTGCTGGAGGGCGAGTATCAGTTCAGCGGCGATGATTTCGAGGATGTGAAGCAGGTCGATGAGCCGAAAACGAAGGAAGAAGCGGTCGAGGCCCTGAAATATAAGATCACTGTTTATTTCTCGGATGTCACAGAGCTGCCGGAGATGAAGTTCGAGGTCAAGGACGGCTGCTGCACGGCGACAGCCGTCGGATTTGAGGGCGAGGACGATATCGTCTATGCAGGATATCCGGCGGATAGCGACAGCGAAGAGGGATTTGCTTCGCTTGACGAAGCATTTGAAGCAGCAAAGAAGATAAACTGAGATACAGCATAACCGGAGGATTCGGAATGAAGCACAGATTTATCAGCGGGATCGCGGCAGCGGCCATGCTCTGCGGCATGATCCCGGTACAGAGCGTTCATGCGGCAGAACCGCTCCGCGGCGATGCGGACGGCAGCGGTGAGATCGGCGCGAATGATGCGCAGATCACTTTGCAGGCGTATACGGAGCTTACGGCGGGCAACCCCGATCCGATGACCGATGCACAGCGGACGGCTGCGGATGTGGACGAAAACGGAAAGATCGAGGCTGCGGATGCGCAGTTCATCCTGACCTATTATGTCAATAACTATGTCTCCGGCAAAGTGACGGACTGGGATTCGATCCTGCACCCGATGACCGAGGCGGAGCAGGCACGGGCGGCGGTTCAGCACTTTTTAGAAGCCTATCGGAACAAGAATGCGGCGGAGATACTGGAATGCTCAAATTACCGTGCGGCATCCCATCTGCTCTTTGCCGAGAAGGTACAGAGCGATGAGGAGCTGATCGCGGATTTTGAGAAAAACTATGAGCCGATCGCTTCGTATGAGATCGGCGAGGGCATCCGCGATGATGCGCTGCTCGAAAAGCTCAATGCAAAAAACAAGGAGATGCGTGAGAGCGCCGCAGAAGCGCGTGCGGAACGGGATGATCCGAACGATCTTGCGCTGCTGGATCTGGTGGTCACGCTCTTTGAGCCGGTCGATGTGCTGTATGCATTCCCGGCGGCTCTGACAGCGGAAAACGGAGCGGCAGAGAGAAAGGGCACATATTACGCGCTTTGCCGCGGCGGAAAGTGGACTGTGGATATCGGCGTGACGGATCTTGTCTTCCGGATGGATACAAACCGGCAGAAAACGGTCAACGCCGCTGCGAGAACTGTCTCGAATGCGTTCAATTCCGCGCTGACGGATCTCGATGTCAGAGATGCCCACACGGAGCTGCTCACCGGCGATCATATTTTCAGCGGCACCGATTTCGAGGGGCTTCAGAAGGTATCCTTCGATCAGAATTCCGACCGCGATACACTGATTGCGGCGCTGAAATATCAGGTCTCGACATATATGAACGGGATCGCGGCGGTTGACGGAATCGCGGTGCATATTGAAAACGGCGTCTGCACCTGCACTGCGATCTCGCGGACACTCGGCGGGAAGATGTGGTATGCGGGCTATTCGTCCGGCAAATATGTCGAGCGGGAGGAGCCGTTCACGGGCCTTGAGGAGATCTTCGCCGCAGCAAAGGCGCTGTCGGCCTGAACGATGTGGGATTATAACAGAGAGAAAAGCAAATTATACATATAGAATATACAGATCATGCTTGAAAAGAGGAGGAAATGAAGATGAATCTTGACGAATTACTGAAGGAAGCGATTACCAAACCGGAGAAGCGCTCGCTCTTTCTGCAAATGCTCATCAAGAGCGATGTCTATGTCATCTGCAAGCGTCCGGTGAAGCAGGACGAGGTCAACGGCGGCATTTCAATGGAGCTGGTCACAACGCAGAATCCGGACGGCGATATCTTTATCCCGTTCTTCACGAGCTACCGTTCTTTGCAGCAGTTTGCGAAGCGGTATGTCAACTGCTACAAGCTCAACTGCCTGCGCCTGTTTGACCTGATCCAGTCGGCGAATGCCGTTCTGAATCCGAATTCCTACGGTAAGGAGTTTTCCTCGCAGGAGATCAAGAGCATCCTCATGGTCGCCCGGAATCTCAATATTCCGGCAATTTCCATGAAGGAGGAGGAGACGATCGAATACAGAGTGAGCCAGAAGAATCTGGATCATCTGCTCCGTCCGCTGACGCGCTATCTCGCACGACAGGCGAATGTCGATGCCTGCTATCTGGTCGAGATGATCCGCGGCTGCGAGCGGCCGCAGACGCTTTTCGTCTTCGATATGAGCGGCAACACGCGCAAGCTGTTCTTCCCGCTTTCCAAGTATATGCAGAATTATACGAAATCCGGCGATTCGCTGGTGTTCATCAGTCTGGAGGAGCCTGCCGCGAAAAAGGCGGTCAAGGGCATTGATCCGTTCTATGTCCGCAAGAAGCGCTTCTTCGAGCGCTGACGATCAGCCAATCCTGACATTTTATCTGACCTATCCGAAAGGAGCCTGAACCATGCCGCCCGGAAGCAAACCATCCAGCTCGCATTCTTCGCGTCCGTCAGCCCGTCGTGCGAGCAGCTCGCACCGTTCCTCGCATTCGTCACACCGTTCCTCCTATCATCGCTCACACCGTTCCGGGTACGGCAGATCGTCAGGCGGCGGACTGATACTCGGTTCGCTGCTCAGGAGCCTGTTCTCGCAGCGGAGTGATGTGCAGAATCGCGGGACGGATGTCATCAATCAGCAGGCTGTGTATACGCCGCCCGCACCGGTAATATACGAATGCCCCTACTGCCGCGGAAAAGTGACGGCGCAGCCTTCACCTGACGGTCGGAACCTGCTGACCTGTCCGAACTGCGGCGGAATTCTTGCGGAGAGCAACGCGATCGCGCAGCCGCAGACAGCCCAGAGCTTTTCACAGCCGCAGGGCAATATGGCCGCGCCGGATACGGGTTATTCTGCGGAGCAGCCGGCTGCCCGCAGAAAGCGGAGCTCGCCCCTCGTCAAAGTGTTGTTTCTTGTGTTCATGATCTGCATCATTGCCGCTGCGGTCAGGATCGCAAACAGCAGAATGTATGAGGCCACACATCGCATAAATCAGAACGATAATGCTTATAACGATGTGAACAACGACTACAATGAGCCGGTCAGCAAAGAAAGCAAAGACGGCATCTATGTCAATGCGCTCGGCAGATCGGTTCCGTGGGATTCCGAAAACGAATGGTATTACGACGAAGACACGGACTGTTACTTCTTCCAGAACACCGACATGGATCCGCCGGTCTGGCAGTACTGGTTCGAGGGCGTTTCCTCGAATTACGACGGCGATTACGGCTGGATGGAGTGGGACTACGACGAAGAACGCTGGTATGTCCAGCAAAGCGAAAATTCATGGGTTCCGCTGCCGGAGAATGAATATACGGATCATCTCTGGCATATGCACTGAACCCGCGATCGGAGAATAATCATACATGATTCAAACAGGAAATCCGGTGTTTGAGGAGGACGAGGGACGCATTGCCAGTCCGGAGATCATTCCGGCAGACGGCGACGTGGAGGTCTCGCTCCGCCCGAAAACATTGAATGACTATATCGGGCAGGATACGGTCAAGCAGAATCTTGCGGTCTATATCGAGGCGGCGCGCCGCCGCAGTGAGCCGCTCGACCATGTTCTGCTCTACGGCCCGCCCGGTCTCGGAAAGACGACGCTTTCCGGCATCATCGCACATGAAATGGGCGTCAATCTGCGGATCACCTCCGGCCCCGCGATCGAAAAGCCGGGCGATCTGGCCGCGCTGCTGACGAATCTCGGCCGCGGCGATGTGCTGTTTGTGGATGAGATCCACCGGCTGTCAAGAGCTGTCGAGGAGATCCTCTATCCGGCGCTGGAGGACAGAGCGCTCGATATCATGATCGGCAAGGGGCCGTCTGCGCGGTCGATCCGCGTGGATCTCCAGCCCTTTACGCTGGTCGGCGCGACGACGAGAGCCGGACAGCTTTCCGCACCGCTGCGCGACCGCTTCGGCATCGTGCAGCGCTTAGAGCTGTATACGCCGGAGCAGCTCTGCGATATCATCCGCAGAAGCGCGATGCTGCTGGATATTCCCTGCGAGGCGGACGGCGCGATGGAGCTTGCAAAGCGTTCCCGCGGCACACCGCGTATCGCGAACCGCCTGCTGCGGCGCGTCCGCGACTTTGCGGATGTGCTGGGTACGGGCGTGATCGACAAGGAGACCACGCGCAAGGCGCTGGAGCGTCTGGAGATCGACGAGCTTGGACTGGACAAGCTCGATCACCGGCTGCTCGATATGATGATCCGCGGCTACCGCGGCGGCCCGGTCGGACTGGAAACGCTTGCCTCCGCGATCGGCGAGGAGGCCGTGACGCTGGAGGATGTCTGCGAGCCGTATCTGATGCAGCTCGGTATGCTGGCGCGCACGCCGCGCGGCAGAGTTGCGACACAGCTTGCCTATGCGCACCTCGGCTATCCGTTCGGCGATGCCGCATCCGACGGCGGAAAGCAGTATTCGTTCTCGGATATGCCGGAGCCGTGACACAGGAGAAAAACCATGAGTTTCTTGCCAAAAAAGAATTACAAATACAATCGGGAGATACCGCTTCCGGCCGGACTGATCCACGGTCAGTCGCTGGGGGCGGTATCAGGTATGAAATTCGGGCTTTCCAACATGAGCCGCAGCGGATGTGAGGTCATTGCGGTCTACAATGCGCTGCTGCTGCACGGCCGCCCCGCCGAGTTTACGGAGATCGCGCATTACATGGAGCGGTTCCGCGTGCTGCTCGGCTTCTGGGGCACCAATTTTCTTTCGCTCGGCCACTGTCTGAAGCATTTCGGTTTGCCGGCAAAGCGGGTGCGGAAGCGTGAAAAGCTCGAAGCGGCACTCGAAAGCGGCAAGACGGTTGTATATGTTTATTGGTGCGGCAAACGGTTCCGCTCGTCAGTGCATACGGTCGTGCTGCAAAAGCACGGGGACGAGATCCGCATCTGCAATGCATATAACCAGTGCGGGCATATTTTCCGGACGCCGTACAGCGGATTTCTCGCCTCAAAGCGGACGATCTTCGGGTATATCATTGAGCCGGACGGGGCGTGAGGGGAAACTGATATGGCTTTCGATTTCAAAAAGGAATATAAGGAATTCTATCTGCCGCCGAAAAAGCCGGCGGTCGTGACCGTTCCGCCGATGCAGTTTATTGCCGTGCGCGGGACGGGAGATCCGAATGAACCGGACGGCGCTTATCAGCAGGCGCTCGGCCTGCTCTACGGCATTGCTTATACGGTCAAAATGAGCAAGATGGGCGATCACCGCATTGACGGCTATTTTGATTTCACTGTGCCGCCGCTGGAGGGACTCTGGCAGCAGGACGGCAGCGCAGACGGCATGATCGACAATACCCGAAAGGACGCGTTTCAGTGGATCTCGATGATCCGGATGCCGGATTTTGTCACGGCGGCGGATTTGGAATGGGCGCGTGCCGAAGCTGCCGCGAAGAAGAAAAGCGATTTTTCCGATGTGGAATATTTCCGTTATGACGAGGGACTCTGTGTGCAGTGTATGCACATCGGCAGCTATGACAGCGAGCCGGAGACGGTCGCGGAAATGCACGCATTTATGCAGAAAAACGGTCTGGTTCCGGATTTTTCCGCAGTGCGGCGGCATCACGAGATCTACCTGAACGATGCGCGGCGGACAGCGCCGGAGAAGCTGAAAACAGTCATCCGGATACCGGTCAGGCGCATCGGCTGAGAGGGTAATATATGAAAAAGTGGTATGATGAGGAATATGCATTCACCGTCGAGGTGACCGGCTTTCTGCGCGGTGACACACCTGAGCATTACTGCCGGAACGGTGAGGAGATCGGCGACCGGTACACCTGCACCTACGGCTGTCCGGTCAATCAGGACGGGCAGGGCATCTGCTCGAAAACGATGATGATGCTCTATCCGCTGATGGAGGCCGTCCGGAGCGGCGGCGATCTTGAAAATCTCGGCGGAGACGGCAGATACAGCAAAACGATCGTTTGTCCGGACGGCTGCGTCATCTTCCGGCTGACCGCTGAGCCGCTCGGCAATGAAAATTTTCATCGGGGCGGCTTCTGGAAAGCGGAGTGACCGCGCCGGATTCCGGAGATAAGGGAGTGAGACCATGAGCAGATTTTTGCGGCAGGAGGGACTGCGCGGCGTTGCAATCACAGAGATCACCTGTGAGCTGATGCTGCGGCTCGGCAGAGCGGCGGCGCAGGCGATCGGGCGCACGAGCAATCATCCGCCCGTTTTCTATATCGCGCGCGATCCGCGCCGCTCGGCGGAGGCACTGGAATCTGCGCTCTGCGCTGGCATCTGCGCGGCGGGCGGCATTGCGCATACACTCGGCGTACTGCCGTCCTCCGGACTGGCGCTGATGCTCTCTGCGGAGGATGCTGAGGCCGGCATTGCGCTGACCGGCGGCGATCTGCCCTATGAGTCGATCTGTGTGCGGCTCTTTGCAAAGGACGGCTCGCCGATGTCCTCCGAGCAGCTTGATACGATTTCGTCTATGATGCCGTCGAATGCTGCAATGCCGCTGAAATCGCATCAGAACTGCGGCATCATCGTCCGGCAGGAGGATGCGCGGAAGCGGTATCTCCGGCTTCTGGCATCCCGGCTCGCAACACCGATGGATCTGCGGCAGAGCGGTCCGCTGCGCGTGGCGCTGGACTGTGCAAACGGTTCGGTCAGCGCGATTGCGGAGCTGCTGTTCCGGCATCTCGGCGCCGAGGTGCTGATGCTGAACAACAATCCCGACGGCATCAATATCAACCGTGACTGCGGGGTACAGGCAGTCGAGCCGCTGATACAGTTTGTCAAGGATTATAACTGCAATGCGGGCTTTGCCTTTGACGGTGACGGCGGCAGATGTCTTGCTGTGGATGAAAGCGGTGAGCTGCTCAACGGCGACCGGATGCTGGCGATCCTCTGCGAGGACAGGCTGGAATTGCAGGAGAATGCGCCGGCCGGCAGACCGCGTGTCATGGAGCGCGGCGTTGCGGCGACGGTCATGTCGAATCTCGGCTTCCTGCGCTATGCGAAGCTGCGCGGGATCCCGCTTCAGATTACGCAGCCGGCACCGCAGTTCGTGCTGGATAAGATGCACAATCTCGGCCTCGCGCTCGGCGGCGACGGCTCCGGCTATTTGTTTTTCGATGATGTCCCGGCACCGGACGGTCTGATGACGGCGGCAAGGCTTTTGCAGGTCGTACAGCGGACGGGCAGACCGCTCAGCGCATTGGCTGAGGTCATGGAATATGATCCGCAGGTCGCCGTATCGGTACGGATCCCGCAGTATTGGCGTGAGATCTGGAAAAACGATCCGGAGATCATCAAGTTCATCAATGCCTGCGAGGATGAGCTCGGTACAGACGGGCGCATTCTTGTGCGGGAACGGCGTGACGATGCTTCGATCCGCATTATGCTGGAGGGACGCGATTTCCGCCGCATCAACAATTATGCCTTTGCGATCGCGGAGGTCATCACGGCGCGAACAGCAAAGGCGAAGAAGCAGGGGTGAGGATATGGACGCAGTATGGCAGGCGCTCTATGACGCGGCAAAGGCTGTGCAGCATCCGCGCAGAGTCTCGGATTATGTGACCTGCGGAGAGGTCGCCGCGGCGCTTCTTTCCAAAAACGGAAAGATTTATACCGGTGTCTGTGCGGACACCTGCTCGACGCTCGGCATTTGCGCGGAGCGGAGCGCGATTTTTGCGATGCTGACGGCGGGGGAGCAGGAGATCGACAAGGTTCTGGCGATCCTGCCGGATGGCAGCAGCGGCGCACCCTGCGGCGCCTGCCGTGAGCTGATGGTGCAGCTGATGCCGGAGCATTACCGTGATATCGAGATCATGATGGATACGGAGACCGGCCGCACGATGCGGTTCGGCGAGCTGACGCCGGAATGGTGGATCGGCGGGAAATGACGCAGCTGCGGCTGACGGAGGACAGAGAAAATGTTCGGACGGTGGAAAAGATGGAACAAACGGGAGCGTATCTGCTGCATTTTAGCGATGGTGTGCCTGTTTGTGCTCATGCCGGTTTCGTTGGTTTTTATTTTTATAATTCCGACGCCGCGCACCCATTTCGGTCTCTGGCTGAACCGGTTCGCTCTTTTGATGCTTCCCGTTCTGATGGGACTTGCCGACTGGCGCACAGACCAGAAAAGTAGCATCGGTGAATTCGCGATGGCGGGTCTCTTTTTGCTGGTCATCATTCTGACAGAAATCTTCTGACCAAATTGCACACGGCATTTCTGATTCTTTTTTCGGAGATACATTGATATGAGAATTGCAGAACACTGGGCGGATTACCGCCTGATCGACACAAAATCCGGCGAGCGGCTGGAGCGCTGGGGCAATGTCACACTGATCCGCCCCGATCCGCAGGTCATCTGGCAGACACCGCCGCTGACCGATCTCTGGCAGCACGCCGACGGACACTATCACCGCTCCAAATCGGGCGGCGGACAGTGGGAATACCGCAAAAAGCCGCCGGAGAGCTGGCAGATCCGATACCGCGAGCTGACATTCATTGTCCGGCCGACCGGGTTCAAGCATACGGGACTGTTTCCGGAGCAGGCGGTCAACTGGGACTGGATGCAGGAAACGATCCGCAGTGCCGGACGGCCGGTGCGCGTGCTGAATTTGTTTGCGTATACGGGCGGCGCGACGCTTGCCTGTGCAGCGGCTGGCGCGGAGGTCTGTCATGTGGATGCGGCAAAGGGCATGGTGCAGTGGGCGCGGGAGAATGCCGCCGCCTCCGGCCTGACCGATAAGCCGATCCGCTGGATCGTCGATGACTGCGAGAAATTCATCCGCAGAGAAGCGCGGCGCGGCCGGAAATATGATGCCATCATCATGGATCCGCCGAGCTACGGGCGCGGCCCCGGCGGTGAGATCTGGAAGCTCGAAAACAGCATTTATCCGCTGGTCGAGGCCTGTCTCGATGTGCTGTCCGACGAGCCGCTGTTCTTCCTGCTCAACAGCTATACGACCGGCCTTTCGCCGTCGGTCATGGGCTATCTGCTGCATTTGCTCATCGTGCCGAAATGCGGCGGAACGGTATCTGCGGATGAGATCGGCCTGCCGGTCGAGCTGGCAAAGGCTGCGCTGCCCTGCGGCGCGACCGCAGTCTGGCAGGCGGGGGATGCCTGATCATCAAGTGAATACGCGCTTTTCATGACATAGGAGAATATTCTTTGGAAATACGAAGATTTACGGATGCGGATGCGGAGGCAGCGGCGCAGGTCGTTTCAGTGACCGCTGCAATCAGCAACAGCCGCGACTATCCGCCGGAATACATCGCGCATCTTAAGGAGACACACTCAGCAGAGGTGCTGCGTCAGCGCGCCCGTGAGGGGCATATGTATGTGATCTGCGACGGTGAGAAGATCGTCGGGACGGGCACGATCGCGCCCTATTGGGGGAGCGAGACCGAGAGCATTCTGCTGACGATCTTCATTCTGCCGGACTGGCAGGGCAGGGGGCTCGGACGGCTGCTCATTGAGACGCTCGAACAGGATGAATACGCAAAACGGGCAGGCCGCATTGAGATTCCCGCATCGCTGACCGCCGTCAATTTCTACCGGCATCTCGGCTATGACTATAAAAACGGCGTGACAGAGCCGGAGAACGGCCTGCTTTACAGACTGGAAAAATACCGATGAATTATCAGATCGTTGACATGGAAACCTATTACCGCCGCGGCGTGCTCCGGCATTTTTCGGAGGACTGCAAATGCTCCGTGTCCATCACGGCGCGTCTGGATGTCACGGCGCTGCGGACATTCTCAAAGCGCACAGATACGCGCTTTTATATCAATTTTCTCTATGTGCTGAGCCGTGCGCTCAATGCAAGAGAGGATTACCGCCTTGCGTGGGACTGGCAGAATGAGCAGCTGCTCTGCTGGGATCGGATCAACCCTGCGCAGTATGTGTTCCACGAGGACACCGAGACCTTTACGGTCGTCTATACCGAATACGATCCCGATTATGATGTCTTTTATGCGCGTGCGTCGGCCGATGCGGAGGCAGCGAAGCAGACACGCGAATACGGGCTGGACAGTGCGAATCATCCGAACTGGTTTGATGCCTCCTGTGTGCCGTGGCTCTCCTATGATGCGCTCCATGTCGAGCTGCCGGACGGATATCTCTATTTCAGCCCGATCGTCAACTGGGGCGCGTACAGAGAGGAAAACGGCAGACTGATGATGCCGGTCACGGTGCGGCTCAATCATGCCGCTGCGGACGGCTATCAGATCGCACGGGTATTCCGGCTGATCGAAGATGAGATCCGGAACCTGACCGGAGAACACTGAAAAACAGGCGCGTGCGGATGCACAGATGATGATACAATATGCCGGAGAAGCCGGCAGAAAGGTGAATTGCATGAATTGTCCCTTTTGCGGAAAAGAAATGACGAAAGGTTTTATGGGCGCAGGCGGATTCGGGCTGCCGGCGTTTCTCTACTGGCTCGATGATGCATATTTTATGCAGCATACGGCTGTTCCCGCGGAAAAGCATAAGATCATCGCGGCGGGCGGCTGCGTGATCAAAAATCTTGCGGGACTGACATCTACGCCGAATACATTTTACGCCTGCAAGGACTGCGGCAAGCTCATAGGTGATATTGCATGATGGAACCGCTTATCAGAATAGAGGATGTGCATTTCGCATATCCGGCGGAGGACGAGAAGTCCAAGCCGGCGGAGGTGCTGAAAGGGATTACGCTCTCATTTGAACACGGCGAGCTGGTCGCGGTGCTGGGGCATAACGGCTCCGGCAAATCGACGCTCGCAAAGCTCATGAATGCGATTTTGCTCCCGACTGAGGGGCGCGTGACGGTCGCGGGCATGGACACAAAGGATGAAGACAAGCTGCTGGAGATCCGGCAGCACGCCGGCATGGTTTTCCAGAATCCGGATAACCAGATCGTCGCGACGATCGTCGAGGAGGATGTGGCATTCGGGCTGGAGAATCTCGGCGTGCCGACCGATGAGATGCGCATTCGCGTCGATCAGGCTTTGCAGGCGGTCGGAATGTACGAATACCGCCACCACGCGCCGCATCAGCTCTCCGGCGGACAGAAGCAGCGTGTCGCGATTGCGGGCATCATCGCCATGCGGCCGGACTGCATCATTCTCGATGAGCCGACCGCCATGCTCGATCCGCAGGGACGCAAGGAGGTCATGCGGACGATCAAGCTGCTCAACCGCGATTACGGCATTACGATCATTCTCATCACGCATGAAATGGACGAGGCCGCGCAGTGTGACCGCGTGATCGTTGTCGATCACGGCGAGGTGCGGATGGATGCGAAGCCGGAGAAGGTGTTCTCCCATGTGCAGGAAATGCGCAGTCTCGGACTGGATGTTCCGCAGCCGACCGAGCTGATCGACCTGCTCCGGCAGTCGGGCTATGATCTCGATCCGGAGATCATGACCGTTGAGGACTGCGTGGATGCGATCGCGCAGCTCATGCAGAATACAGATCACGGAGGGAAACTATGAAATGCCCGTATTGTGAAAATGAAATGCAGAAGGGGATCCTGTCCGGCGACGGAAGATCCGCAGTGACATGGAAGGCAGGAGAGGACAGGACCGGATTCTTTGACCGGTTCCTCGGCATCGGCAGGGTGACTGCCGCAAAGCAGACGCTTACGAGCTTTGCGATCGAGGCATATTACTGCCATGCCTGCAAGAAAATGATCTTTGATACTGATATTCAGAGCGGCACCGATCTTCAGAAGTGAGGTGCGGCGGAGCTGAGATCTCCGCAGGAAAGGAATCATCGCAATGCCGATTCTTGAAGCGAAAAATCTGACCTATACCTACAGCGTCGGCTCGCCGTTTGAGAAAACCGCAGTCGATCATATTGATCTGCAAATCGAGCAGGGCGATTTTGTCGGAATTATCGGGCATACCGGCTCCGGCAAATCCACGCTGATGCAGATGATGAACGGGCTTTTGAAGCCGACAGAGGGCACTGTCCTGCTGGACGGCAGCGATATCTGGGACAAAAAGGCCGACCGCAGAGCCGTGCGGTTTCAGGTCGGGCTGGTGTTCCAGTATCCGGAGTATCAGCTCTTTGAGGAGACTGTTTACAAGGATATCGCATTCGGCCCGAAGAATATGGGGCTCGACGAGAAGGAGATCGACCGCAGAGTGCGCGAGACCGCAGAGGCCGTCGGTCTGACGGAGGAGCTGCTCGAAAAGGCGCCCTATGCGCTCTCCGGCGGACAGAAGCGCCGCGTCGCGATCGCGGGCGTCATGGCCATGGAGCCGAAGGTGCTGATCCTCGATGAGCCGACCGCAGGACTGGATCCACGCGGCCGCACCAAGATCCTGACGCAGCTTTCCGAATACCACAAGCGCACCGGCTGTACGGTCATGCTCGTCTCGCACAGCATGGAGGATGTCGCAAAATATGTCTCGAAGCTGCTGGTGCTTTCCCATGCGAAGGTCATCTGCTATGATACACCGGCGAATGTCTTTGCCCGCGGCAGCTCGCTCGAAGAGATCGGGCTTGCCCTGCCGCAGATCACCCGTGTCTTTCACGGCCTGCGCGAACGCGGCATCACATTCCCCGATGAGGTCTATACCGTGAAATACGGTGCGGAGCTGCTGCGCCGCGCACTGGAGGGAGGAAAGTCCGGATGCTGAAGGATATCACACTCGGGCAGTATTTCCCGATGGACAGCGTTGTTCACAAAATGGATGCGCGGTACAAGATCATCATTACGCTGATCTTTCTGGTGATGCTGTTCTGGGGACAGCATATCGTCTCGCTGGCGGCGGGCATATTCTTTGTCATTGCAGCGACGGCTGCCTCCCGCATCCCGCCGAAAATGCTCATCAAGAGCATCAGGCCGATCGTCCCGATCCTCATTATCACCGGCCTGATGAATCTGCTGCTGCTCGACGGCGGCAAGGAATATTTCCGCTGGAAGTTCATTTCGGTCACGGAGGAGGGCTTACAGACCTCGGCGTTCATGATCGTGCGGATCTGTCTGCTGATCGCCGGCACCTCGCTGCTGACCTATACGACCTCGCCGATCGTCCTGACCGATGCGATCGAATCACTGCTCTCGCCGCTGAAAAAGCTGAAAATGCCGGTGCATGAGCTTGCCATGATGATGACGATCGCGCTGCGCTTCATCCCGACGCTGATCGAGGAGACCGACAAGATCATGTCGGCGCAGAAGGCACGCGGCGCGGATATGGAAAGCGGCGGCATCGTGCAGCGTGCGCGGGCGCTGATCCCGATCCTGATCCCGCTCTTTGTCTCGGCATTCCGCCGCGCCGAGGAGCTGGCGCTCGCAATGGAATGCCGCTGCTATCACGGCGGCGAGGGACGGACGCGTCTGCGTGAGCTGAAAAGCGGAATGCGTGATTATATCGCGCTGGCGCTGATGATCCTGCTGTTCGCGGCGGTCATTGTACTGAATGCGGTGCTGTACTGATGACAGAAAAAAAGAAGCTGCATATTGTGCGGCTGATGAGCTTTCTGATTCCCTGCGGCATCATGCTGCTGGCCTTTGCCCTCTGCGGCAAATATCCGTTCGGCGGGGATGCGGCACTGGAATCCGATGCAGGCGCACAGTATTATCCGTTCTTTCTGCTGCTGCGGCGCATGGTGCGCGGCGGGGAAAGTCTGCTGTATACATGGCGTGCGGGGCTCGGCGTCAATTTCTGGGCGCTGCTCGCGTATTACTGTCTCAATCCGTGGAATCTGGCGGCATTGCTGCTGCCGGAACCGCTCGTGCAGGGATTTTTGTCTCTGTCGGTCTGCTGCCGGATCGGTCTGGCGGGACTGTTCTGCTGTGTGCTGCTGCAAACGCTGACACCGAAGCGCAGCGGCACTGCCGTATTCTTTTCGGCGGTCTACGGACTGAGCCTCTGGTTCGTCTATAACTTTTTCCAGCTGATCTGGCTGGATGCTGCGGCGATGGTGCCGCTGGTGCTGGCCGGTACGGTGCGGCTTGTGCGGGAGCGGAACCTGCGGATGCATCCGCTGGTGCTGTTTCTCTCGCTGATCTGCAATCCGTACATGACCTATATCACCGCCGTGATGACGGTGCTCTGCTGGATCATTCTGCTCGTGACGGAGCGGAAGCCGCTGCGGGAGATCCCTGCGGATGCAGGGCGGTTTTTCGGATGCTCGCTGCTGGCGGGCGGCATGGCGGCGATCCTGCTGCTGCCGCTGGCATTTGCGCTCGGCGCGACGGCATCCGCGGCACAGTCCATGCCTGCGCTGAATGCGCTGCCGGACAGTCTTCCGGCGGTGATCGGACGGCTCGCAGATCTGACCGATCCGATCCAGCATATCGGCCTGCCGAATCTCTCATCGAGTATGCTCTGTGTGTTTCTGGTGCCGGGCTATCTGACGGCGCGGCGCATCCCGCTGCGGGAACGCATCTGCGGCGGCGCTCTGCTGCTCTTTCTGATCGTCAGCCTGTGGTATCCGCCGCTGGATTATCTCTGGCACGGGCTGCATATCCCGAACGGCTTCATTCACCGCTTTGCATTTCTTGTGCCGCTGGTGATGCTCGTTATGGGATATCGCTTCACGGTGACGCTCGCGGAGGATGATGCTCTGCCGCGCAGAAAAAAGCTGCTGATGCTCCTGCCGATGCTCGGCGGCGCTGCGGCGGTCTGTCTGCTCGCGGCGCATTATCAGACGACGGATGTCGTTCTGGTCTCGATCGTGCTGACGGTGCTGTACGGTCTTCTGTATCTCTGGCAGGCGGCCGCGCCGCGGTTCCGTCCGGTCATGCTGACGCTTACCGGGCTGCTCGTCTGCGGAGAGCTGGCCGTCAGCAGCTATATGACCGTCAATTTCCTCACGCCGCTGTATACGGCGGATTCTCTGACGCCGCAGCCGGAGATCGAAGCGGCTGCCGAAGCAATCCGCAGTGAGACCGGTCATGGCTTCTCCCGCACGGCCGTCACGAAGGGACACGGCTACAATCCGGAGCTGTTCTATGATATCCCGTTCGGCGGAACGCTCTATTCCTCGATGATCTCCTCGGCGCTTTCCGATACGCTGAAATCCCTCGGCATGGATGCCGATTACAATACGAATTATTATTTCTATCAGCCGCTTTCGCCCGATGCTGTTCTGCTGACGGGCATCGGCTATGTGATCGCGCCGGACGGCGAAATGCAGTCCGATGCGCTCTACCGGCAGCTCGGCGATACGCCGGCCTATGCGTTCCGGTATGATGTTCCGGCGGGATTCTGCGTCCCTGCGGATTTTTCGGTGCCGGAGGAGGAGACCTGCATTCCGCTGCATAACGCGCTCTTTGCGCAGATGACCGGCGGGCAGATGCTCTATGTGCCGCAGACCGTCACAGCCGATGCACCGGAGACCTTGCCGCGTGAAAATGCGGGGGAATCCGCCGAAAAGGAAAACACGGTGCTGCGCTTCCGTGCAAAGACCGATGCTGCGGGGCAGTTTGTGTATGATATCCGCTGGGACGGCGAACCCGAAGCTGTCCGGAGCATAGAGCTGCTCGCGGACGGCGAAAGCCTGTTTTTTGAGGGATATGCGAAGAATCAGCCCTATGCGAACAGCATGGCGCTGCGGCAGTGCGGTGAACTGCCCGCAGACTGTGCGCTGACAGTTGAAATCACACTGCGCGGAAAGCCCGACGGCAATGCATCCGTGAATCCGGCAAGGCTGGATGAGGATGCGCTTGCCGCAGGGATCGAAGCACTCCGTCCGGCAATGCTTGATGTGACGGAGATCGGCGGGCGGACACTTTCCGGCAGCGTGACGGCGGGCGAGGGGCAGATGCTCCTGCTCTCCGTGCCGTATGACAAGGGCTGGCGCATCACCGCGGACGGCGAAACGGTCACGGCGGAGCAGCCGCTCCCCGGACTGACCGGCATTCCGCTTTCAGCGGGGAAGCATACGATCAGGATGCAGTTTACACCGCAGGGATTTGCAGTGGGCTGCGTCATCAGCATCGGCAGCGCGATCCTGTATCTGCTGCTGTGCATCCGAAAGCAGAAAAAGCCGCAGCGACCGGAGGTGTGACGATGCGGACACTGAAAATGACGATCGCCTACCGCGGAACGAATTACCACGGATTCCAGCGGCAGACGAATGCAAAAACCGTGCAGGGCGAGCTGGAGCAGCAGCTCTCCCGCGTTTTGAACGGGCCGGTGACGATTTACGGCTGTTCGCGGACGGATACCGGCGTTCATGCAAATGCATTTGTATTGCATCTGCATACGGAGCGTGAGATCCGCTGTCTGAATCTCGTGCGCGCCCTGAACGGCTATCTGCCGCCGGATATTTCCGTGCTGGCCTGTGAGGATACGGTGCCGGTATTTCATGCGCGGTTCGACTGCCGCGGCAAGGAGTATCTCTACCGCATCCACTGCCACGAGAGCAAGAATCCGTTCATGCGGGATCTGGCGTTTCATTACCGCAGGCCGCTCGATGCGGAGAAAATGCGCTATGCCGCAGAGAAGATTATCGGGCAGCATGATTTTCACAGCTTCTGTGCACAGGCGACAGATGAAATGAACTGTGTCCGGACGATCTACGGCGTTTCGGTCACGCAGAACGGCTGCGAGGTCGATGTGCGGGTACGCGGCGACGGATTCCTCTATAATATGGTGCGGATCTTCGTCGGGACGCTGCTCGATATCAATGAGGGCATCTATTCGCCGGATGCGATCCCTGAGATCCTTGCGGCACGGGACAGACTGGCCGCCGGCCGCACCGCAATGGCGCACGGACTCTATCTGAACCGTGTTTTCTACGATGATGCGGAGATTCACGGATTCTGAATATACGGACAAAAGAAAGAAGGGCTGCTATGAACATTCGCTTCCGAAAAGATACATCCGGAACGAAGCCTGCCAAGCAGAAAAATATCTATGCAAAGCGGCGTCAGAAAAAGCAGAAGAAGGTTTTGCGGCAGGGTGTCTGGCTGCTGCTGCTTGCAGTAGTGATCCTCGTACTGTATCAGCGCAGGGATTCATGGATGCCGCGCTTCACCTCAGGGGGCGTGCGGCATCAGAGCGTATACAGCAGCGGACAGCCGTCCGGCACCGGCAATTTCCCGATCTATATGTATCACGATCAGGATTATCAGTTCGGCGCTGCGGCGGGAAAGCTGCTGGTGCTGACGGATTCTCATTTGCAGATCTATGAGCAGGACGGTACGCCGATTGCCTCGCGGCAGCATACCTACGGCAATGCAATGCTGCGGACAGCCGGCGAATACGCCCTGATCTACGAGAACGGCGGTACGCATCTGCGGCTGGAGACCGAGGCCAAGACGCGCTTTGAGAAGACACTGAACGATCCGATCATCTTCGGGCGGATCTCACCGAGCGGCATGATTGCAGTCGTCACGACTGCGGAGACCTGTGCCTGCAAGCTGATCGTTTTCAATGTCAAGGGACAGCAGATCTATACGCGGAGCTGCGTTGAGCGGCTTGCGGATCTGACCTTCCATCCGGACGAGACGGGCTGCTATGCTGTCAGCATTTATACGGCGGACGGTATGATGCATTCTGTTGTGCATTCCTACAGCTTTTCGGTTATTACGGATCTTTGGGCAAGTCAACCCCTTGACACGCTCGCGATTTCGGTATATAATACCAGTGAGGGAAATGTATTTCTGCTCGGTGATACCATGTGCGGATTTCTGGACAGCGAGGGGCAGCTCCTCAGCAGCTATGTCTATCCGGATGTCCTCAAGCTCGGATGCTTTGAGGGCAACACGGCAGCGATCCTGCTGCGAAATGAGGAAATGCACACGGATTCGCTGGTGATCCTGAACGGCACAGCGCAGTCACCTGTGATCCGCGAATATACAAAAAATGTCAAGGATATTTCGATCGTAAACGAAAAGGAAGCAGTGCTGGTGCAGATGCGCAAGCAGTTTGAAACAGTGAATGTCTTCGGGCAGGTGCTTGCGGCCATGCCGGTGACGGACGGCTACGACGGCTTCCTTCGGATCGGCAGCAACCTGTATCTTCGGGGCTATGACCGGATCGACTGGATGGATTACACGAGCCTGTGAGTTGTTAGAAATAAAAAAGGGAGTCGTCCGTATCCCATTGGATGCGGATGAAAGGAGGATTTGCGCATGAGCGCTTCAGCATGGTGGCTTTACGATATTCTGGTTTTAGGCGTATTTATTTATGTGATCATCTCCAATGCAAGACGGGGACTTGCAAAGGTTCTGGTACTCAGCATCGGCTATGCTGTCGTGACGATCGCTGCCGGCGTACTGGCATCGGTCGGCGCACCGAATCTCTACCATTCGGTTGCGGCTGATACCAATATCACAAATTTTGAGACGGCGAATAAGCATATGGATTTTGCAAAGCTCTTTTCGGATTGCGTTAGAAACGGAAACTACGGAGCTGCGCTGGATGACGAAGAACTCAAACGCCGAATCAAGAATGCGCGCAACAGAGATTTTACAGAGAGTCTGTATGAATATGTCTGTAAGGCTGCCAAGTCGGACAGCATAGATGAGACGGAATTCCGTTCATCGCTGATGAATGTATTCATCCGGGAATACGGCGAGGAGCTGGATGAGCGTCTGCCGCACTATGTCCGGATGAATTTTGAGAATAAGGTGCGTGCAAATCCGTCGCTGATGAATCAGACGATTGCAGATATTTATGATCCGTCAAAGAATATGACTGATTGCGCAGAGATTGAAGAAGCCCTGTTCGGAGAGGAGACGACGATCGAGGTGCTTCGGATCTTCCTGTATCTGATTCTTTTCTCGGTAATGATGGTCGTGGTCGCCCTGATCGGCGCGATGACGCAGAAAAGCATATTTATCAACATCAGCAAAAAAGCCGACCATGCGATCGGCGGTCTGATCGGTATTTTTGAAGCAGGCGCTATGCTGATTCTGCTGACGCTGCTGATCCGGCTGATCATTCTGCTTTCCGGCGGCGGCGGAAGATATTTCAATGAGAACGAGATCAATGCTTCGATCATTTTCTCGTTCCTATATGAGCATCTGCGGATGCTGATATAATCGTCTGCGGGCGCGTTATCGCTTCGCAGCAGCCGTGCAGCACAGATTCGGTTCTGTACGGCATTCCCAAAATGGAAAGGAGCGTATCTCCGGTTATACGGGGAGTAATCACATTATGGTAATGTGCAGCAACTGCAAAAAGCGTCCGGCTGTGGTGTTCATCACTACCATGCACGGCACCGAAAAGCGCAATGAAGGGCTCTGCCTTGTCTGCGCCAAAAAGCTGAATATTCCGCAGGTCGCTGAATATATGGAGCATATGGGCATCACCGATGAAGACATTGAGCAGATGAGCGATCAGATGATGGATCTCATGGGCACTGACGAAGATAATTTTGAGGTCGGCGGTGCCAGTACGATGCCGCGTTTCATCCAGCGTATGTTCGCCGATGTGCAGAACGGCGAGGACGACAAAAAGAATGATACGCCGAAGGAGAAGGAAAGCAAGGAGAAATCTGAGCAGCCTTCCGGCGGCCTTTTCAGCCGCTTCGGAAGCGAAAAATCCGGCGGCAGCAAGGATGACCGTAAATCAAAGCGCAAGGAGCGCAAAAAGGAACTGAAATACCTCGACAGCTATTGTACGAATCTCAGTATGCGGGCAGAGGAGGGGAAAATGGACGGCGTGATCGGCAGAGATACCGAGATTGCTCGCGTCATCCAGATTCTTTCGCGCCGCCAGAAAAACAACCCATGCCTGATCGGTGAGCCGGGTGTCGGTAAGACTGCCGTCGCTGAGGGCATCGCGCAGAAGATTGCTTCCGGCAATGTGCCGTTCCATCTCAAGGATAAAAAGATCTATCTGCTGGATATGACTGCGCTGGTCGCGGGCACACAGTTCCGCGGACAGTTCGAGAGCCGCGTTAAGGGGCTCGTCGAGGAAGTCAAGGAGCAGGGAAATATCATTCTGTTCATTGACGAGGTACACAGTCTTGTCGGTGCAGGCGATTCCGAGGGCTCTATGAATGCCGCAAATATCCTGAAGCCGGCGCTTTCCCGCGGTGAGCTTCAGGTCATCGGTGCAACGACCTTCTCTGAATACCGCAAGTATATTGAAAAGGACGGCGCGCTCGAACGCCGCTTCCAGCCTGTGCGCGTCGATGAGCCGACGATCGAGGATACCGTAGAGATCCTCAAGGGCGTCGCGAAATACTATGAGGAATTCCACCGCGTTCACATTTCTCCGGCGATGCTGCGGCTCTGCACGGTGCTGTCTGAGCGCTATATCACCGACCGCTTTCTGCCGGATAAGGCGATTGACCTGCTGGACGAAAGCTGCGCGTATGTCAGCATTCAGCATCCGGAGCTGACCGAGCTTGACCGCCTGACCACCGAGATCGCGGAGAAGCAGGAGCGGATCGAGGCGATCGAATCCGACCCGAATCCGGATTATCAGGAGCTTCAGACGCGCAAGGGCGAAATGATTCACCTGAAAGCGCGGTATGACGAGCTGACGGAGCATCCGGTTGAGGTCAATGTTGAGGCGGGCGATCTCGCTCATGTCATCGAGATCTGGACGGGCATTCCTGCCAATAAGATCGAGGAGACCGAGTACGCAAAGCTCCGCGACCTTGAGGATCATCTGAAAGCGCATATCATCGGTCAGGATGAGGCGATCCGTGCGCTGGCCAAGGCGATCAAACGCAGCAGAGTGCAGATGACATCACGCCGCCGGCCGGCATCGTTCATCTTTGTCGGCCCGACCGGTGTCGGAAAGACCGAGTTGGTCAAGGTGCTGTCGAATGAGCTGTTTGATTCGACCGAGCCGCTGATCCGCCTTGATATGACGGAATACATGGAAAAGCACGCAGTTTCGCGGATGATCGGTTCGCCTCCGGGCTATGTCGGCTATGATGAGGCCGGTCAGCTGACCGAAAAGGTGCGCCGCAGACCCTATTCCGTGATCCTCTTTGACGAAATCGAAAAGGCGCATCCGGATGTCATGAATCTGCTGCTGCAAATTCTTGACGAGGGACGCATCGACGATGCGCAGGGACGGACAGTCAATTTCGAGAACACCGTCATTATCATGACATCCAATGCCGGCAGCACCGACAAATCCACAGGTGTCGGCTTCAACAAGACCGAATCCGAGATCTCGACCGAGAAAGCAATGAAGGCGCTGAAGGATTTTCTGCGGCCGGAATTCGTCGGCAGAGTGGATGAGATCATCGTATTCAAGCCGCTGAGCGTTGAGAATTACGCGCGCATTGCCGATCTGATGCTGAAAGAGACCGCTGCGGCGCTTTCCGAGCGCGGCATCCTGATCGACTGGGACGAGGCAGCACTGGAATTTGTTGCAAAGAAGTCGCACGGGCATCAGTACGGTGCGCGTGATATCCGCCGGACACTGCGCGACGAGATCGAGGATCCGCTTGCGACGCTGATCGTCGATTCCGAGACGCCGCTGCATATGGTGCATATCACCGGCAGCGTGGACGGCATAAAGCTCGAAACTGAATAACAAAAAAGCAGATGCAGGTTCAATCTGAACTTGCATCTGCTGTTTTTGATGTTGTTTTTTATGCGTATTTCGCTTCAGATCGGAATATCAGAGTCCGGAATGCGTTCCAGCCCAAGCTCCTCGGCGATCTTCTCCCGGACATAAATTGAAAGATATTCTGTTCTGGAACTGCCGCTTTTCCAGAGCCTGTTGGCCTTGTCAACATAAACGCGAACATACTCCTCATTTTCAAATGCATCTTCGCCCCATGTTGCGTACAAATAATCGTTAGTGATCTCATACGAATTATTACTGCCGAGAATTACATCCGGAATGGGCATTTGGGCGATTTCTTCCAGCAGCGCTTCGGATTCTTCGTCTTTGAACAGTCTGTGATTGAAATATGCATGATCCTCGGCACCGTTGTTAAAATGATAAAATATATTATGACCTGCATATGCTGCCACTGTATCGTAATAGTACAGCAGCTCAGGGTGTATCTCAGACGGGATATGCTTTTGGATGAGCATCTCAGAGGTCGGTTCCTGATCCTTGTCTGCGTTCGGATCCTTTTCGTATACGATCAGCCATTGCGACATGATATGACAGCGTTCGAGATTATGTTCCCTGATAAAGTCCGCTTCTCGTTTTCCGAGTGCGAAGTTTGTCCAGGTCTCTTTGACGCAAGCCGTGAGGCCTTGATAGCCTGCGATCACAAGCACAAGAGCCGTGAAGATGACGCCGGCAGAATGGATCAGTTTTTTGGCGTCAACTGATATGCTCGGTTTATCAGCCTTTGAGTTTGTTCTCTCCTCCGCCGGTATCGTAATGATGAGCCAGAAAAGCAGAAAGGCAAAATAAATGCCGATATGATGCTGGCTGAAGTAAACGATAGATGTAAAGCAGGAGAAGATACAGTGCGGGGCAATGAAATACCAGTGTGTATTCTTACGCTGACCAAAGCGGATCAGCAGGAGGACAAGCAGGAGCCCGATCAAGATGCCGATACAGAAGGACGGAATCTCAAATCGCATAAGATCCAGACGATTATCAAAAAAGAATATATTGGTGATAAGACTGTCCAGCGGAAGAACGAACAGCGTATAGAGAAAGCGGACAGGAAGGGCGGTCTCAGCCGAACCGGTACGGGTGGCATAGGTGTCCTCACGCGGTGTGATAAATAGAATCTGCACGATTGCAAAGATCAGCAGAAGACCGAGCAGCAGGACACGCTTGTCCTTCAGCAGAGAGGGGAGTGTACCCGCTTTCTTTTTCTCAAGGATGATCTCAAAGCTCCATACGGCGCAGATCGAGCCTGCGATTACAATGCCGTAGGCCATACTCATGCAGAGCAATAACATGGAAAGAATATAGGGAAGCGGCCGCGTGTTCCGGCTGGGATGCAGAATACCGATCAGCACCATACTCAGCGTCAGGACGCAGTACGGTCTGGAAATCACGCCGTACTCGAACAGGATAAAATATGAGAACGGCAGCATCCAGCGCATGATCCGCGGCAGAGATGTACGGAACAGCAGCAGGAAAACTGCTGATCCCATGAATACATAGCTGATGATCGTAAGGGAGAGCGAATACGGCGCACCGCTCTTTGCAAAGGGCATCAGAAGAAGATGCCAGAGCTGCGGATGTCCTTCGTAATGCGGTGTTACAAAGATCAGTTCAGACAGCGATGTGTTTTTAGCAATCAGCCAGGCGATTGCTTCGTCAAACCAGCGCTCGTGGAATGCAGAGATGACGAAATGCAGAGCTGTCCAGATCAGAAAGATGACAGTCTCCGGCAGCTTTCCTCTGATGCTTTCTGCTTTTTCATTCATTCGGCGGAGCCAATCTGAGAGCGCATTGATTTTATCCAGCAGCGGAGTATTCTGTACGGCGGCTGAACCGGCCGCTGTTTTTGTTTTGTTCATGGCAAGCTCCTGTGATTAGGGCGTGTTGACACTAAGCCTAACACGCGTCTTTTTGGCTGATTTTGCCCC
>CAMOOV010000003.1 GCA_946621745.1 uncultured Ruminococcus sp.
CACGACAAAAATCCTGCGCATCTATTCTTCAAGATTTAATTGGTACATCAATATCTGATTTATCATAACACATTTTTTCGCATCATGTCAAGATTATCGCGGTTTTTGTGTATGATGCACATAGATAATATCATTACGATAGGAACTGACTGTATATAACATAGAATCCGTCCTAAAACACTTGACAAATCTCTATGATAATGTTATTATGATAATAACAAAATGATATTAGCACAGATTCATTTTTCGGCAGCGTTCATATCATTTTGATTCTATCGCAAGGAGGGGAGTGACTATGGATATTTCCGAAATCCTGAAATGCAAATGCTGCAAGGATATCTTTCCGGAGGATCCCGCACTCGCGCAGCCGATCTATCTGGCGCTGATGCTGAAATATCACCCTGACAGATGCAGCGATCCGAGAGCGCCGGAGGTATCCGCCTTTCTCAACGATATGTTCCGGAGGCTGAAAAAGGCGCACAGCGTCCGCGAAAAGCTGTTCCGGAGCGGAAGCCGTGCCTATGAGATCAGATATCTCATGGCGCTGCCGCAGGAATACGGCACGGAATACATCGGTGAAAACACGGTCTGGCTCTTGATCGAGGATGATTATGCAGACTGCTTCACACGCTCCGAAGCCCGCACGGATCTGTTTTTCAGGGAAAACCTTCCGCGGCAGATCCTTGCACAGACGGAGGTCTTTCTGCCGCTGGTCAGACGGATCATCAATACCGATGACGGGCTGCTCATAGAGACCGGCAAGCGAACAGGAGAGCTGCCGCTGTCACGGGTGCTGGATTTCTACGGCGGAAAGCCCGACAGCCGGCACGCTGCATGGATGATCTCGCGGCTTCTGGGCATCTGCTGTTATGCGGAGGTGCGGGGGATCGTCTGGAACTGTCTCGCGGAAGAAAATCTCCTTGTCGATCCGGCGGAGCATACGGTCAGAGTCGGCGGGGGATGGTGGTTCGCCGCAGAGGAAGGCGGCAGAATGACCGGCGCGCAGTCCTCCGTATACGATTGCCTTTCGTCGCTGACAAAGACAAACGGGACTGCCTGTCATATCACCGATCTGGAATGCGTCAAGGCGATCGCAAGGCGTATATTCCCGGATGATGCGCCGAAAGCGGTGCGGGATTTTGCTGAGAGCATATGCAGCAGCTCGGCATTTGAAGAAATGGAGAAATGGGAACAGGTGATCCGAGACGGCTTCGGCGGCAGAAGATTCACGCAGATGAATGTCAGACTGCCTGATATTGCAGAGGCTGTTTAGCAGTCAGCGGACAGACCTTGCATATACACAGGCTGAAATAATGATTACAGGAGGTATAACTATGGGACACGGTGCATGGAGCGCCGCAGATTGGAAGCGGTATGCATCCGCGAATATCAGCGGCAAAAAGGTCAATGACATTTACAGCGCAACGCAGATCGACAAAAAATACGATCCGAGACTGATTCGTGTCAGAGAGAGCTGTGATTCCGCAGATCACCCCGTTACAACACCGATCATCATCGGTCTGGATGTGACAGGCTCTATGAGCGATCTGCTCGATGTGACGGCAAAGCGTCTCGGCGAAATGGTCAAGGATATCATCGAACGCCAGCCCGTTGAGGGGCCGCAGATCATGTTCTGCGCGGTCGGTGATTCCAGATGCGACCGTTCGCCCTTGCAGGTCACGCAGTTTGAATCCGATATCCGCATCGCAAGCCAGCTGACGGAGCTGTGGTTCGAGCGCGGCGGCGGCGGAAATCAGTTCGAGAGCTATCCGCTGGTATGGTATCTTGCTGCGAACAAAACAAAAACCGATGCATGGGAAAAGCGGCAGCAGAAGGGCGTGATTTTCACGCTCGGCGATGACGGATATCCGGAGATGCTGCTTGCAAAGGAAATCGAAAAGGTCTTCGGCGACCGCGTCAGCGAGGATATCAATACAGAGGCGCTGCTGGCGCAGGTCAGCAGACGCTGGGAGGTGTTCCACCTCATGGTCATGGACAGACGGAGCGAAAGCACGGTCAAGCTGCCGAAGTGGCGGGAGCTCATGGGCGAAAGAGCGATCTCTGTGACGGATGTCAACGCGATTCCTGAGATCATCGTATCGCTGCTGGAATGCGTCGCAGGACGGAATACCGAGGATATCATCAATTCGTGGGACGGCAATACACAGCTTGCTGTCCGGAATGCGCTCGGCGGCCTTCCGGCACAGAAAAGAGGTCTGCTGAACAGAATCATCCGTTTCTGAGGTGAAATATGAAAAAAGCATATGCGGTCATCGGCGCCGGTTTCGGCGACGAGGGAAAAGGTCTGATGACGGATTATTTCTGCCGCAGGGACGGCAGCGTCATCAATATCAGGAGCAACGGCGGTGCGCAGGCAGGTCACACTGTCTGCACCGCCGGCGGAAAACGGCATATCTTCTCCCACATCGGCTCCGGCAGCTTTGCGGGTGCGGACACCTATCTCTCCGGGTATTTCATCCTGAACCCGATGCTTTTTTCAAAGGAGCTGCAATTACTCGGAGCGGACGCGGGCAGGATCTTCATTGACCGGCAATGCATCATCACGCTGCCCTGTGATATGCTGCTGAATCAGTTTGCAGAGACCGTGCGCGGAAGCAATCGGCACGGCAGCTGCGGTGTTGGGATCTTTGAGACGGTCGTCCGCAGCAGGGATATCCGGTACCGTCTGGAGTTCGGCGATATCCTGAAAGCAGACAGAAATGCGGTCAGGAGCGCAATGCAAAGGATCCATGCGGAATACTGCATTCAGCGTGCGGATGAACTGGGAATCACCGGCGCGGCAAAGGCAGAACTGACGGATATGCTTGCTAATGTGAATCTGACAGAGAATTATATTGACGATCTTTATGCTATGGCGGCGGTCTGCATCGCGGCGGATGCGCAGATCATTGAGGAATACGATACTGCCGTCTTTGAGGGCGCACAGGGACTGATGCTCGATCAGAACCGGGCGGATTATTTCCCGCATCTTACGCCCTCCAATACGGGAATGCAGAATATCCGTGCCATTCTTGACCGGCTCGAACCGCGTGACACGGAGATATGCTATGTGACAAGGTCTTTCTTTACACGGCACGGCGCAGGCCGGTTTGATACGGAATCCAAGGACATAGCGGATGCATACGGGCTGTACGACAGGACGAATGCGCCGAATGCATTTCAGGGCGTATTCCGTTACGGCTGGTTTGATCTTCCGGCATTCACCGGATCCCTTGCGCTGGACAGAAAATATGCCGCAGCGGGTGAGCGAATCGCGGTTGCCGTCACGCATCTGGATATGACGGGCGGGATGCTGCTCTGTCCGGAAGAAAGGCTGCGGCCGGAGGAGCTTGCTGACCGGACAGGCACGGATATGCTGTATCTTGTCAGCGGTGAGACAGCGGCGGATGTGGTCTGTCAGCCTGTGAATCAAATGGCATAAGGAAAAGGGAACTGCCTGAATGGAAGCAGTTCCCTTTTTTTCATTGTTGGTTCACTGTCTCTGCTTCAACAGCAGCTTTTTTCGCGGCTTTCATAATCATGACCGGATATACCGTCAAGGCAAGCCCGACCAGGAGAAACGCCGAGATGAAATTGCCCCAGTGCTTGCCGAACCAGACCTGAAATGTGATCGCGTTCAGGTATTGCCGCCAGATGTAAACAATCGCTGTGCCGACACAGACCGTCACGGGGAGCGTTTCCGAGCCCTTGGGGATATTGTATCGGATATAATGCCGCTCCGCATAGCTGCCGATCATCAGTCCGATGAATCCGCCTGCACCGGTAAAGGTGTCGTTCATCATCTTCTGCGGATCGACCAGCAGGGCGCCGTCAACATAATCCATCGGGTAGGATTTCAGCAGAATGTAAACCAGAACGCCGATCGGAACAAGGATTCCGCAAACGGTCAGCTTATCGGCAAGGCTGCTGTTTCCTTCGAGCTTTTTCTGAATGAAGCCCGCCGCGCAAATGATCAGCGATGTCTCAATGAATCCCACCAGCACATCCTGCGGCGTATGCACACCGAGGAAGTTTCGTGAGAATGCGGTCAGCAGGATCATCACGCCGCAGCCAATCGCAAGCAGCCGCCGTTTTTTGTACTGCCAGACGGCAGTCGTGCCGTAGGCGGCAGTCGCGCACATCGTATGGCCGCTCGGGAACGAATAGCCTGTCGCTGCGGCCTTGGAATCACCGGCCGGCAGAATGCGTGCATCTCTGATCCACGGCCGGTACGCACAAACGGTCAGCTTGACTGCGCCGTTGACGACCTCACCGCCCCAGATCGTCGCCAGAAAGCGATAGCCCCAGCCCTTGTCTACAGCCCAGAAAATCAGAAAAGGCAGCAGGGGCATGATATCCACTGCAATCTTGGAGATCATATTGAAGAATTCGTCGAGGGCTCCGTTTGTTGCTTCCCGCAGATTTTGCAGCATAAGCAAATAATCCATATCCATAAAAACATTGCTCCTTTCAATGCAGCAGCGAACAGTCCGGATTCTGCAAACCGGTTTCCGGATTTCCTGAACCTGATCGCCGTCATTCATTTTTAATATTATACAATAAGCATACAAAAAAGTCAAGGCAATACCGTTTTCTGAAAACGAATGAAAAGGGGAACTGCTTCCGTTCAGGCAGTTCCCTCATCTTAAATGCCGCTTACAGCAGGAGCCGTTTAAGCTGTGTGAGGTCGGCGGCGTTGATACTGCCGTTTTCATCGAGATCGGCAGCCTGCACATCGCTGATTACCGCATCCGGTTCGGTCAGCAGCCACTTTTGCAGCAGCACCGCATCGGCGATACTGCACTCGCCGTCCGCATTCAGATCCCCTCTGACCGCTTTTGCTTCGGCAGTCCGCGGCTGATATGCCTTGCCGCCGATCGCGTACAGCTGCTTTTGCAGATCCTGATCCTCCATTTTGTATGTCTCGCGGTTGTAATGTCCGCCGGGCGTTGACCACATGACCGGACAGTGCCCGCGCTGATACGCTTCTTCACAGACCGCACTCAAAAATCTCCGGACGGATTCCGGCTCCTTGTTTTTGGTCGGACAACCGTATTCTCCGATGATGACCGGAATGCCCTTGTCAGTGAAATGCGATTTCAGCATATCCATCTCACTGCGGAGGGATGCATAATCCTGCTCGCTGCCCCATGTCGGCGTCGCCTTGCCCCAGTCCGCATCCTCCTCCAGGATCGCAAATCCTGCGGGGGAGTAATAGTGGACGGAAACCGCCATCCGGTTCGCGGGATCATTCGGCATCTGAAACATCGCATCACAGGTGCGGTCGATGCCCGTGTTGTAGCCCGAAATCAGCAGATGGCGCTTTGCATTGTTGCCGCCTGAGCTGCGCACCGTATCCACAAATGCCTGATTGATCTCATTGCAGAGCGCATAGGATTCCGCCTTGCCGTTTGTTCCGCCCCACGGATTCCAGACGGATTCCCAGCCGAGCTCCTCATTCTGCGATTCAAACATCAGATAATCGTCGTAATCCCGGAAGCTCGCCGCGATCTGCTCCCACATATGCGTATAGCGCTTCATGCTTTCCTGCTTGTCGTCCGGGAATTTGTTCACCCAGCCGCCGTCCCAGTGGATATTGATGATCGCGTACATACCGCATTCCAGCGTCCAGTCTACGATCTGATGCACCCGCGCATCATAAGCGCTGTCGATCGTATAGCTGCCGTCGTGCTGCATCCGGTTCGACCATGCGACGGGGATGCGCAGAACGCCGAAGCCTTCCCTGGCGATGCCCTCGATCATTTCCTTCGTGATGACCGGGCTGCCCCATGCGGTTTCATAGTTTTCCGGCTTGCCCTCGCTCCATTTCGCGATCCAGTCCTCCTCGTACCAGTTCGCGCAGGATTCCAGCGTATTGCCGAGATTGATGCCGATTCCCATATCGCGCACCAGCTCCATTGTGGTGATGTCGCGCATTCCGGAATCCGGTGCGGCGGCAGATGCCGTTCCCGCTGTGTATGTGCAGGATGCCGTCAGAACTGCTGCGAGCATTCCTGCGGTGATCTGTCTGATTTTCATTGGATCCGCTCCTTTGTTTTCGGAAAGGTGTGTTTTCTGTATTCATTATACAGCGATATTCCGCGAAAATCAACATATCAGACGGAAAATTGGTGTACTGAACGGAAACTATTTCTCGAAAATCCTCCGGAACCGCTGCGGTGTGATGCCGGTGAATTTGCTGAACTGATGCAGGAAGAATTTGGCGTCGCTGTAGCCGCAGAGCTCCGCGATCTCCGTTGTCGTCATGGCCGTCGTCAGCAGCAGATATTTGCATTTGCAGATGCGGGCGTGAATGCGATCCTTCTGAAAGCTGATGCCGAAGCATTTTTTATAGCTGTGCCGGAAGGTGTCTGCATCCAGCGCTGCCGCCTTTGCGGGATTGAACGGCTGAAAGGTATCCAGCGGCGCACACCACACCGCATTGCGCAGCGCGGAAAGCTGCTTGTAACGGTAGCTGCCGCGGCGGCTGCGGATGATCTCCGTCTGCACGCGGTTCTGTTCGCAGCAGTCCGCATAGACCGCATCATAGCTGCGTTCGCCGCAGCGGGCGTAAGCGCATACAAACGAATCCGCGCCGTATTCTGTGATATAATCTGTGCTTTGCAGCAGCGCCGCAGTGATCGCCCCGCAGATCTGTTCCGCATCCCCGCCGGAAAACAGCAACACAAATGCGCCGCTGTCCGTGCGCGCCATGATCGCCGCATCCCTGCAAAGCGTGCGCAGATCATCTGCTGTCCTGCGGATGATGCCGAAGCGCTGCTCCTGCCGCAGCGGTTCAGCCGTTCCCTCAAACAGTCCGGTCTGCATCACGGTCATGAAGCAGTCCCGTTCGCCGGTTTCGGTAAAGCTGCCGTAGAGCTGCCGGATGCCCTTTTCACTGTAAAGCCCCGTCATACTGTCTGTGCGATCGGACATATTCTGACAGTGCAGGAGATAATGCAGGTCGCTTTTCATCCGGAGATTTTCCAGTGCAAGGGACGCGGTTTTCAGCCAGTATCGCAGAAAATCGTCATAGCAGAGCGGTGCATTGTATTGCAGAACGGCGTAGCCCATGTAATGCCGCTTCAAAAACAGCGGGAGACAGTAGAATGCAGCAGGCATATCGGGCAGCCATGACAGATCGTCCGCACCGGCCGTAAACGGCGTGTTGTCCAGCCACGGCGTGATGCATCTGCATGAAACGGTCTGCTCCGGCGCGGCAGAGAGATCGTACCAGTTTGTACAGAGACAGAGCCAGAGCGCGGCCGCATCCGTCAGCATCCACTGATCGCGGCCGAGAATGCTGCAAAAATCCTCCAGCTTCCGGCTGTCCGCGAGCGCCAGCTCCATGCCGTTGAAAATCGTGAGGAATTCCCTGTCATGCCGCTTCTGCGCGGCAAGCAGCTCGCTGTCATATTCCGGCAGCTCGCAGGTGCAGGGGCAGCTTCTTCCGTGGATGATCTCGCCGCGGGGCGGTTCAGATATCTGCGGCTTTTCACCGGCGATCATGCAGAGCGCGGCCTCCGCTGCACTGCGTCCGAGCTCCCGTCTGGCACGGCGGTAGCAGGTGAGCAGCGGGCGGTACAGGATCCGCTCGTCGGAATAATCATAGCTGACGACGGTGATCTGTTCGGGTACGCGGATTCCTGCCGCTGCAAAAGTCCGCAGCATACCGTATGCCATATAGCAGCTCGCGCAGACCACGGCCTGCGGCATCGGCAGCTCGCCGCGGATATACCGTTCGGCAAGTGCGCTGCCGGAATCAAACCAGAAATCGCCGTAATGAATCCGCTGCGGCTCTGCGGGAATCCCGTAAGCGCCGAGCGCTCTGAGATAGCCCTCTCTGCGGCGCTGTGACGGCTCGGAACCGGGATAACCGGTCAGCAGGTCGATGCTGCGGAAGCCGTGCGCCGTAATCAGATGGGCAGTCAGGGCTTCCATATCCGCCGCGTCATCGGTGTTCAGATAAAAGCAGCGCTCCGGCGGAAAGCCCGCCAGCTCTGCACCGGCTGCAATGACCGGCAGATTCAGGTTTTTCACGGTCTGTGCAAGCTGCTGCTTCTGCTTCTCATCGGAGAAGGATTCCGTCAGGATCAGCAGAGCATCCAGCGCATCTGCGCGGACAAGATCATAGATCTGCTGCTCGCCGGTCACATCTGTGCTGTCGCTGAAATTCAGCAGATTCGAGATGATGACGGCAGTCGAGCCGCGGGACAGCAGCACCTCGGCTGCGCCTTTGATGATCTCGCTCTCCGCATAGCCGCTGGCATAGGCGGTCACAATTCCGATCGTCGGACGGTGCTTCACGGCGGATCCCCCCTTTCTGTTTTATTGTATCATATTCTCACGAAAAGTGCAATCAAAATGAACTGTTTCGCAGCTTGACCGCATATCAGTCAGCGATATGCGGTATTGCCTATATTATCTGTGCCGGCACAGTGCTTGTTTGCATTTGGCAGCAATACCTGAACGCAGTCACATTTCAGGTCCGGTTCGGCAGTCACTGGGCAATTTCATCTCGGCGTTTCTCCTGGTCGGGCTTGCTTTGACGGTATATCCGATCATGATTATGAAAACTGCGAAAAAAGCTGCTGATGAAGCAAAGACAGTGAAATAACAGGAGCTTTCCGGCTGCGGCACTGATATCAGAAAAGAGAATGCGTGCGTCCCGAATGACCGGGCAGCACGCATTTTTGATTTAGGCAATACCGCACAGAGCTGGCGGTGCAGATACACAGTCAGATTTTTCGTCAGATTGTATGAAAATGACGCCGCTGGGCTGACGCCCAGCAAGGAATTTTCGTGCAAGATGACGGAAAATATGCAAGTAGATGCGCTGCCAAGCCGTCAGGCGTGCTCTGTGCGGTGTTGCCTTTACTGTTCCGGCTGACGGATCAGAAATGTCAGACCGGTGATATTTCGCTGATTGATTCTCGCAAAGGATGTCTGCTCGGCGATCTGCATGACCATCCGGATGCCAAGTCCGCCGTTTTCGTAATCGTCGAAATCCTTTTCCGCAGGTATTGTTCTGAACGGATCAAATTCTCTGCCGTTATCCTCAAAGCGAACGGTAAGCCGATCCTGCCGGAGTCCGACGGTCATTCGCAGGATATCCGCACCGGAGTAGCTGAGAATATTGACGAGGATCTCCTCGCAGGCGAGCACGATACTGCGCGTTTCAGTGTTGTTTCCGGTGATGCCGGTCAGCCTGCTGCGCATGATGCTGACCGCGTTCATATCCGGCGGAAGCTGCTCATCGGCATAGTTCTCAGACGGTGTGAACCGTACCGCAGTCAGTGTGATATCATCCGACTGTTCGCAGTCTGCCGCATATGCCCTGACAGCATCCGCAACGGTAGCGGCGAGCTGTTCCGCATTGCCGTCAGCCGCTGCATCCAGCAGCCGCTGTTCGCCGAACAGCTCGTGCTGCGGATTCAATGCTTCTGTTACACCGTCTGTATAGATCAGTAAGCTGCAGCCGGCGCCGAGCATCGTGCATTCCTCTGTGATCTCCGCATCCTCGAACAAACCGAGCACAATGCCCGGTTCGGGTGTCAGATACGACTTCTTTTTGCCGCAGATGATCAGCGGACGGGTATGTCCGGCATTCGCATAGCGGAGCTCACCGGTAGACGGGTTCAGCGTTGCTGCAAAGACCGTAACGAACATATTCTCCGGATTCATGCAGCAGATCTCATCGTTGACCTCATTCAGCGCAGATGCAGGGGATGCGCCTGCCCGCAGCTTTTCGCGAAGCATATTCTTTGTCATGGCCATGAACAATGCCGCAGCGATCCCCTTGCCGGAAACATCGGCAATGACGATGCAAACCTTTCCGTTCAGTTCAAAGCAGTCATAGAAATCTCCGCCGACCTCCCTTGCGGGATCCGCCAATGCACAGATCTCATAGCCCGCGCCGGAAAGCGAGAAGCGCTGCGGTACCATGCCGATCTGGATCCGCCGTGCAATATTCAGCTCTGCGGCTGCGTGTGAACGCTCCTCTGTCATGGTGCGGAGGTTGTTGATGTAGCCAATGATATCCTCCGACATCTGATCGAATGAATGGCTGATCTCCTCGATCTCCTGATAGGTATTGAATTTCAGGGCTTCATGCTTTTGTTCGGGATCAAAGTTGTTCATCTCCACGGCGAGCTTTTTGATGGGCATAAATATCTTTTTTCGCAGGATGAGCAGCAGCAGCCCCAGCACGGTAATCAGCACAATGTTCACGATCAGTACGATCCGCGTCACATAGCGTGTGGTTTTCTCCCGGATCTTTGTGACATCAAAATCTATGCCGACAATCACATTCTCACTGCCGGCATTGATGCTGAACGGGAAATAATATGCCAATACCTCGCCGTATTCATTGGATTCCCATTCCGGCCCCGCGAGCTCTCCGTCCAGCGCACGGTCGATATACAGGCGTTCGCCGATATCTACGGTCGTCCCCATGCTGCGCTCTTCGAACACTCTCCGGTTTTCCTCGTCATCGGCAGCGACTACAAGGATATATGTGATCTTGTCCTCCTCATGGGAGGCATGGAACAGGTACATATATTTTGCCTCGGAGAATCCGAACAGGCTTCTCATATAATCCGGAAAGCCGCTGCGCATGATCTTGTCTTTTTCGAGATCATTCAAATCGAGAGCCGGAATGGTATGCGACAAAGCATCCCTGAAATCCGCAGCCTTTTCCGTACAGCTTTCCGTTACGAGGCGGAAGGCGAAAATGCCCATCATCAGCGTGAGGATCACATCCGTCAGAACGATCAGCAGAACAGACAGAAGGCCGATTTGCCGCAGCGCGTGATTTTTCATTTGATATTGAGCTTTTTGTCAAAGCCCGTCATCTTGAAGATATCGAGGATTTCAGCAGAAGCATTGGATATAGTGAAACCGTCCTTCATTTTCTTGTACGCGGTGACGATTACGCGCAGTCCGGCTGATGAAATGTATTCGAGCTTTTGCAGATCCAGCTCAAGCGCTGTGATCTCCGGCTCAAGCGCATCCAGAGCCGTATGGAATTCCGGTGCGCTTTGTGTGTCAAGCCAGCCTTCCAGCCGGATCACAGCAGCATTTCCGTTTTTTTCAGTGGTAATAGTCATATCAGTATCCTCCTTTTTGATTTGCAGTAGTCCGCTTCTGCTATTTTACCATATAATCCCGCTTTTTTCAAGCTCTGTATCAATAATTGATTATAAAAACATATTGATATTTAAGGCAATACCGCACAGAGCAGGCGGTGCAGGATACTTACGGTCAAATATATTTGACCCGTCAGATTTTTCGTCAGATTGTATGAAAATGACGCCGCCGGGCTGACGCCCGGCAAGGAGTTTTCGTGCAAGATGACGGAAAATATGCAAGTAGATGCGCTGCCAAGATGCCAGCCGGGCTCCGGGCGTCAGGCGGGCTTTGTGCGGTGTTGCCCTAACGCAGTATCACGGCAAAAAGACAAGCAGATATCTTCAAGAGATAGTTGGTACATCAATAGTACTGAGATGATAACAGACAATGATCTCGGATACGAAAAATCATGATATGCCAATTCATTTTTAGAGTATGATGATGATCGGATGATCCGATTCGTAAAAAAGTGAAGACTGTTTTTGTAGAATTCGCAGAAAATACGAAAATTACTTGTACTCCTGCCGGAATCCTGATATACTGTAATCAAAGGCACCGCGAAAGGAGAGACAATATCATGAAAACACGGAAAAGTGCTGCGCTCATCCTGAGTGTTCTGTTTTTCTTCACCGCTGCGCCGGCACAGCCCGCGTTTGCGGGAAATGCAGAGGAAACACCGGGCTGTCAGCTGCAAACCATCCTGATTGACAACGACGGCAAAAATCTATGGACGACCGAGAGCTGGGGCGGCGCGAACATCCTGCCGAATACAAGCTGGACAACGACCGATGCCTGCGATTATTATTATAACGGTACGCTGTCCTTTGAAGCAAAAAGCAACAGCATAGAACCGCTCAGCTTCCGGATCGGACTCAGCTCCCACTGCCACGCTGAAAGCGTTTCCCTTTACTGGACGGATCTGGAGCAGTATAAAGAAAAAATGATTGCAAAGACGGAATGGACAAGCTATACACTGCCGATCAGGGAGCTGCTTGATGCAAACCCTGACAGCGGGTTTGATCTTGCAAATCTCTGGAAAATCTGTGTATCAGCAGTCAAAAAGGGCGAAACGGTCTCCTTCCGGAATGTGAAGATTTCTTCTCCGGATGACGAGCGGCAGTATCCGTTTATCAAGGTCAATCAGGTCGGGTACAGTACGCACGGTGCAAAAACAGCGCGCATCAGCTATTTTGCAAAGTTCGGCTCGCTGGACGGCAAGACCTATGAAATCATCGACAAATCAACCGGCAGAACTGTTCTGAGCGGAACGCTGCCTGCCGCAGAGCTGAACGATCATCTGTCCGGCGAATCGGTGCATATCATTCACTTCGATGCGCTGCAAACGCCGGGGACATACTTCATCCGCATTCCGGATGCCGGATTATCCGCATCTGCACGCGCTCCGCGGGATATCGAAAACGGTCTGAAAACCGATACGCTGACTTCATTCACTTTTGAGATCGGCGACCGGATCTATGACAGCCTGCTCAGCGACATGACAAAATATTATTATTATCAGCGGCAGGGGCTTGATCTGGATGAAACCTATGCCGGAGATTTCGCAAGAAAAAATCTGCATCCGAACGATGCACAGGTGAAAAAGTGGTCAGACCGCAACAATCCGGATGCCGAGACCTTTGATATCACGCAGGGCTGGTACGATGCCGGTGACTACGGCAAATACACTTCCCCTGCCGCGACCTCGGTCGAAAATCTGCTGCTGGCATATGATCTGTTTCCGGAGGTTTTTCAGGACATGAGCCTGCATATTCCCGAAACAGACAGGTCAAATCCCGCATATGCCGATGCACCGGGATATCTCAGCGAGATCAAGTGGGAGATTGATATGCTGTTAAAGCTCGAACACGCAGACCACGACGGCTCGTTCTATGTCGCTGCAAATTACAAGGACGGCACGATCTATCTGGAGGATACGCTCTATCAGTCTTCCGATCATACATCCGGAACTGAGCAGACCGATCTGCGCTCGCATCTGGCGACAGCCGAAACGGCAGCCGTTCTGGCACACGCCTACCTGATCTACAGGGATATTCCGGCATATACAGCGTTTGCGGAAACCTGTCTGGAAACATCACTGCGCGCATGGAGCTGGGTGAATGATCCTGCCAATCCGCAGCACCCGTCGATCGGCGCTGCGAACCGCACCTACACCTATACGCAGGAGGAGCTCGACCGCAGTATGTTCTGGGCTGCCGGGGCAATCTGCCGGGCAGCGAAGGCGGCTGGAATGCAGACCGCACCGTATGAGAACTATCTGGCGGAGCACTGCGAGGAAACCAATATCGTCAAGTGTTTCACGGGTGCATCGCTCGGCTACCATTCGCACGGGCGCTCTTTCCTTGGATTCTTCCATTATCTCTATCACAACGGCGATGCCGATGCAAAGGTCAGGGAAGTCTTTCAGAAGTTCCCTGCCTGGCGCAAACGCACGCTGAATTATGACAACTGGGGCACCGACTATCCCGACTGGGGCTACTGGTGGGGCTCCAATATGGTCATTGCACAAAGCACAATGAGCCTTCTGCTCGGCAGCATCCTCACTGAGGGCGAGGAGCGTATTCCCGATGAGGTCATTCTCTCCAATGAGAGTGCGTTCAATTACCTGCTCGGCGTCAATCCGATCTCTTTTTGTTATGTATCGGGATACGGCGAAAACTGCGTGCGAAATATCTTCAGCGCGATTTACTCCAAGGATGCAAAGCTCGACCCGTACAGATGCCCGGCAGGATATGTGACGGAGGGAACAAATCCAAACAACAACCGTCAGCTTTCCAAGTATGACGGGAAATGCTACATGGACAGCGATGCCGAATGGACGACCAACGAAAATACAATCTATGGCAATGCTGCGATGATTTTCCTGACGGCGGCGATCAAATCGCGGATCGAATCGGATTCGGTCCGCGGCGATATCAGCGCAGACGGCAAATGTGACATTGCTGATGCGGTGCTTCTGCAAAAATATCTGCTGACGATTGAAACCGGGCTTCCGAACTGGAAAGCCGGTGATATGGACGAAAACGGAACACTCAATGCCGCCGATCTCACATGGATGAAACAACTGCTCATGAAATAAAACAAGAACCGCCGCCTGACGACCAATCAGACGGCGGTTTCACTGTGTTCACTTCCCGATGTACCGTTTCGCAGCGAATTCCACACTTATGCAGAAACGGATATCCTGTGTCAATGTTATCAGTGAGGGGCGCCTATTCTGATCCGGAGTGTCCGGTGAATCTATATTTTCAGAATCACAGCATTCTGAAATCATGGATCAGCTGTTCTTTACAAGAGATCAGGCCGTTTTTACAGAGACAGCACCAGATTCACCAGAATGCACAGCGATCCGCCGATCAGGACCGGCAGCAGAAATGCTGTGAATGTCCAGCGCCGGCTTCCGGTTTCCTTATAGATCGTCAGCAAGGTCGTAGCGCAGGGGGCATGAAACAGTGTAAAAATCAGAAAACAGATCGCTGTTGATATCGTCCAGCCGTGTGCGGTCAGGAGTATGCCGAGCGATTCGATCGAACCGTAATCCGTCAGTGCCGAACTGCCGAGATATGCCGTTACTGCGACCGGCAGAACAATCTCATTTGCAGGCAGTCCGAGGATAAACGCAAGAAGCAATACGCCGTCCAGACCGAGCAGCGTACCGGCAGGTGAGAGCAGTCCGGCGATCTGCTGAAGAACCGTCTCCCCGCCGATATGCAGATTTGCAAGAATCCAGATCAGCAGGCTGACAGGTGCAGCGGTCATGACAGCTCTGCCGAGGACAAAAACAGTGCGGTCAAGCACGGATCTGACAATCACCTGTCCGAACTGCGGCCGGCGGATCGGCGGCAGCTCCAGGATGAATGAGGACGGTTCCCCGCGCAGAACAGTCCGGCCGAGCAGCGCCGAGGCCGCAAATGTCATGCAGATGCTCAGGAGAATGAGCGCAGTCATAATGCAGGCTGAACGGAACGGCGCAGCGCTGTCTGTCCCTGCGAAAAAGACTGTGATAATCGCAAGCAGCGCCGGAAATCTGCCGTTGCAGGGGACGAGCGCATTCGTTAGGATCGCGATGAGCCGTTCGCGGCGGCTCGCGATGATGCGGCATTCCGTCACACCGACCGCATTGCAGCCAAAGCCCATTGTCATCGTCAAGGCCTGTTTGCCGCAGGCCTTACAATGCGCGCAGCAGCGGTCAAGATTGAACGCAATGCGCGGCAGAATCCCGGCATCCTCCAGCAGCGTGAACAGCGGAAAGAAGATCGCCATCGGCGGGAGCATCACCGAAATGACCCAGCCGGTACCGCGCAGCATCCCGTCAATCAGTGCGCCGGAAAGCCAAGCCGGACAGTGCAGTGTATCTGCGAGCTGATTTGCGCCGCGGCAGAGCGCTGAAAAACCTTTCGCAAGCCATTCGGAGGGGAGGTTTGCGCCCGCCATTGTCAGCCAGAAAACCAGTAGGAGCAATCCGAGCATCATCGGATAGCGCAGCCAGGAGGCACAGAGCAGCTTGTCAAAGCGGATATCACGCTGATACGCGCTTTTTGGCGCATTTACACATTCGCTGCATATTGTCTCAGCCTGTCGGATGCGTTCCGCTGCGGACATTGCGGGATGCACTTGCACTGAATCGGCAGCGGCCTGCTCTGCGGCAGCATCCAGCAAAGCACCAAGCGTTTTTCGTTTCTTTGCAGTGATACCGATGACCGGAATTCCGAGCATCTGCGACATTTTCTCTGTATCAATGCTGATTTTTCGCTGCTTTGCTTCGTCCATGAGATTGAGGCAGAGTACCGTGTGCGGCTGTACGGGCAGAAGCTCAAGCAGCAGCATGATCCCGCGCACCGGACCGGACGCATCACAAACAACAATCAGGCAGTCGTGCGGCACTTCGCGAATAACCTTACACGCCGCCGCTTCCTCGGCAGTATCGGAATGCGCAGCGTAAGTACCGGGCGTGTCGATCAGCCGGATCTGCGTATCGCGGTACCGGAAGCTGCCCTCCGCACTGCTGACCGTCTTGCCGCACCAGTTTCCGGTATGCTGTTTGAGACCGGTGAGGGCGTTGAATACCGTGCTTTTTCCGACATTCGGATTTCCTGCGAGCAGATAGGTTTTCTGTCCGCCTGTCAGAGAAATATATATCTGCGAACAGCTCTCACGCCGCAGTGCGAGTACGGCGCCGTGTATTGCAAATGCGACCGGAGAGCCGCCGCTGCCGCGCATCCGTACCTCAAGCGCTGCACCCGGAATAATGCCGAGCTGTGATAAGCGTTCGGTCTCGGCGCTGTCCGCCTTAATCTCAGCAATGATGCCGCAGGCACCGGGTCTCAATTCTGAGAGTGGGATTGACGCATTCAAAAAATCACCCTTTCATATGCTTCTTGTTACAGCATATGAAAGGGTGCGCGTTTCCGTGATTCAGAAGCGGTTTTTGTAGTCGGAGAAATGATAGCTCCGGAGCAGCCGGCAGTCTCCGTCCGGCTCCCGGACTGCCACCGCCGGCATCGGCATTCCGGTATACATCCGCGCCTTTGAGACCGTATTGATCGCCATATCGCGGAAAACCAGACGCTCACCGATTTGCAGCTTATGGTCAAAGGAATAATCCCCGAAGATATCCTCCGGCAGGCAGCTTCTTCCGCCGAGCCGGTAGTTATAGGGGAGGACGCCGTGCTTGTCCGCACCGATCAGCGGCGGACGGTATTGCAGCTCGGTGATATCCGGCGCATGGCAGACCGCCGATGCATCAAGGATTGCAATGGGAATCCCGTTTTCGATGATGTCAACGACTGTGGTGACGAAATATCCTGCCTCCCAGACGATCGCCTCGCCGGGTTCGAGATAGACCTTCAGGCCAAAGGTTTTTTGCAGCATGGCGATTGTTTCTTCGAGCTTTTCGATCTGATAGCCCTCGCGGGTGATATGATGACCGCCGCCGAGATTGATCCATTCCAGCTCAGGCAGCAGCATCCCGAATTTGTCGATGACAGCTTTCGTCAGACGGACAAGCGCATCTGAATTCTGCTCATAAAGTGCATGGACATGAATGCCGGAGATCATGCGGCGGCATTCGGGCGTGAGCTGCGCAAGTGTCGTACCGAGACGGGAATACGGCGCGCAGGGATCGAAGGCATCCAGCTGCTGCGAGAGATATTCCGGATTGATGCGCAGACCGACCGCGCAGCCGTTTTCACGGGCGAGAGCGCCGTAGCGAAGGAGCTGCGAGGGCGAATTGAACACAATATGATCGCAGATCTTGACCAGCTCGCCGATCTCCTCCGGCAGATAGGCAGTCTGATAAACATGATTCTCGCCGCGGAAGAACAGATGAGCAAGCTGCGCTTCATAAGCGGAGCAGGATGCAGCGCCGTCCAGATAGCGCGAGATCATGGAATAAAACGGATAAGACGAAAACGCTTTTTGTGCAAAGAGGATATGACAGCAGGTGCGCTGACGCAGTTCATCGAGCATCATCAGATTGGATTTCAGTTTTGCCTGATCCATCAGATAGCAGGGTGAGGGGAGAGCCGATTCGAGCATGGTCTATCACTCCTTTGTATGATGTCAATACTATTCATCATACAGTATAACATATTTCAGCGAAATTTGCAAGTACTGTCAACAAGGAAGATTGTATATTATCTGAAAAAAGGAATTATAATCAACGCGAATCCGGATATCAGTCAGCCCGCCCGGAAACGGCGGCGATACGGTTTGCAAGTGTATATAAGCATATATTTCAGCTAATAATAGCAATGGCTTTTTGATGCAATCTGTATGAAATGCCGGAATCCGGCGAAATGAATGTGAAAATCTTGACAAATCCGGCTCACCGTGTTATAATAGGCACATCAAGATTCTGAAAGCAGGATCAGAAAGGAAGTTTTTCCGATGAACGCATTTGCACTGCTCGCGCTTCGACTTACGGTCTTGGCTGATTGCTTAAGGCCTGCTTCGTCATGCACGGGCGTTTTTTGAGAAAATCGGAAAAACGAAAACCATGCGGAAAAATGACGGTGTGAGGCTTTGAGCTTCACACCGTTTTTTTGCGTATAAAGCCGATACTGGAGGTATCACTATGAAAATCTGTTTCTCTACACTGGGCTGTCCGGATTTTGAATGGCCGGATGTCTACTCCATGGCAAAGGATCTGGGCTTTGACGGCATTGAGCTGCGCTCTTACGGCATTCCCGCAGATCCTTACCGCTCGAAGCCCTTTACCGGTGCGCAGCTCCCGAAGACCGCAGCGAAGCTCCGCTCGCTCGGACTGGAGATCCCGTGCATCAGCTCCAACTGCTGCCTGAATGAAAAGGACAACGAGGAGCAGAACCGCAAGGAGCTGCGGGCAGTTATGGAGCTGGCTCATGCCCTCGGCGCACCGTATGTGCGTGTGCTGGGTGACCGCTACTCTGAGGTGACAGGCGAGGTTGACGACGCATATGTGGCATCTGTACTGACATCGCTGATTCCCGAAGCGGAGGAGGCAGGCGTGACGCTTCTGGTTGAAACAAACGGCGTATTCAGCAACACCAAGCGTCTGAAGGCGCTGCTGGATCAGATCGGCAGCATCCGCGTTGCGGCCGTCTGGGATATGCATCATCCCTATCGCTACGGCGGCGAATCGCCGGAGCAGACCGTCGCGAATCTCGGCAATTATATCAAATTCGTCCAGACAAAGGACAGCTCCTTTACGAACGGCATTCTCCGCTATGAGCTGATGGGCAGAGGCGATCTGCCGCTCGACGATATGATGGCGGCGCTCGGCAGCATCAATTATACCGGCTTTGTTTCGCTGGAATGGGTCAAGCGCTGGATGCCGGAGCTGTCGGATGCAGGCATTGTGTTCCCGCAGTTCGCGGATTACATGAGCCGCTACCGCACCAAGTATAAGCATGAATTGCAGGTCAGCAACCGCGGCACCGGTTATTATCCGTGGCCGAAGGAGCGCCTCATCAACTATACATTCCCGGATGTGCTCGACCGCATCTGCGAGCAGTTCCCGAATCAGTATGCATTCCGCTACACCGAGCTGGATTATTCGCGCACCTATCCGCAGTTCCGCGACGATGTGGACACCTTTGCCCGCGCACTGATTGCAATGGGCGTCAGCGCAGGCGACAAGGTTGCAATCTGGGCGACCAATGTGCCGGCATGGTTTATCACCTTCTGGGCAACGACCAAGATCGGCGCGGTGCTGGTCACATTCAACACCGGCAACAAGATCCACGAGACGGAATATGTCCTCAAGCAGTCCGATACGCATACGCTGGTCATGATTGACGGCTACAAGGGCACGGACTACAATGACATCATGCGCAAGCTGATCCCGGAGCTGGCGGATTCCGAGCCGGGCTGCCTGCATTCGGAGAAATTCCCGTTCCTGCGCAATGTCATTACGATTGAGAGCCGTCAGCCGGGCTGCTTCACATGGGATGAGGCCGTTGCGAAGTATACGGAGGTGCCGCTGACCGAGGTCGAGCGCCGCAGACGCAATATCAAAAAGGATGATGTTGCAAATATGCAGTATACCTCCGGTACGACCGGCTTCCCGAAGGGCGTCATGCTGACACATTATAATGTCGTCAATAACGGCAAGGCGATCGGTGACTGCATGGATCTCTCGACCGAGGACAGAATGATGATTCAGGTGCCGATGTTCCACTGCTTCGGCATGGTTCTGGCGATGACTGCTTCTGTCACGCACGGCGTTACGATGTCCCCGATCACGGCATTCTCGCCGCGCAAGGGTCTGGACTGCATCAACCGCGAGAAGATCACCTGCTTCCACGGCGTTCCGACGATGTTCATTGCAATGCTCGGTCATGAGAACTTCGCTAAGACCGATTTCTCTCACATGAGAACCGGTATCATGGCCGGATCGCCCTGCCCGATCAAGACCATGCAGGAGGTCATCGAAAAGATGCATATGCCGGAAATCTGCATTACCTACGGTCAGACCGAGGCATCTCCCGCAACGACCATGTCCAAGACAACGGATTCGATCGAAGCCCGCGTGAATACGGTCGGCGGCCCGATCTTCGGCGTTGAATGCAAGATCGTCGATCCGGAGACCGGCGAGGAGGTTCCGGACGGCGTGGACGGCGAATTCTGCGCCCGCGGCTACAATATCATGAAGGGCTATTACAAGATGCCCGAAGCAACGGCGGCTGTCATCGACGAGGACGGCTGGCTGCATTCCGGCGACCTCGCCCGCAGACTGCCGGAGAGCGGCTATTTCAAGATCACCGGCCGCATCAAGGATATGATCATCCGCGGCGGCGAGAATCTCTATCCGAAGGAGATCGAGGACTTTATCTATACGCATCCGGATGTCCGCGATGTGCAGGTCATCGGTGTGCCGGATAAGCAGTACGGCGAGGAGGCAATGGCCTGTGTCATCCGTCAGGAGGGTGCGACCTGCACCGAGGATGATATCAAGGAATATGTCCGCACACATATGGACAAGACAAAGGTTCCGCGCTATGTGCGCTTTGTCGATGCATTCCCGATGAATGCGGCAGGCAAGATCCTGAAATACAAGATGCGCGAGGAAGCGGTCGATTACCTCAACCTCCACGAAGCAAATAACATTGTCACTGCATAAGATACAGCGCCCGGCCGTTTTTGCTGAACGGTCGGGCGCTTCTATACTGAAAACGGGATGCAGATTCTTTTCTGCATCCCGTCATGCTTTATTGCGGTGCCGCGGAATTGTAGAGTCCCTTGTCTGTCAGCAGCTCGACCATTGCCCCCGCAATCGCATCGGCGTATTCGTTGAGATGCTGGTCGAAATTCTGATTGTCGATTTCCGCTGTCATGAAGCCCATCTCGACCAGACAGCTCGGCATATTCGTATACTGATTCACATAGTAGTTGCTGTCCTTGGATGCGGTATTGCGGAAGCCGTTCTGGATGCCGCGGCGCTTGGAAACGCCGACCTCCGTCAGCCAGTCGAGAATGTATTCCGCCATGAGCTTATCCCATGCATTGTCGCTGCCGGTATCGGACTCGATCCAGATCTCGACGCCGTTGCCCTCCTCAGCGGAATTGCGGTGCAGCGAGATGAAAAAGTCAGCGTTCGCTTCATTTGCGATATCGCATCGGTCTTGCAAACCAATGAACTCATCAGTTTCGCGTGTCATGATGATCTCAATATCCGGATACTTCGCGAATGCTTCCTTGACGGCCATGCCCAGCCGGAGATTGTCGTCCTTTTCAAAGCGGGTGTTGGACTGATTGACCGCGCCGCCGTCGCCGCCGCCGTGACCGGGATCTATGACGATCACAAATTTTTTTTGCGTCTGCGCAGCAGGCACATCCTCGCCGCTCAAAGTTGTTTCTGCGGTAGATTCGGGGATATTCATAGATTCGACAAGGATACTGGATTCCGAAACGGACTCGCCGGTACGGTTCCGGCAGCTGACATGGATAATCAGGATCAGCAGGAAAAGCGGGCCGAATACGATCAGCACGCGATCCCAGCGGATCTTTCTTCTTTTTCGTTTTGCCATTTTGACTCCTATTGCACATAATCTTTCTGAAACGCGGGGGATCCCGCGCCTTTTGTCGATTGCAATTACATTATAGCATATTTTCTTGAAAAGTGCAATGGATACCGAAAAAATAAATGCCGGATTACGCGGCATGGTCTCAAATCGGAGGCCGGCACTGCCGGCTAGCATATTATCTTGAAAAGTGCAATGGATACCGAAAAAATAAATGCCGGATTACGCGGCATGGCCTCAAATCGGAGGCCGGCACTGCCGGCTGAGTCCTGTGAAACTCGGCCGGGATATAAATATTTTTTGTTAAATCGCTCTCATCTTCTAATTTTCGCTTGACAATCAGCTGAAATTTGTGTATAATATTATAAACGGCGGGAAACGCCGGGAATTTGAAAAAACGGAGGATCAAATAATGGGCAAGTATCTGATCAAGAAAACCAAGACCGGCATCAAGTTCGATCTGAAGGCCGGCAACGGCGAAGTCATCGCAACATCTGAAGTTTATACGACAGAAAAGGCGTGCCGCGCAGGTATCGCCAGCGTACAGAAGAATGCTCCGATCGCAGCCGTGGAAGACCAGACCGCCGAGGGCTTTGCGAAGGAGAAGCACCCGAAGTTCGAGGTCTATAACGATAAGGCAGGTGAATTCCGTTTCCGTCTGAAAGCAACAAACGGCCAGATCATCGCGGTGAGCGAGGGCTATAAGGCACTGAGCGGCTGCCTGAACGGCATTGAATCTGTCAAAAAGAATGCCGATTCCGATATTGTTATGCAGGATGAATAATCCCGAATAAAAATCTGAATTCTAGGAGGAAAAACACAATGGACATTAAGGCAGAGATCGAGAAGGTAGTTGAAAAGATCACCGGAGACGGCGACCTCAAGGAGAAATTTACGAAGGATCCGGCGGGTACTGTCAAGGGCATCGTCGGCGATAAGGTTGATAAGGATACACTGGATAAGATCATCTCGGCTGTCAAGGAAATGCTCGGCAAGGTTGATCTCGGCGGCATCGGCGAAAAGATTTCGTCTGTACTGGGCGGAAAGCTCCCGGATGCAGTGACCGGTCTGTTCGGCGGCAAGAAGGATGACGAGGAGAAGAAGGACTGATTATCTACCAAACGGCAGGGGAGTGACTCTGCCGTTTGTCTGTTTGTATTTGCAGAAAGAACGCGCCCGGTTCGCCGGACGCGTTCTGGTTTCTTCCGCATTTATCCCTGCCGGTCGAGATACATTTCATAGGCACTCTTGCCCTGATCGGCCGGATTGATGTCCACATCCTTCGTATCGGCGCGGTAGGGCGAATCAGACGGCAGCAGCGAATAAGCGAGATTATGCTGCTGCCATTCGTATGCCATATCCTCCGCAGTCCGTTCTGATTTCAAATCGGCGCCGTGGATCGGATGCTCACGCCGGAGCGCTTCGCAGATCACGGCGATATCCGCTGCATTCGTGATAAAACAAGAATCAACGACTTTCCAGTTGTCGGGTGAATAAATCGCCTGAAATGATGCGCCCGCATAGGTAAAGGCATAATGCGTTCCCTGTCCGTCCGTATCATGCAGCGCGATATCCTCCGGTGAATTCAGCAGACTGCCGGCGGAAGCAGTGGCAGAGTTCTCCGCCGGCTGAGCAGCAGCGGAGGTTTCTGTCGGTTGTGCAGCGGTTGATCCGGCAGCGGATGGATCTTTATAGTATTCCCAGCTGCTGATGCTGCCCTCATATTTCCTGATATAGAATATATCTTCACTACAGCCGCAGAGCAGCAGACATACCGACAGCGGAAATATAATGATTAGGCCTTTTAATGAAAATTGTTTCATTTTCATTCTCCTTGTTTTTCTCGTTTCAGACAGCAAACGCCCTTGACGCAGCATCCGAAACCTGATAGAATGATAGTGTGAAGAGAGAGGAGATTTCATATGAAGCGTGTAATTGTCCGCTCCGTTTACGGTGCATTTGAATATGTCATGCAGCATTATTACTGCTTCGGGCAGCAGGAGCAGGCTGAACTGACCGACAGCTATGCCGTCATTTCCATACAGGATTCGCATACGCAGGGATTCGGGTTTCAGTTCTGCGAGAATCAGTGCTGCAAAGGGGTTCTGACGCTGCTGTTTGACGATATCGTCAAGCCGGTTGCGGGTGCGGTTTTGTTCTCGGATGAAATGGCAGAGCAGATCATTGATTTTATTGCAGCGCACCGAAATGTCGATACGCTGCTGGTGCATTGTTATGCAGGGCAGTCGCGGTCGCGGGCAGTCGGCGCATTTGCGGTCGAGATGCTCGGCGGCGACAATTCATCCTATTTCCGCGAGAGCTGTCCGAATCAGTATGTTTATGATGTACTGGAGAATGCATGGGTGATGCGCCAGCTACAGGCATTGCTATAATTGTATTATACCATGAATATGCGATAAATGCAAGCGTGTATCTCTGCTGCCGCACTCTGAGGCTCCGGTTTCAGTTCAGAAATCAGGCACGGGTTCTGCCCGCCGGAATTGCCGGTGATTGAGCAGTCGCAGCAGACCGTAATACATCCCGCCGCAGCAAACAAGATACACAGCTGTCTCCGCAAGCGGATGCAAATGGAACCGTGCAAGCAAATGCTGTCCGAGTGTGCAGAGCTGCCAGCTCAGCACCAGTGCAAACAACGGCCGGATGATGATGCGCCGCCAGACCGGTTTCAGCTCCGTCTGCCGCAGAACGAAATACAGCCGCACCGCGTTGCCTGTCAGATTGCAGGCCATATACGATGCCGCAATGCCGTAGAATCCGAACAGCGGTACGCAGATCAGCAGCACCGAGATCCGCACCAGATATTCCGCAAGATAATTGACTGTCGAGAAATTATGCTTGCCGAGTCCGCGCAGGATTCCCTCCATGATGATTTCCAGATAGATCAGCGGAACGACCGGCGCCATCTGCCGCAGAACTCTGCCGGTGAATGCATCCCCGCCGAGCAATATGCCGATTTCCATGCCCGAATGCATCAAAATCAGCACAATGAACAGTGCATAGGCGATTGTCTGTTCCAGAACGCGCTCCGTCAGCACCCGGATCTGATGTTTGTCTTTTTCTGCGTTCGCACGGGAAAGCACAGGAACGATCAGTCCGGACATACAGCACTGAATCACCGACGGAAAAAACAGTGTGGGAATAATGATCGCTTCAAATGCGCCGAACTGCGCAAGCGCATCTTCTGTGCTGTTTCCGAATTGCAGCAGTGTCAGCGGAACAAGCGCATCATTCGTGCTGCTGAGGATTGCAACCAGCGATGCATTCCCGATGATCGGCATAATCTTTTTGAGAAAACTGCGGAATGTGAAGCTGCATACGCCGCAGTATTTGCCGTGCGGCATCCGAAATACTGCGAGGAACAATGCAGCGCTGCTCTGTCCCAGCAAGGCCGCGATTGCAAATGATGTCAGGATAGAAATTCGTCCGGCCGGGATCAGGAATACGGTACAGAAGGCCAGCGTACAAGCCCGTACACAGAATTCGATGCATTCCGAAATTGCAGGCAGATAGACACGCTGATATGCATAGCATCTGCCTTTGAGACAGGCGAGCAGCGCAGCAGCAGGGAGTGATATGCTGAGGAATCGCACGGTATTTGCATCCGGCGCATTCTGGTGCATCAGCTTGGCCGGAAGATCTGCAAAGATACAGAGCAGTACCGCTGCCGAAATGCTCAGCCCCAGACAGAATCGCACGATATACCGGTACACTCTGTGCGGATTGCCGCCGCATCCCTGCTCTTCCGAAAGAAAGCGACTGGCTGCCGTAAATCCGCCGCCGCCGCTCAGGACTGCCGCAAGACCGTAGAATGAGCCGATCAGCGTCAGCTCTCCGACCGATGCTGCGCCGAGCTTTCGCGTCAGAAAAATATTCAGCAGCAGACCGAGTCCTTGCAGGCAGACCGAACATATGCTGAGAAAGAGTGTTTCCCGGAACAGCAATTTCTGGTTCCATGTCTCTGTCATGCGATCACCCCTGCTGACATCCTATGCGATGCAGCGGATAAACAGAACCGGAACGCCGTGCATACAATGCATTCAAATTGATTTTCAAAAAATGCTTGACATTTCAAAGAAAATATGATATAATCAATATGTTGTCTGGGTGTGGCGCAGTTGGTAGCGCGCTACCTTGGGGTGGTAGAGGCCGCCCGTTCAAGTCGGGTCACTCAGACCAAGCGGTTCAGTCCGCAGTAAAAAGCGTTCCGTCAGAAATGTCGGAACGCTTTTGCTTTCTGCATATCATTTTGCAAATGAGAACCGGACGGGACATTGGATATCCCGTCCGGTTCTGCGTTCAATGTATTATTGCAGCGCATTGCAGAATGCATGGATCTTCTGCGCATTGCCGGCATCCGGCTTGGTTTTCGGATCCAGAAGCACCAGCTCTGCGGCAAGATCGCTGATCCCCAGCTCGCCTTTCAGCTTGATGAATGCCTTATCTGCGCCGCCTGCGGTCTGACAGGCAAACGCCGCAATGCGCTTTCCTTTGAGATCGGTATTGCGGATGAAGGTGCGCAGCGGCGGCGCGATCGTGCTTGCCCAGACCGGAAATCCGAAGATGATGCAGTCATAGGCGGCGGCATCGCAGCTGTACGGCTTCAGCTCCGGCGTTTCGGACATGACAGCGCTCTTTCCGCCCCAGACAAATTTGCTGACCTTTCCGGTCGGATAGGCCTTGACCGGTTCGAGCGAGAGCAGATCAGCGCCAAGCTCCTTTGCGATCTCCTGCGCAGTCTGCGCGGTGTTCCCTTCGAGGGAATAGTAAACGATCAGTGTTTTCATATGCAAATTCCTTTCTGAGAGAATCACAGAAAACGGCTGCGCGGGATCTGCTGCGCAGCCGTTCTGATATCATGACTTACGGATCATGTTTCCTGCATACGCCGGACAAATGCGCGGTAGGTGCGCTCGTCGATCTCCAGCAGCGAGCGCTTGTCATCCTGAAATTTGACGGCGACCGTATAAATGCCCTTGTTCTGTGCAGCGGGCGTTGCGTGCAGCCGAACCTTCAGCAGACAGGCCGGATCGAGCGAGCCGGTCAGCAGGAGCGAATTGCCGGAGCGGATGATATCCTCCGTCATCAGCTCATAGCGGATCACATTCTCCGGCGTGAGGTATACATCCTCGATTTTCTTCATGGTGCCGGAAATATAGGCGAGCTTTGCAGACATACAAAACACGCGGCAGCCGGAATAATCTCCTGCGATGACGATATTGCGTGCGGATGCCAAAATGACACATCTCCTTGCTATTGGTGTAGATTGACAGACATTCTGTCTGTGAATATTATACCATTTTGCTGAGATTTTGTCAAGCATCCTGTCAAGGATTACTCATTCGGTACATCGCCCATATGCGCCATATCAAAATTCTCGCTGACCAGCTCAAAGCGGATCTCATGCATTTGCAGGCCGCTCTGCGCGAAGTACAGGCGCATCGCCGTATAGCGCGAGAACATCGGCAGCGTATTCGAGAACGAGACCGGCTTTCCGCCCGTGCCGTTCCATGTGAATGTGCCGCTCGCCGTGCCCATGCTGAAAACGGTGACAGGGATCTGCGCAAGCTCACTCTGCTCCGAGGATGCGGTCAGCGTCATGCGGTACCAGCCCGGCCGCGCGACCTTCAGCGCAAAGGCGTAGTTCGTCCCCTTTGCCGTGGGGATATCGGTCAGCGGGAGTGTCAGCGCACGGTCAAGATCATAAAATACGACATCGGCACCGTCGTGCTCCGCATCGGCAGGCTTATTCAGCACCTCGACCGCTTCCGCATTGCCGAGCAGCCGCTGCATGGCGCGCGTCGTCATCACAAAGCGGCAGATATTTGCGGCACAGCGCTGCAATTCCGCTCTTGTCAGCGAACCGTCCGCGAGCGCCGCCGTGATGTTGTCCTCATGCTCGGTGCAGTCCGCGCAGACCATATATACATCATTCTGTGCGCGTACCATTGCGGCGAGATCGGCCTTGTCCGGAGCCTGTCCGCGCTCATTGATATTCGCCCACCAGTCCGTCATCAGGAAGCCGGTATAGCCCCATTCGTTCCGGATGATCTCGGTACAGAGATCGTAATTTCCGGCTGTCCAGAGCCCGTTGACGGAGCCGTAGGTCGTCATGATGGAGCGCCCTTCGCCCTCCGTGACTGCAAGCTCGAAGCCTTTCAGATAGATTTCGCGGAGCGCCCGCTCGGAGACCGCAGCATCAAGGAAATGCCGGTTTGTCTCCTGATTGTTGCCGCAGCAGTGCTTGACCGTTCCCTCGACACCGGCTCTGTGAAGTCCGCGCAGTTCGGCAATCGCGATCAGTCCTGTCAGCTTCGGATCCTCGGAGAAATATTCAAAGTTTCTGCCGTTGAGCGGATGCCGGTGAATATTCATACCGGGGCCGAGCAGACAGTCCACCTGATTTGCGGCCATTTCCAGACCGACGCATTCAAACAGGCGCATGATGAGCGGCAGATTGAAGGTCGCGGCGAGCAGCGTGCCGTTCGGCAGGCTGAATGCCTTTGTGCCGCAGTCAAGCCGCATTCCGGAGGGGCCGTCAGAGCAGCAGCAGGCGGGGATGCCGTATTTCTCCAGCGCATCGGTCACGCCGCCGAATGCAGATGCCGTTCCCGCCATGACGCGCGGGCTGCCCATGCCCTCGCCGCGGACGATCTGTGCAAGCTCCGTGTCGGAGAGCTGCGCAATGAACGATTCCATCGTCACATCGCCGCGCAGCACATCCGCCAGCACGGATTTTCTGCCGTCCTTCGGCATTTCAGCAGGCAGCGCATCGAGCCGCCGCTTGGCTTCGTCAAACTGAATGCGAGGGACATCCTCCCATGCAACCGCATAACCCTCGCCGTCTGCGGCGGGCTTCATGCGCTGAAACGCCTGCACCGGCGGCATTGCCTGTCTGCACTGCTTCACGACGATTGTTTCATCGAGAAAACGGCTTGCGGCATACTGTGCCGAGCGGATATCCGTGCCGATATAATATTTGTATTCGCCGGCCTCGCGCACCCAGCAGTGCGGATGACCGGTCGCGCCGCTGTCATCATAGGAATCCGGCAGGAGCAGCTCCAGATTGACGGCCTCCGACTGTCCCGGTTCGAGGACATCGGTCTTATAAAAAATCATGAGCTGACGCGCCGGCTGACCGAGCCTGCCCTGCGGCGCTTCGACATAGAGCTGCACGACCTCTTTTCCGGCATAGCTGCCGGTATTTTTGACCGTGACCGGCAGATAATAGGACTGCCGCACGCGCTGCACATCGCCCGCCGTCACGGAGAAGCTGCTGTACGAGAGGCCGAAGCCGAACGGATAGCGGACACGCTCTTTTGCGAAGGTCTCGAAATAGCGATAGCCGACATAGATATCCTCGGCATACTGATTGCATTCGGTATTATGGAACCAGCGGTCGGACGGGTAATCGCTGATCTCATAGGCGATCGTATCCGGCAGCTTGCCGCAGGGAGAGACCGCGCCGGTCAGAACGGCAGCTGCACCGGTGCCGCCGGTCATGCCGCCCTGCCAGACATACAGCACCGCATCCGGTCTGCATTCATCCACAAAATGCATATCCATGATATTGCCGGTATTGAGCAGGACAATGACCTTTTCAAAGTGCTTTCGGCAGACGCGGAGCATCTGCATTTCGTCATCGGTCAGCAGGTAGGAGCCGGGCTCCATGCGGTTATCCTGTTCCTCTCCGGCGGTTCTGCCGATCACGACAAGAGCGCGGCGGCAGGTCTTTGCAGCCTCGGCTGCAACAGTATCGTCAAGCGGCATTTCTTTCTGCGACCACGGCTCTCCGCCCCAGCCCTCGCCGAGATCATAGGGATGCTCTGCGTCCCATTTCCGGTAGATTTCCAGCAGGGGCGCATGGACGCGGACACCCGCTTCGAGCAGACCGTCCAGAATGCCGGTGACCTTCGAGACATTGACCATGCCGCCGGAGCCGGTTCCGCTCTTGTAGTAGTGCAGCTGGATCCGCCCGAAAACGGCGATCTCCTCGTCCTTCGGAAGCGGCAGTGCGCCGTCGTTTCTGAGCATGACAATGCCCTCTGCGGCAGCCTGCGCTGCGGTTTTCAGATATACATTCCAGTCAAGTGTACGCTTCATACTGATGACTCCTTTTTCATATTGAATGCGCGGACGGATAAGCGGCGCACCGTTGTCCGTATTATAGCACAGGCGCGCAAACGGAACAATCAGATTCCGCTGATTTCTGTCAGATTCTTCGCCTGAAATATCATGGCTTACTATGATATGATTATAGCATATTATGCCGGAAAGTGCAATGGATACAACAAATTTTCATCAGTCGTTTCGCGGCCTGATATCATATTGGAGGCCGGCACTGCCGGCTTATAGCATAATATGCCGAATAGTATCACCGGACTGTATCCCGTTCTGTTATTCAGTACACAGAAACAGAGAATAAAATTTGAGTGAATCCATTGCACTTTTTGTACAATTATGGTATAACCGGACAGTGCCCGGCTCCAATATGAGGTCAGGCTGCGGCATGGTTCTTTATATTTTCCCCTTATCAGTTGCACTTTTTGTACAAATATGGTATAATTAGAGCATACCGCACAGTGTACGGCTATGCCGCAGCCGCCGTTTCCGTCTGTACGGGGAGGGCGGTTTCTGCTTGCGGAGAATGATCGGTGCGGCCGTGCTAAGGCCGGTCGTCAGATATAAAGGAGAAATACATATGAATGCCGCTGACAAGTATACAAGACAGTTTTTTCCGGCACCGAAGGCATCGACAGACTGGATGCAGAAAACCTATATCGACCGTGCGCCGCAGTGGTGCAGTGTCGATCTCCGGGACGGCAATCAGGCGCTCGTGATCCCGATGAGTCTCGGCGAGAAACTCGAATTCTTTGCGGAGCTTGTGCGCATCGGATTCAAGGAGATAGAGATCGGCTTTCCGGCTGCATCCGAGACAGAATACGATTTCTGCCGCACGCTGATTGAGCAGAATCTCATTCCGGATGATGTGACGATTCAGGTGCTGACGCAGTCGCGGGAGCATATCATCGAAAAGACATTTGAAGCGCTGAAGGGCTGCAAGCGTGCGATCGTACATCTTTACAATTCGACCTCTGTGGCGCAGCGCGAGCAGGTCTTCCGCATGAGCCGCGAGGAGATTATCGGGATTGCGGTCAGCGGCGCGAAGCTCTGCAAGGAATACCGCGAAAAATATGAGGGCGAATTCCGGTTTGAGTATTCGCCGGAGAGCTTTACCGGTACCGAACCGGAGTTTGCACTGAAGGTCTGCAATGCGGTGCTGGATGTCTGGCAGCCGACTGCGGACGATAAGGTCATCATCAATCTGCCGGTCACGGTGCAGCTTTCGATGCCGCATGTCTATGCAAACCAGATCGCATATATGAGCGAGAATCTCCGCTGTCGGGAGAATGTGATCCTGTCGCTGCATCCGCACAATGACCGCGGCTGTGCCGTCGCTGATACCGAAATGGGACTGCTTGCAGGCGCGGAGCGCGTCGAGGGCACGCTGTTCGGCAACGGCGAGCGCACCGGCAATGTCGATATCATCACGCTTGCGCTGAATATGTATTCGCAGGGCATTGATCCGAAGCTCGATTTTTCGGATATCCCGACGCTGACGGAAATGTATACCCGCCTGACGCATATGGATGTATATGAAAGGCAGCCGTATTCCGGAAAGCTCGTGTTTGCTGCGTTTTCCGGCTCTCATCAGGATGCGATTGCCAAGGGCATGAAGTATCGGGAGGAAAAGGGCGGCGGCATCTGGAATGTGCCGTATCTGCCGATTGATCCGGGCGATCTCGGCCGCGAATACGAATCCGATGTCATCCGCATCAACAGCCAGTCCGGCAAGGGCGGCATCGGCTATATCCTCGAAACGCGCTTCGGATTCAATCTGCCGAAGAAGATGCGCGAGCGCGTCGGCTATCTCATCAAGGGCATCTCCGACCACAAGCACAAGGAAATGCTGCCCGACGAGATTTACGATATTTTCAAGACACATTATGTCAACATCACCGCGCCGCTGAATATCACAGCCGCACACTTTGTCCAGCACAGCGGCATTGAGGCCACGATCGACATTGAATATCACGGCGCGGTCGCCTCGGCTACAAACAACGGCAACGGCCGTCTGGATGCAGTCAGCAACGCGGTGCGGTCGTATACCGGCCTTGACTTCACGATCCACACCTATACAGAGCACGCGCTTGAGGTCGGCTCGTCCTCGCAGGCTGTCTCTTATGTGGAGATCATGTGCGGCGACGGCAGCAGCTTCTGGGGTGTCGGCATCGATAACGATATCATCACATCGTCGATCAAGGCATTCATCAGCGCCGTCAACAATATGCTGATCGACAAAAACAGCGGAGAATCGTAATTTTTCTGATTGAATCAGAAAGGAGAAACTATATGGGCATGACGATGACGCAGAAGATCCTCGCTTCTCACGCCGGACTGGATACTGTCAGCGCCGGTCAGCTGATCCTTGCCGGTCTGGATCTCGTTCTCGGCAACGATATCACCTCGCCGGTCGCGATCAAGGCATTCGCTGCCGCCGGTCAGCAGAAGGTATTCGACCGTGATAAGGTCACAATGGTCATGGATCATTTTGTGCCGAACAAGGATATCAAGGCCGCGGAGCAATGCAAAATGTGCCGTGACTTCTGCCATGCGCAGCAGATCACGCATTTCTATGATGTCGGCAAAATGGGCATCGAGCACGCGCTTTTGCCGGAGCAGGGACTTGTCACCGCGGGTGATCTCGTGATCGGTGCGGATTCGCATACCTGCACCTACGGTGCGCTCGGTGCATTCTCGACCGGCGTCGGCTCGACGGATATGGCATTCGGCATGGCATCGGGCAAGGCGTGGTTCAAGGTGCCCTCCGCGATCAGGGTTGTACTGAAGGGCAGTCTGCCGCAGTGGGTGTCCGGCAAGGATCTGATCCTGCATCTGATCGGCATGATCGGTGTGGACGGCGCACTGTACCGCTCGCTCGAATTCACCGGCGAGGGCGCAGCATCGCTTTCGGTCAGCGACCGTCTCTGCATCTGCAATATGGCAATCGAAGCGGGCGCAAAAAACGGCATTTTTGAAGCGGACGAGCTGACACTGCAATATCTCAGAGAACACGGTGCCGCCGCGCCGCGTATTTACCGTGCCGATGACGATGCGGAATATGAGCAAACGATTGAGATCGACCTTTCGCAGATCGAGCCGACAGTTGCATTCCCGCATCTGCCGGAGAATGTCCGGCGATTCGGTGAGATCGGAGATGTCACGATAGATCAGGTTGTGATCGGCTCCTGCACGAACGGCAGACTGGAGGATCTTCGCATTGCCGCAGAGATCCTGAAAGGACGCAAATGCGCAGAAAATGTGCGCGTTATCATCATCCCGGCAACACAGCAGATCTATCTGGATGCACTGCGTGAGGGACTGCTGGAGATCTTCATTGAAAGCGGCGCAGTCGTTTCGACACCGACCTGCGGCCCGTGTCTCGGCGGATATATGGGCATTCTCGCAAAGGGCGAACGCGCCGCCGCGACCACAAACCGCAATTTCGTCGGCAGAATGGGGCATCCGGAATCCGAGGTCTATCTTGTCAGTCCGGCATCAGCCGCGGCGGCTGCCGTGACCGGAAAGCTCACCGATCCGAGGGAGGTAATGAGAGCATGAAATACACCGGAACCGTGATCCGCTACGGAGACAATGTCGATACCGATGTCATCATTCCGGCGCGGTATCTGAATACGAGCGACCGCAGAGAGCTTGCTGCACACTGTATGGAGGATCTCGATCCGACCTTTGCAGGCAGAGTGCAGCAGGGGAGTATTCTTGTCGCGGGCGAGAATTTCGGCTGCGGTTCATCCCGTGAGCACGCGCCGATTGCGATTCAGGAAAGCGGCGTTTCGCTGGTAATCGCGGCGAGCTTTGCGCGCATCTTCTACCGCAATGCGGTCAATATCGGACTGGCAATCGTGGAATGTCCGGCGGCTGCTGCTGCGATCACAGAGGGCGATACCGTGGAAGCCGATCTGGATGCGGGCATCATCCGCGATCTCACGACCGGTGAGAGCTGGCAGACGGCGCCGTTCCCGCCGTTCATTCAGACGATCATTGCGCACGGCGGACTGATGCAGGCCGCACAGGACGGCGCACTGTAAGGAGGTACATATGCAGTATCAGATTGCATTGCTGCGGGGCGACGGCATCGGCACGGAGATCGTCGATGCAGCGGCATCAGTATTGGAGCGCGTCGGCACGCTCTACGGACATACATTTATCTGCACGCCGTATCTGATCGGAGGCTGCGCGATCGACGCAGTCGGCAAGCCGCTGCCGGAGGAAACGGTTGCGGGATGCCTTGCGAGCGACAGCGTGCTGCTCGGCGCAGTCGGCGGACCGAAATGGGACGGACTTGCGGGAGATCAGCGGCCGGAAAGCGCATTACTCGGCATTCGCGCCGCACTTGGATTATATACGAATCTGCGGCCGGCGAAGCTGTTCCCGGCGCTGCGCGATGCATCGCCGCTGCGGGCGGATCTTGTCAGCGCGGGATTTGATATTCTGATCGTCCGCGAACTGACCGGCGGCATCTATTTCGGCGACCGCGGCTATCGTCAGGGCAGATTCGGTGAGGAAGCGTTTGACACGGAGGCATACAGTGTCACGGAGATCAAGCGCATCGGCAGAGCAGCCTTTGAAGCAGCCATGAAACGCAGCAAACGCCTGACGAGCGTCGATAAGGCAAATGTGCTGGAAACCTCTCGCCTGTGGCGGAAGACCATGCATGATCTCGCGGAATCGTATCCGGAGGTCGCGTATCAGGATATGTTCGTCGATAATGCGGCGATGCAGCTTGTCCGGAATCCGCAGCAGTTTGATGTGATTGTGACATCGAATATGTTCGGAGATATTCTGTCTGATGAAGCGTCTCAGCTCACCGGCTCGATCGGTATGCTTGCTTCTGCATCGCTCGGCGACGGCAAACGCGGAATGTATGAGCCGATCCACGGATCAGCGCCGGATATCGCGGGACAGAATAAAGCGAATCCGATAGCCGAAATCCTTTCCGCTGCTATGATGCTGCGGTATTCATTCGGACTTGCAGAGGAGGCACAGTGCATTGAAAATGCCGTTGACCGCGTGCTCGCGGCCGGGTACCGCACGGCGGATCTGCTCGGCGGACAGAGCGGCAACCCGCTCTCCTGTACGGATATGGCACAGAAGATCCTTGATGCAATCGTGCGTGAATAAAGGCAACACCGCACAAACCGGGCAGTGTCCGGCTCCGATATAAAATCAGGGTGCGAAACTGCTCATTTCATTTGCCCTTATCCATTGCGCTTTTTTCATAATATGATATAACCGGGCAGTGTCCGGCTCCGATATGAGGTTAGGTTGCGGTATGGTTCATTTTATTTTTCATATCCATTGCACTTTTGATCGTTTTATGATATAATAGCAGTACATCACATTTTCAGAAAGGCATCCGCATGAAACTAACAAAACGAAAACCGCGCATTCAGACGCGCAACACATTCCGCACAATCAGCATCGGCTTTATGCTCCTCATCCTCTGCGGCGCACTGCTGCTGATGCTCCCGATCTCGTCACAGAGCAGGACGGTCACACCCTTCCGCGATACGCTGTTTACAGCGATCTCTGCAACCTGCGTGACCGGGCTGATCGTCCGCGATACCGCTACACACTGGTCGCTTTTCGGTCAGGCCGTGATTCTCACGATGATCCAGATCGGCGGCATGGGCGTCATCACGGTCGGTCTCGCAATCGCAAGGCTCTCCGGCAAAAAAATCGGCCTGTGGTACCGCGGCATGATGCAGGATTCGATCTCCGCGCCGCAGGTCGGCGGCATCCTACAGCTCACGAAATTCATTCTCCGAGGCTCTGCGATTATTGAGCTGTCCGGTGCCGTGCTGCTGAGTCCGGTATTCATCCGGGATTTCGGTCTGCCGCGCGGCCTTTGGTATTCACTGTTTCACTCGGTTTCGGCGTTCTGCAATGCGGGCTTTGACCTCATGGGCGTGCGCGAACCGTTCTCATCACTGACAACCTACGGCAGTCACGCCTATTTTAATGTTATCATCATGCTGCTCATCGTAATCGGCGGCATCGGCTTCCTCACATGGAACGATGTGCTGCGTTACCGGCACCGTCTCCGTAAATACAGTATGCAGAGCAAGGTCATCCTCGTGACGACCGGCATTCTGATCTTCGTACCGGCGCTGTTCTTTTTCTTCACGGAATACAGCGGGGAGCCGGTCAAGGAACGCATCCTGCATTCGCTGTTCCAGTCGGTGACAGCGCGAACCGCAGGCTTCAATTCCGCAGATCTTTCGCAGATGAACGAAACCGGCTCTTTCACCATGACGATCCTCATGCTGATCGGCGGCTGCTCCGGCTCCACGGCAGGCGGCATGAAGACCGCGACGGTCGCGGTGCTGTTCCTTGCAGCGCTGAGCGTCTACCGCCGCAAGGATGATGTGCAGTGCTTCGGGCGGCGCATCTCTGAGGACACGGTTCGGAGCGCGAGCGCGATTCTGTTTATGTATATTGTGCTGTTCATGGCGACCGGCATCGCAATCAGCCGGATCGAACAGCTCCCGCTTGTGACCTGTCTCTTTGAAACGGGTTCGGCGCTCGGTACGGCCGGCCTGACACTCGGCATCACAACAGGGCTTTCGCTCCCCTCACATATCATGCTGATGATCCTGATGTTCATGGGCAGAGTCGGCGGCCTGACACTCATCTATGCCGCACTGCCGAACCGTCAGAATGATGCAAGACTCCCGCAGGAAAAAATTACAGTCGGATAAGGAGATTCAATTATGAGATCAGCTTTAATTATCGGTGTCGGACAGTTCGGCAGTCACATTGCAAAGCGCATGAGCAAGCTGCACTGTGAGGTCATGGCTGTCGATATCAACGAGGACCGCATCAACGCGATCCTGCCGTATGTCACGAATGCGCAGATCGGTGACAGCACGAATACCGCATTCATGGAATCGCTCGGCATCCCGGATTTTGATGTCTGCATCGTCACGATCAGCGGCAATTTCCAGAATTCTCTGGAGACGACTGCACTGCTCAAGGAGCTGGGTGCAAAGAATGTGATTTCCCGTGCACAGAATGATGTGCAGCAGAAATTCCTGCTCCGGAACGGTGCGGATGAGACCGTCTATCCGGAAAAGCTGACCGCGCTCCGTCTCGCGACCAAAGCCGCCTCAGACAGTATTCTCGACTATATCCAGATGGACAAAAGCCTCTCGATCTATGAGATGCGCGTCCCGCGGGAATGGGAGGGTAAAAATCTGATCGAGCTGGATATCCGCAAGAAATATCAGCTCAATATCATTGCGCTCCGCACCGGCAAGGAGCTAACGCTCCCGACGCCGAATACTGAGCTGCACGAGGGCGATGATGTGCTGGTCATCGGCAGTCTGCGCGATATCCAGAAATGCTTTAAGCTGTAAATATATCTGATTGAAATGCTGCCGTGTAACCGGCACGCATCCTGTCATAAAATCACCGCTGCCCGCGGCCTCTGCCTGCTGACTGCTCCTCACTGAGGAATGCGTCTGCACAGAAGCCGCGAACAGCGGCGTATTTTTGTTTTGCAGAATTCATCCGCGCTTACGGTTCCGGCGGATCATGCCTGCGGGCAGCCCGTCAGCCGACTGTCGAGTGACTGTAGATGTAGAACTTTTCCTGACTCGGCATCCATGCCTTTTCCTTCGGCGGGAACTGCCGGTCAAATGCCTCGACCTTCTCCGGCAGCAGCAATTCACAGACATCGCTTTCACGGTAGACATAATGTCTGCCGTCCAGCGCGCCTTCGCGCAGCTCTCTCACAAACAGCGCGGTCGGAAATGCACCGCCCTCAATCGTGACATGATAGCGCTTGCAGCTTTTGAAGCCGCTGCTGACATAATTCTCCGGATTGCCGAAGATCACGACGGCAGGATAGCCCAGCGCTGCCGCAGCCTCAAAAGAGTGCGCCATGATACGCTTGCCGAGCCCCCTGCGCTGATAATCGGGATGCACGGAGATCGGCCCGAAGGAGAGCGTCTCCATGCGGTTGCCGGCATCGTCCTCCAGCCACGAGCGCATATACATGATGCTCGCAGCGATCGCTCCGCCGCATTCCGCGACAAAGGTCAGCTCAGGGATAAAGTCTTTGTGCGTGCGCATGATATGCGCAAGATAATGCTCACTGCATCCCGGACAATAGACATTCCAGAATGCCTCGCGTGTCAGCATTTCCACAGCCGCATAGTCCTTCGGCTGTTCCTGACGGATGATAATAGTTTCCTTCTGCATGATGGATTCCTCCTGATATTGTTCTGTTCGGCAATACGGGAGGTTTGTGTATTGAGATTGTATTCGCAAACCGTCCCGTTTACGCTGCAATCTCAGGTCTGCTGTAGAATTTCAAACAACTGACTCCTTTATAAAAAATATAATTTGCTGACTGCTCAGCAAATTCAGTATAGCACAGTTTCCTGCGAATGTCAAGTCCTGATACGGCATTGCGCAACTTTCACGCGATTATCATAGTCAAACTCTTGACTTTTTTCACGATTTCCGGTATAATATAGACGGAGAAAATTGTTTTTTCCGAAATTGTAACTAGGAGGTCTGCACTATGTCTCTGACAAAAAACCCGAATGTCAACAAGTGGGTCGAGGAAATGATCGCACTCTGCAAGCCGGACAAGGTCGTCTGGATCGACGGCTCCAAGGCACAGCTCGATGAGCTGACCGCAGAGGTCACTGCTCTGCCGGACGGTCACCCCGACAAGCTTTATCCGCTCAATGAGGAAAAATATCCGGGCTGCCTTTATCACCGCACCCGTCCGAACGATGTTGCCCGCGTCGAGGACAGAACATTCATCTGCTCCCGCAAGCAGGAGGATGCCGGTCCGACCAACAACTGGATGGATCCGAAGGAAATGTATGCAAAGCTCACCCCGCTCTATGACGGCGTCATGAAGGGCAGAACCATGTATGTCATTCCGTACAGCATGGGTCCGATCGGTTCTCCGCTTGCAAAGGTCGGCGTTGAGGTCACGGATTCGGTCTATGTCGTTCTGAATATGAATATCATGACCCGTATGGGCACGAAGGCATTCGAGAATCTCGGCGATACCTCGAATGATTTCGTCCGCGGTCTGCATTCCAAGGCAGATGTTGATCCGGAAAACCGCTACATCGTGCAGTTCCCGGAGGACAACACGATCTGGTCGATCAATTCCGCATACGGCGGCAATGTTCTGCTCGGCAAGAAGTGCTTCGCGCTGCGCATCGCTTCCTATCAGGCTAAGAACGAGGGCTGGATGGCTGAGCATATGCTGATTCTCGGCGTTCAGAAGCCGGACGGCGATACCAAGTACATCTGTGCAGCATTCCCGTCTGCCTGCGGCAAGACGAACCTCGCAATGCTGATCCCGCCGGAAGGCTACCGCAAGGCCGGCTATAAGGTCTTCACCGTCGGTGATGACATCGCATGGCTGAAGCCCGGTCCGGACGGCAGACTCTATGCGATCAATCCGGAATACGGTTTCTTCGGCGTTGCGCCCGGCACGAACGAAAAGTCCAAC
>CAMOOV010000004.1 GCA_946621745.1 uncultured Ruminococcus sp.
AAATATATTTGACCGTAAGTATCCTGCACCGCCGGCTCTGTGCGGTATTGCCTTATCATTTATTCGCTGAGTGTGATCTGCACATTGCCGCTGCCGAGGAGCGTTTGCAGTTCACTTTCGGAAAGCGCGGCAGTGCCGAGCTTTGTATAGCTCCATGTATTGGATCCGTAAAAGAGAACAATCTGATCGCCGGAATACAGTACGATATCTCCGGGCTTTGTTGTCATCTGCACATCGCTGCGCACGATGCGCTGTCCGAGTGACCCGACCTGCTCAAATCCGCCGTACATCGAAAGGTCTATTGTCAGCGGCAGCATCGCTTTCAGTGCATCGACGGAAGCATTGTCTTCCCATGTAACAGGTATTTCCTGTTCGCCGATTTTCAATTTCATTTCATGCTCCTCCTCCGGTTCGGTATGTTCGGTTGCTTCTGCTGTGACGACCGCACCGGTCCAGTCAATGATCCCTCCGAATTCATAGATATTCGTATAGCCCATGTCCGCGAGCTTCTGTGCGGCCTCTTTGCTGCGCCGTCCGCTGCGGCAATATATGAGAATGATACTGTCAGGGTCGGGGAGGGCGGCCGGCCGTTCCGTTCCGATCGTTTCATTCGGAATCAGAATTGCGCCCGGAATGTGACCGCTGTCATATTCATCCTGCCGCCGCACATCCACGATGATATGCCCGTCCTTTGCACGCATCATTTCTTTTGCCTGCTCCTGTGAGATCTGCCGGTAGGATGCCTGCGGGATATCGCCGGCGGATGCTGCCGCAGAATGGCTGCTCTCTGAGAGTGGGGCGCTTGACGGCGCTGTCCCGCAGGCGGATGCTGTGAGCAGGACTGCGGTGAGAATAACAGGCGTGATCTTTTTCATGTATATTCCTCCTGATTTTTGCGCAGGCGGCGCGTGCCTTGTGCAAATGCTGTCAACATACATATAGTTTATCATATAATTTGGGGGATGTCAAGAACAGTACCGGGCATGATTCACAAACTGCGCAGAGGATTCGGCGGACTCATGATTTGAGGAATTCGTATAAAGCTAAATGTGGGCAGCTTAATCAGTTTTCCTGATAACTCACTATCATGTTTCGGTATTGGACAAATTCCGATCGGAATGGTATGATATGACCATAACGAAACAGGGAGTGAAAACAATGCAGACAATTACCGTTTACCTTTCCTATTCGGAGCGAATGCGATGTCGGAAATGAACCGTCCGCATGAAAAATCTGAAAACAATGAAAGGTGAATCCCAATTATGAAACTTTATACAAAGATCACAGCGATCCTCGCATCGCTCACACTTCTGACCGGCTGCGGCGCACTGAACAATGCCGCACAGCCTGTTGCCGATAACGCTTCAAAGGCGGAATCCTCCGCAGCAGCCGAAAGCGATGCCGACAAGCCGGATTGCTGCAAGACCGATTCCGAGGTCCCGGATTGCTGCGGAGACGGCGCCGATACATCGGACTGCTGCAAGGACGGCTCCTCTGCGGCGGAAAGCAAGCCTGAAAAGGCCGCGCCGGAAAAATCCGATCTCAGCCTCGGTTACCTCAATTCCACGGCGCATCTGCTCGCATTTGTCGCGCAGGAGGAGGGCTACTTCGCCGAGGAGGGACTGAATGTCACGCTGACACAGTTCTCCAGCGCCGGTGAGCTTGTTAACGGTCTCGAATCCGGCAAACTCGATGTTGCATTCATCGGCTCTGTTCCGACGCTGACCTTCCAGAGCCAGGGACATGATGTGACGATCATCGGCGGTGCGATGACAAACGGCCACGGCTATGTCATCAAGGAGGAATTCGCCGAAAAGGATGAGGAGGGCGTTGAGATCCTCAAAGGCAGAAATGTCGCATCGGTCAAGAACAGCGTGCAGGATGCGGAATTGCAGATCCTGCTGAAGAATGCCGGCATTGAGATCGGCGAGGGCGAGGACAAGGTCAACATCGTATATTTCGACAGCCAGAAGGATGCCTACGCCGCACTCTCCAATGCAACGATCGACGCCGCATCGGTCTATTCGCCGTATGCATCACTTGCGAAGTCGCAGGGCTACAAGGTCGTGTATTACTGCGCACATGAAAAGGCGCTGGAGAATCAGCCCTGCTGCCGTCAGGTCGCGTCCACGGAAGCGGTCAAGGCAAATCCGAATACCTTCACCGCACTGGAACGCGCATTCATCAAGGCTTATCACCTGACGCAGGAGGATCACGAAAAGACGATCGCCGATGTCAAGAAGTACATTGACATTGAGGAGGACTTCATTGAAACAGAGGTCTACGGCGGCTACAGCGTTTCCAGCCCCGATCCCGATAAGCAGGGCACACTGACGCTCAAGGATACGATTGTAGCGCTTGGCTATACGGAAGACTATGACATTGAGCCGCTGTATAATACCGCTATCTACAAGGCAGCTCTGGACAGCATTCTCGCTGAAAAATCTGATGAAATCTACAAATCTCTGGAGGCGCATTTCGATGCCTACGAATAAGATCGAGATCCGGAATCTTTCGGTCGATTATACCGAGCGCGGCAAACAGTTCAATGCGCTGCACGATGTATCATTCGGTGTTGGCGCGGGCGAATTCGTCAGCGTGATCGGCGCGAGCGGCTGCGGAAAATCCACGCTGCTCAGTGTATTGGAGGGACTCTATCAGGCCGCGGGCGGCAGTGTCGAGATTGACGGCACGCCGCTGCACGGCACGGGCCGCGAACGAGGTGTCGTGTTCCAGCATTATTCGCTGTTTCCGTGGATGACTACGCGCAGCAATATTGCATTTGGCATCAAGCAGGCGCGGCATGACCTCAGCCGGCGGGAGCGCTATCAGATCGCGGATGAATTCCTCGGAAAGGTCGGTCTTGCCGAATTCGGTAAGAAGTATCCCTCGCAGCTTTCGGGCGGTATGCAGCAGCGCGCTGCGATCGCCCGTGCGCTTGCGATGAATACGGAGATTCTGCTCATGGATGAGCCGTTCAGCGCGATCGACGCGAAAAACCGCATCATCCTTCAGGAGCTGCTGCTCTCACTCTGGGAGGGCGACAGTCCCGAACACCGCAAGACAGTCGTGTTCGTTACGCATGATATTGATGAAGCGATCCTGCTCTCAGATAAGATCGTCGTGCTGACGGCGCATCCCGGAACGGTCAATGAGATCGTGCAGGTGCCGTTTGAGCGTCCGCGGAACCGTGCGGAGCTGGTCAAAACCGAGGAATACGGCAGATTCCGGAATCGTCTGCTCTCGCTGCTCTATCAGGATGTGGCGGAGCGCATCGGCGGAGAGGAGGTCGTGCTATGACGCTGAAGGATCGCTTGCTCCGGGTGGCACATCTTTTGTTCGTGATATTGCTGCTTGTGCAGCTTTTGCCTGACAGATCGACGAAGGATGTGTATACCGGTGCGCTGATCGCATTTGCGGTCGGACTGGAAGCCCTCACGCTCGCACTGAGCTTCCTCATCAAAAAGAAAGAAAGCCTCACACTGCTGCTGGATATCGTCGGCTTTATCTTTGTGCTGCTTACGGTCTGGTCGCTGGCAACGGCAAAGTTCAATGTGCTGAATGATCTGCTGTTCCCGGCGCCGGGCAAGGTTCTGCATCAGTTTGCGGAGGACAGAGAGAAAATCATCATCAATATCAAAAGCTCGCTCGGTATTACGGTCAAGGGCTTTCTGCTCGCAGCGGCTGCAGCGATCCCGCTGGGACTGTTCCTCGGCTGGAATGCGCGGCTCGGCGGCGCTGCGACCTATATCTCCAAATTCTTCAGCTCGATTCCGCCGATCGTCTATATTCCATACGGTATCGCGCTGCTGCCGACCTTCCGTTCGGTCTCGGTCTTTGTCATTTTTCTGGCGACCTTCTGGCCGGTCTTTGCCGGCACGATGAGCGGTGTCATGCACGTCGATCAGCGCATCATTGACTCCGCAAAGGTGCTGAATGTCCCGAAGCCGGAAATGCTTTTCTCAGTGATACTTCCGGCGGCGCTCCCGCAGATCTTCCTCGGCTGCAATCAGGGACTGAGCGTTTCGTTCATTCTGCTGACCTCTGCGGAGATGATCGGCGCAAGAGACGGCATGGGCTACTATGTCAAATATTATTCCGATTTCGGTGACTATACGCGCACGATCACCGGCCTGCTGGTCATCGGCGTTGTCGTCATCGGCGTGACATTTTTGTTCAATCTGCTCCAGAAGCGGATGCTCAGATGGAAAAAGTGAAGCTGTGAAAGGGATCCTTTGCTGCGGCAGGGGATTTCTTTTTTGCTTTGCAATCGTTTTACGGCGCTGTTCGCGTCGATTGTTTGATCTTGGAAAATCTCATTTCGCTTCCGGCGTGTCATCCAAAGTTTTTGGTCGAGCTTTTTTCAAAAAGATAGCAGGATTCCAAGGGGCAGCGCCCTTCGCTGTCCCTAAAGCTAAAAACGCAGAAATTCGTGCTTTTCTGAGCCGCCATAAAAATCATCAGCGCAGTATGAGCAATCATGCTGCGCTTTGTTATACCGGAACACTGCACAAAACAGCTCATTTATTTTTGTGCAGATATACAAAATCAGGAAAAATTATGCTATAATAGTTACCGTAAGAGATGATTGCCGACGTATTGGTCAGAGGGGGTGATGCGATGCAGGATGACAGCCGGATCATAGCACTGCTGCAAAAACGGGATGAGCAGGCAATCAGAATCATCAGGGAACAATACGGAACAATGTGTTTGCAGATCGCATATCGCATCACCGGCAGCCGCGAGGATGCAGAGGAATGCTTGAGTGATATGCTGATGACCGTCTGGAATACGATCCCGCCGATGATACCTGAAAAGCTGCCTGCATATCTTGTATCGCTCGTCAGCAGAAGGGCAATCGACAAGTATGAGCGCGCCCGCCGTCAGAAGCGCGGCGGTATGCAGTTTGAAGGCGCACTGGACGAGCTGGCAGAGCTTCTCCCATCCGGAGAATGCGTCGAACAGCAGGTCGAGCAGCGGGAGCTTACAAATTATATCACAAAGTGGCTGCGGTCGCTGCCGTCCGCTCACAGGCGTATTTTTATGCAGCGCTATTACTGGTCTGAATCGGTGCAGGAGATCGCGACGGCCAATCAAATGAGTTCAGATGCAGTCAAAATGCAGCTGATGCGTCTGCGAAACAAGCTGAAAGCATATCTGAGAAAGGAGGGATTGCTTTGACACCGCTTGAGATGATGAAAGCGCTGCATGATGTTCCGGAAGACCTGATCGACGCGCAGGACTTCATCTGCCATACAGAAGAAGATTCCGAAGCGCTGACAGCGATTCAGCTGAAAAGCACTGCGCCTGCGCCGGAACAGCGCAGTATGCGCACAGAGGGCAATCCCCCGCGCAAGGAATACGGCATCACACTGCTGCCCTATCTTCTGACCGCAGGCTGCACGGCGGCCTGCATTGCGGGATTCGGGCTGATGATCCGGTTCTCAATGGGAAATGAGATCGTCGGTACGCAGTCCGAAATTCCGATATCCGTACAGGAAAGCGTTTCTTCCATGACAACTGCCGTCAGTACCGGAGAGAGGGCGGTGCTGACGGCAATCACAGAAACGCATACGGTACAGCAGACAGTGACCGTCACTGCGGAAGACCGGACAGAGCCCGTTTCCGTCACGGAAACGGATGCGGTCACGGAACCAGCCGCCATAACAGAAACGCTCGCTGCCGTGACTGCGGCGCAGACTGAACCCCTGCCTCTGACTGAAACAACCGCTGTCCCGGAACTTCCCGCCGAAACGACTGCCGTGGATGTTTTAGATTCTTCTATGACTGAGGACGGCACAGCGCACTCTGCTGATGCAATCACAAACGAACCGTCTGCGCCCGTCTGTGAAACGGGCGATAAGGACATGGATGCAATCCTTGATGATCGTGACAAAATGACCGAATTCGGTTTCTCCGATGAAATGATCACTGCACTGAGAGATTCTGAACCGGTCAAGCCAATCAGGATCTTTGCATATGTAAATATGAAAAAAGGATTCAATGTTTCTGATCTCCTGCCATCAGACGGCGGAACGATGCAAACAAGCATTGCTTTTCATTCTGACTTCGTTTCCTGCAACGGATATGTCGGCGGTCCTTCTTCCGCATTCAGCGCTGCCGATTTTGACGCTTCAACAGGAATGATTCACATATCATTCGGAACGGGCGGCTATTCCATTCTGATGAATACTCTCAATACCAATTTGTTCCGGGGAAAATACACTTATTCCGGAACTGCGCATCCTTATACTGATATGATAAGTGTGCAGAGGCCGGATGTTACAAATCCTTCCGCATTATCAGATTCGCAGATTGATTCCTGCTTTGAATACGGAGTGATCGGCGCGGGCGATGTCAACGGCGACGGATTTATTTCTTCCGCAGATGTAACCCGGATACTGCGTTATGACAGCTGTTACAATCATGCGGGGCTGATTCCTGACGGGACAACTACACTTATGCTTGCTGCCGGTGATGTGAATTGTGACGGTGCAGTCGATATTGCAGATGCACACGCAGTCGCAGATCACCTGGCTGATCCGGCAAACAGCAGCTATTATTTCTGGTAATCATAAAACAAATCGGATGCTTCATTCAGGAGGCAGAGCTTTATGAAGATGATGTCAGTTTTAACGGCGGGTATTCTGATCTTTTCCGCCATGCCGCTGCAATTTGCGGAAGCATCAAAAGCAGAATATTCCGGCACCTGCGGAGAAAACATCACATGGAAGATCGAGGACGGCGTACTGACACTGACCGGCAGCGGTGAAACAAAGAATTATGCAGAGGGTACTGCGACATGGATGCTGAATGCAGATGAATACGGCACTGTCCGGAAAATCGCAGTCGGCGGCGGCATTACATCTCTGGGGCGGAATATTTTTGCGCTGCTGAATAATGTTGACGAAATTGAACTGCCGGATACACTGACGGCGATCGGTGAAAATGCACTGTCCAATAAGCCGCTTCTGACTTCGCTGCAAATGCCGGAGAGCATTACATATCTGGGCGACGGCGCATTCAGCAATTCCGGCCTGACAGAAGCATATTTCCCGCCGGATATGGATGATCTTCCGGCACGCTGCTATGCCGGTACCAATATCAAATCGGTTGAGATTCCTGCGCACATCAAAAGGCTCGGAAAGAATTGTTTTTCGGATTCCGCTTTGGAGGAATGCATTTTTCCGGACACCGATATCGAAATCGGCGCAGGCTGTCTGAGCGGATGCACAAATCTGACGAATGTGCATCTGCCGGAGGGCATTCATGCGCTGCCGGACAGACTTCTGAACGGCTGTACGGCGCTGGAAGCCTTTGAGATTCCGGAAAGCGTCAGCCTGCTCGGAAACGGCACATTCGCCTCCTGCGGTCTGCATACGGTTTCACTGCCGGCAGGGATCACCGCATTACCGGAGGGCTGCTTTCAGTATTGTCAAAATCTGGAATCTGTATATATTCCGGATTCGGTTTCGGACATCGGCAGCAAATGCTTCTATGACTGTCCGCTGCTGACAGAGATCCGTCTGCCGGAAAGCGCAGTCAGATTCGGCGTGAATGCATTGCCGGAGAGCTGGGTATCACAGCAGGGCGATTTTGTGACCGTATGCGGCGGACAGCTTTATCAGTACAACGGAACAGATGAAAATGTTGTCCTGCCGGAGTCGGTGACGGCGGTGCTGACAAACGCATTTCCACACCGCTTCAACAATCCGCATCCGGTGCATTCCGTTGTCATCAACGACGGCTGCCGCACGGTCGAAAGCGGCGCATTCAGTTTTTGTTATGCGCTCGAATCTATGACAATTCCGGATTCCGTCACAAGCATTGCAGCGGATGCGGTCACAGGCGGCGCATCGCCGGAAATTCATGCGAATTATTATACCGCCGCCCATGCATTCAGCGTACAGAACGGTTTTCCGTTTGTGCCGGTGCAGGAGGAAAAGCTGCCGGCAATGCGCGAACCGGATTATGCAGCGGAAACGCTTTCATTCGGCAATAATCCCGGCTTATTCGGAGACGGATATCAGATGTCCGCATGGGCCATGGCGGAGCTGCTGGATGCATCGCAGCGTCCTGAAAAAATCGCAGAGGATGCAGCAAAGCAATGGGGCGGCTCCTGCTTCGGGCTTTCAGCGGTGACCGTTCTGGTTCATGCCGGACTGCTCTCGCCGCAGGATCTCGATCCGGAGGCGAAAACGCTGCATGATGTCAAGCCGACGGATCAGGCAGTTTCCATCATTAATTATTATCACATGATACAGTCGCTCGATGCGTCGCAGACAAAGCCTGTGCCGCAGCTGCAAAACCTTGTGCTGGCTGTGCAGTATGCAGAACAGTATCAGAACGGCGGTGATCCGTTTGTTCTGTCTTTTCAGCGCGTCGGCAGCGGGAGCGGCCATGCAGTTGTCGGATACGGCATCAAGCGCGGTGAATGGGAATGGGACGGCGTGACCTATGACCGCCGCATCCGCACATGGGACTGCAACTATTCCGAGCAGACGGACAAGAGCCAGTTTTATTTTGACAGCAATACGCTGCACTGGTGCATTCCCGCATACGGCGTTTACTATGCCGGAGAAAACGATTTCAACGCAAGAGTCGGTGTTCCGTGCGGCGATGCGGAGACACTCGACCGCTATCCTTATTTTGCATCTTCGCCGCTTGCCGGAGATGTGGATCTCAGCGGTACGGTCGAACTCTCTGACGCTGTTTTTCTTGCGAAATTTATCTGCGAACAGGCTGACAGCACACTTTCTTACCGCGGCGCATATAACGCAGATTCAAACGCCGACGGACTTATGACGATTGACGATGCGATTGCGATTCTCAGGATCATCACAACTGAAAGCAATGTCGGTTCTGCTCTTTCATAACCGCTGCCCGTAGATCTGACAAAATATCAGAAGCTCATGATTGATGTCCCAACTATCTCTTGAAGATATCTGCTTGTCTTTTTTCCGTGAGACTGCGCAGCTATTCTTCAAGATTAAATTGGTACATCAATAACGGCTAACTTATCAACACGGAGAAATGTTTCTGTGCAGATTTCCGAATATAGACTGAGCCTATTGACAAACATAAAGCTCCGTGCTATAATGCATACATAACCGATAGGCAATATATGTAAAAGGAGAACGACCATGAAAACAATGTGCTGTATGCTGTGTTGTCAGACCGCAAAAAACAGGATCCGAATGTCTCGCACACACGCCATGCAGCAGCGATGTCGCCGCATCTTTCATGTATCATGAACATCAGCAGCGCGGAGTGCATTCGGCCCTGAAGCCGCCGGCATTCTGCGCTGTTTTTATGCATTGGAGGATTTATGATCGAACAGCAGGAAAGCGCGACTGCGAAGCTCTGCGCATTCGCAAGAGCATGGCACGCGATCCATGACCGAGAGAAGATCTTTGACGACGATCTCGCCTTTGACCTCATGGGCAGAGCGGAATATGATGCCGCGTATGAGACAGTCAGCCGCGGCTTCGGCCTTTCGGAAACGCCGTATTCCAGAGAAGATACCGAGCAGATTATTGCGGAGTACATCGCGCCGATCCCGCTTTCGCGCATTCATTTTGCAGAGCATCGTCTGCAAGATTTTGCGGCGAAATACGGCAGCATCCAGTATGTGATCTGCGGCGCGGGCTCTGATACCTTTTTGTTCCGGAATGATAATCCGGCAATCGGGATTTTTGAGATCGACCACCCCGATACGCAGCGCTATAAGCTGGAGCGCATCCGACAGCTGGAATGGAATATTCGGCCGAATGTGCATTTTGTACCGGTCGATTTCGAGCGGCAGCGCATGACGGAGCAGCTTCTGAATGCGGGGTTTGATCTGCAGAAGCCGTCATTTATCAGCATTCTCGGCGTGACCTATTATCTCACGCTGGATGTCTTTTCCGAAACGCTCCGGCAGATCGCGGAGCTTTCGGCGGCGGGGAGCGTTGTCGTATTCGATTATCCGATGAAGACCGGCAGCTTTCCGGCGCGGGTGCATCGTCTTGAACAGATTACGGCGGCACTCGGCGAGTATATGCGCGGCGGCTATGATTACAATGAAGTCTCCCGCGCACTCTATGCGCTCGGATTCCAGATCGACACCTACCTTTCGCCCGAACAGGTGCAGGCGGAATACTTTGCAGGCCGCACCGACCGCATGAAAGCATTTGAAAATGTCAGCCTGCTCTCGGCGATCTATACCGCAGGCTATAACTTTGAATAAGGAGAATCATCATGAGCAGATATGAACATACAGAGACCGCCCTCATTCACGGCGGCATTTCCACGGACGAACGCACCGGCGCAGTCAATGTGCCGATCTATCAGACCTCGACCTATCAGCAGGACGGCCTCGGTAAAATGCGCGGCTATGAATATTCCCGCACCGGCAACCCGACCAGAGAGGCGCTCGAAAAGCTGATCGCGGAGCTGGAGGGCGGCTATGCCGGATTTGCGTTCGGCTCCGGCATGGCGGCGATCACGGCTGTGCTGAGTCTGCTGCAAAGCGGCGACCGCGTGCTGATCTCCAGCAATGTCTACGGCGGAACCTTCCGCGTGCTGGATAAGGTGTTCGATCATTTCGGCATCCGCTATACGATCGCTGACACCGCTGATCTTGCAAAATTTGAATCGGAGATCACGCCGGATACGAAGGCCGTCATCATCGAAAGCCCCGCAAATCCGCTGATGACCGTCACGGATATCGCGGGCGTCGCGGAGATCTCGCACCGGCACGGTCTGCTCGTGATCGTCGATAATACATTCATGACGCCGTATCTGCAAAAGCCGCTGGCGCTCGGCGCGGATATCGTCGTTCACAGCGCAACAAAATATCTCGGCGGTCACAGCGATGTCGTCGCCGGACTGGCTGTTGTCAATTCGGAGGAGCTTGCGCAGAAGCTCGCATTCATCCAGAATTCGACCGGCGGCGTCCTCGGCCCGTTTGATTCGTTCCTGCTGATCCGCGGCATTAAGACACTGGCCGTCCGCATGGATCGCCATGTCGAAAATGCGCAGAAGGCGGCAGCGTTTCTTGCAGCGCACCCCGCAGTCAGAACCGTGTATTATCCCGGTCTGCCGGATGCGCAGGGCTATGCGGTCAATCAGAAGCAGGCGAAAAACGGCGGTGTGATGATCTCCTTTGAGCTGCATGAGAATTACGATATCAACCGGTTTTTCGAGAGCTTGCAGCTTGTGATGCTCGCGGAAAGTCTCGGCGGCGTGGAGTCGCTGGTCTGCCACCCCGCGACAATGACACACGCCTCCATTCCGGCGGATATCCGCAAAAAGGTCGGCATCACGGACGGCCTGATCCGCCTTTCGGTCGGCATTGAAAATATCGCGGATATCCTTGCTGATTTGCAGCAGGCGATCGCGGCAGCAGAGATCAGATGAGGTGAGCAGAATGCAGTATTATGAATCCATGCAGGCGCTGATCGGGCATACGCCGCTCGTGCGTCTCGGCAATATCGTGACAAAGCAGGGCGTGAATGTGTTTGCAAAGCTGGAGCTGTGGAATCCGTCCGGCAGCGTCAAGGACCGCACCGGTCTGTATATGGTCAATGATGCGGAGCGGCGCGGTCTGCTCAAAGCGGGCGGCACGATCGTTGAAGCGACCGCGGGCAATACTGGTCTCGGCATTGCATTTGCGGCGCTGAACCGCGGATACCGCATCATCTTCGTTGTCCCGACGAAATTCTCCGCAGAAAAGCAGGCATTGATGCGGGCGCTCGGCGCGGAGGTCATCAATACGCCGCGGGAATACGGAATGCTCGGCGCGGTGGAAAAGGCGGAGGAGATCAAGGCGGGAATCCCCGGCTCGATCTCGCTGGAGCAGTTCAAAAACCAGAGCAATCCGCTGGCGCATTATGAAACGACCGGCAGGGAGATCTGGGAATCGCTTGACGGGAAAATTGATTATGTTGTCGCGGGCGCGGGCAGCGGCGGAACCTATACCGGCATCCTGCGGTATCTGAAAGAGCGCGATCCGCAGATCCGCGGCATTCTTGCGGATCCGGTCGGCTCGACAATGGGCGGCGGCGAACACAGCGACTATAACATTGAGGGCATCGGCAATGATTTTATCGCAGATACGATGGATATGTCACTTGTCGATGATGTGATAAAGGTGACGGATGACGAAGCCTTTGAGACGGCTCGTCTGCTCGCGAAAACAGAGGGCATCTTTGCGGGATCGTCCTCCGGCGCGGCAATGGCAGCAGTGCGGAAGCTGACGGAGCGCGTCAGCAGCGGCAATATCGTCACGGTCTTCCCCGACCGCGGCGACCGCTATTTCAGCACAGGTCTATACTAACCGGGATTTATGGGGCTGTATACGATAAATAAGGTATCCGCTTCGCGGATGCTATTTAGAATGGGGAAAGCAGCCCTACGGGGTACTTTCCCCAAGCCCCAATCTTCCCCTTATAGAACGCTGGGGGAGTTTCGCTCTCTGCGGAGAGCGACGAGGGCTCTGCCCTCGACCCGCGAGCTTTTTGAAAAAAGCTCGACCAAAAACTTTGGATGACATCGCCCGAAGCGAAATGAAATTTCCCCAGACCGTAAAATAGGCGCGACCAGCGCCGTAACAGCGACGAAATTGATATGCTTCGCGAAACCATACCGTAGGGAAGCGGCTGTCGGCCCTGCCGACCATGAGGTGAAAATATGACGATACAACAGCTGAGATATGTTCTGACGATCGCGGAAACCGGCTCCATGAACAAGGCGGCGGAGCTGCTCTATGTTTCGCAGCCCTCGCTGACGGCATCCGTACAGGAGCTCGAAAAGGAGACCGGCATCCGGATCTTCAACCGCAGCGGCCGCGGCGTGACCGTCACGAATGACGGCGCGGAATTCCTGCAATACGCGAATCAGGTCGTCGGACAGTTCGAGATCCTGACCGAAAAATATACCGCAAAGGGCGGCGTCAAGAAGAAATTCGGCGTCTCCGCGCAGCATTATTCCTTCGCGGTCAAGGCCTTCGTCGAAATGGTCAAGCGCTTTGATACGGCGAAATATGAATTCGCGATCCGCGAGACAAAAACAGCAGAGGTCATCAGCGATGTTGCAGGGCTCCGCAGCGAGATCGGCGTGCTGTATCTCAACAATTTCAACCGCAAGGCGATCCTCAAGCTCCTGCATACGAACGGTCTGGAATTCACGCCGCTGACCAGATGCAGCGCATATGTGTATCTCTGGAAAGGGCATCCGCTCGCGCAGAAAAAGCAGATCACCTTTGAGGATCTTGCGGATTATCCCTGCCTGTCATTTGAGCAGGGCGCAAACAGCTCGTTCTATTATGCCGAGGAGATTCTCAGCACGGCGGATTATCCGCGGACGATCAAGGCCAATGACCGTGCGACCATGCTCAATCTGATGGTCGGACTGAACGGCTATACGCTCTGCTCCGGCATCATCTGCGAGGAGCTCAACGGCTCTGATTATCTCGCCGTGCCGTTTGCGGCGGAGGATGAGGATGCAATGGAGATTGGCTATATCACGCTGAAAAAGTCGATCCGCAGCAAGGCCGGAACGATCTATATTGAGGAACTGAAACGCTATCTGGGTATAGATTTTTCTGATAACGGTTAATCGCACTTTGGTATTGGACAGATCGCGGAAATCGGTGTATCATAACAGCATACCGCAAAGATTGGAGAATGAATATGAAAGAGATCCTTTGGCTCGGACGCGGCGGGCAGGGCGCATTTACGGCGGCAAAGCTCTTCGGCGCGGCCTATACAGCGAATGACGATTCGCATTATGCGCTTGCATTTCCGTCCTTCGGCCCCGAACGGCGCGGCGCTCCGGTCAGGGCATTCACAAAGCTCGATGAAAAGCCCGTGCTCGACCGCAGTCAGACCGAGCAGGCAGATTTTGTCGTCGTGCTGGACGATACGCTCTATACACCGGCGCTGCATGATCTGCTGAAGCCGGACGGCCGCATCATTGTCAATTCCAAAACGCCGATCCCCGATACCTTTACATTTGACGGCGAAGCAGTCGCGGCGGAATTCCGGCTGCCGACGGTCAATACCGTCATGCTCGGCATCGTCTCGGCATTGTCGGATTACATTACCGAGGAACAGGCGGTCAGCGCCGTTGAGGGCTATATGCCGCTGAAAATTCAGGCGCGCAATACCGGCGCGGTGAAGCTGGCGAGAGAGGCGGTGCAGAAATGAGACCGTATCTAAGAGAAAAGACATCATTCTCCGCTGCGGAGATTCCGGAGGCGACCGCCTTTGAAGCCGGCTATCTGGTATCGGTCAACAGCGGCTGGCGCAGCATCCGGCCGGTCATTGATACGGGACGGTGTGTCGGATGTGAACAGTGCTATCTGTACTGTCCCGACGGCGTGATCTCGATACAGAACGGCAGGCCCGTCATTGATTATGATTTCTGCAAGGGCTGCGGCATCTGCGCAAAGATCTGTAAGATCGGCGCGATCGGAACGGAGGCGGAGCATCAATGAGCAAGCGTTTTTTATCCGGCAATGAGGCATTTGCTGAGGGCATCCGTCTTGCAAAGCCGGATGTGATTTCTGCCTATCCGATCACCCCGCAGACGATCGTTGTCGAACGGCTTTCGGAAATGGTCGAGGACGGCAGTCTGAAATCGGAATTCATTCATGTGGAATCGGAGCATTCAGCGCTCTCCTGTGCGATCGGCGCAAGCGCGGCGGGCGCAAGAGCCTTCACCGCAACATCCTCACAAGGATTGCTTTACATGGCCGAATGTCTCTATTACGCATCCGGCGGGCGGTTCCCGATCGTCATGATGAATGCAGACCGCTCGACGGCGCTGCCGTGGAATATCTACGGCGACCAGCGCGACAGCCTTTCACAGCTCGACAGCGGCTGGATTCAGGTCTATGCGGAGAATGCGCAGGAAGCGCTCGACCTCGCACTGATGAGCTGGCGCATCGCGGAGGACAGCCGCGTTTCCACGCCGGTCATGGTCAATCTCGACGGCTTTGTGCTGACGCATACCTACGAAACGGTTGAGATTCCGGAGCAGGCGCAGGCAGATGCGTTCCTGCCGCCCTATGTCACGGAGAACCGCGTCGATTTTGACGATCCGAAGAATATGGCATTCTCGGCAGGCCCCGATACCAATTTCATTTTCAAATACAAGGCGCATCGGGGAATGCTCGCTGCAAAGGAAGTCATCGCGGAAACGGAGACCGCATTCGCAGAGAGCTTTGGCAGAAAATATACGGGAATGCTCGACAGCTACCGCACAGAGGATGCAGATTTTGTGCTCGTGACGCTCGGCAGCATCGCCGGACTCTGCCGTGAGACCGCCGACCGGCTGCGGGAGCAGGGCATCAAGGCCGGCGTTGTGCGTATCCGCTATATGCGCCCGTTCCCGAATGCGGAGATCGCCGCAGCACTTCAGAATGCAAAGGCATTCGGCGTGCTGGAAAAGGATATCTCCTTCGGCAATGAGGGAACGGTCTATACAAATGTTAATTCCGCGCTGCAAAAGGCCGGTGTCCGGATCCCGGGCTATAATTTCATCGGCGGCTTGGGCGGCAGAAATATTTCTGCGCATGATATCGCGCAGATTTTTGAAGATATCCGCAGCGGGACGGATCATGTGAATTTCATCGGGATCGGAGGCGACGGCAATGGCGAATCCAACGGCTGAACGGCTTTCGCGTGACGAATATTTCTACGGGCACAAGGCCTGTGCCGGATGCGGCGGCAGTCTTGCCGTCAGAGCAGCGCTCAAGGTGCTGGGGCAGAATGCGGTATCCGTCCTGCCGGCGGGATGTATGTCGGCGGTCGGATTCAATTTCCCGCAGCTCTGCTTCTCGAACAACTCGATCATTTCGACTTTTGCCGGAACCGCATCCATGCTGACCGGCATCGAAGCCGGACTGCGCGCCCGCGGATACAGCGATTTCACCGCGGTCGGCTTTGCCGGCGACGGCGGCACGGCGGATATCGGCATTCAGGCGCTCTCCGGCGCGATCGACCGCAATGACAACATCATCTATATCTGCTACGACAACGAAGCCTATATGAATACCGGCATCCAGAAAAGCGGCCTGACGCCGTTCGGTGCGCGCACCACAACGACGCCCGCCGGCGCCAATATCCACGGCAATCTCCGGCCGAAAAAGAATATGTTTGAGATCGCGGCTGCGCATGATATTCCCTATGCGGCGACGGCCAGCGTCGGCTATCTGCCGGATTTCATCCGGAAGGTCGAAAAGGCTGCGCAGATCAAGGGAACGAAATATATCCATGTGATCGCGCCCTGTCCGACGGGCTGGGGCATCGCGCCGGATGAAACGGTCGAGATCGCAAAGGAGGTCGTGGACTGCGGCCTCTGGTATCTCGCGGAATACGAGAACGGCGCATTCACGCTGAATCATAAGCCGAAGGATTTCACAAGCGTCGAAGCATATCTGAAAAAGCAGGGGCGCTTTCAGCATCTCGATCTCGACGATATCAAGACCGTCATCGAATCGAGAGATCAAAAATGGTCATATATCGAAAGGAACTTCACTTATAAATAAAATCTATAGCCTATCATAAAACACAGGTATTGGACAAACCGCGCAGATGCGAGTATAATATAAACATACCAATCCAATAGGCTATCAAGGAGGATCATACCGATGAGCAGAGATATCAACAATAAGTACTGGGATGAGGAGCTGGAAACGCTCCCCCGTGCAGAGCTGGAAAAGCGCCAGCTCGCCGATTTGCAGGAAATCGTGCAGTTCGCATACGACCACGCGCCGTATTACAAGCGCAGCTTTGATGAAGCGGGCGTGAAGCCGTCCGATATCAAGCAGCTTTCCGATCTGCAAAAGTTCCCGTTCATCAACAAGAAAACGCAGCGCGATACGCAGGGCGTCGGCTCGTTCCTCGGCGAGCTTGCAGCCGTTCCGGAGGAGGATGTCGTCTTCATCTCGACCTCATCCGGCTCGACCGGCGTGCCGACCATGAGCCCCTTCACGAAGAAGGACTTCGACGAGTTTCAGGAGACCGAGAGCCGCTGGTTCTGGCAGATCGGCATGAGACCGAATGACCGCTATGTTCATGCGCTGAACTTCTCGCTGTATGTCGGCGGACCGGATGTCATCGGCGCACAGAACCTCGGCGCACTGTGCATCTGGGGCGGTACGCTTCCGAGCGAGCGCCTGCTGTTCATCCTGAAAACATATCAGCCGACGGTCATCTGGACTTCGCCGTCCTATGCATGGCAGCTCGGTGAAAAGGCACTGAAATCCGGCTACGATCCGAAGAAGGATTTCAGCATCAAAAAGATCATCGTCGCGGGCGAGCTCGGCGGTTCGATCGACGCGACCAGAAAAGCAATCGAGGATATCTGGGGCGCAGAGGTCTTTGACTTCTACGGACTGTCCGATATTTTCGGCGCCTGCGCAGCACAGTGCGAATATCACGACGGTCTGCACATCGCAGAAAACCACATCCTCGTTGAGACGGTCGATCTCCACACCGGCGAGATTCTGCCGCCCGGCGAGACCGGCGAGCTGGTCTTTACGACGCTCCGCAAGCACGCAAGACCGCTGATCCGCTTCCGCACCGGCGATATCGGCCGCATCGACCAGACACCGTGCAAGTGCGGCAGAACACACGGCCGGATCCATATTCTCGGCCGCAAGGATGATATGTTCATCGTCTCCGCCGTCAATGTATTTCCGAGCGATATCGAAGCGGTCATCCGCGAGCAGAGCGGCATCACCGGCGAATATCTCATCCGCATTTTCGAGAAGGATTTCACGAACAAATACGCTGTCGAGATCGAGAAGAATTCCGATAATCCGAAGGATGATGAGATCGTCGCGGCAGAGGTTTCCGCAGCGCTCAAGGCGCGCATCGGCGTGAAGCCGGCAAAGGTCGTTGTACATCCGGACGGCGGACTGAACACCCGCTCCGAGCATAAATCCAAGCGCATCATCGACGAGCGAAAACTTGACTATTCCATTTGATTATAGTATAATAGGTGTATCGGTCCTATGTCCGGTACACCAATCTTTTAGGAGGACAATATGCCTGCATTATCAAGCAGAACCGCCAATTTCACCGATTCCGTCATCCGCCGGATGACACGCATTTCCAATCAGTACGGCGCTGTGAATCTTTCGCAGGGCTTTCCGGATTTCGATCCGCCGAAGGAGATCCTCGACCGTCTGGCCGAGGTCACACGCGAGGATTTTCACCAGTATTCGATCACATGGGGCGCACAGAATTTCCGTGAAGCGCTCGCCGCGAAGCAGTCGCATTTCATGGGCAGACCGATCGACCCGAACGGCGAGATCGTTGTAACCTGCGGAAGCACCGAAGCGATGATGGCTGCAATGATGAGCGTCACAAATCCCGGCGACAAGGTCATTGTGTTCTCGCCGTTCTATGAGAATTACGGCGCGGATACGATCCTTTCCGGCGCGGAGCCGATCTATGTTCCGCTGATCCCGCCGGCGTTCACATTTGATGCGGATGTGCTGGAGGCGGCATTTCGGCAGCATCCGAAGGCGCTGATCCTCTGCAATCCGTCGAATCCCTGCGGCAAGGTGTTTACGCGGGATGAGCTTATGGTCATCGCGGAATTTGCGAAGAAATACGACACCTTTGTCATCACGGACGAGGTCTATGAGCATATCCTCTACGCGCCGCATACGCATACCTATATGGCATCGCTGCCGGGGATGTGGGAGCGGACGATCTCCTGCTCGTCGCTGTCCAAAACCTATTCGATCACTGGCTGGCGGCTCGGCTATGTCATTGCGCCGCCGGAGATCATCGACACGGTGAAAAAGGTGCATGATTTTCTCACAGTCGGCGCGGCGGCACCCTTGCAGGAGGCGGCCGTCACCGGCCTGAAATTCGGCGATGACTATTACCGCGGCTTGCAGGCGGAATACACCGAAAAGCGCGATTTGTTCCTCGCGGGACTGGACCGCATCGGCATTGCGCATACCGTTCCGGAGGGCGCGTATTATATTCTGCTGGATGTTTCGGAATACGGTTATGAAAGCGATCTCGATTTTTGCGAAAAGCTCGCGCAGTATGTCGGTGTCGGCGCAGTGCCGGGATCGAGCTTTTTCAAGGAGCCGGAGAACCGCTATATCCGGCTGCATTTCGCAAAGAAAAACGAGACACTGAATGAAGCGCTCGAACGCCTGAGCGCGATCCGCACGAAAATGCCTGTGGCACCCGGAAGACAGCCGGCTCAGAATATCCGATAAAAGAATCAGATGTGTGATCTGCTGCAAAACCGTTCTGCGGTCAGCCGGCCGGAGTTTTTGGTATGCACATTATGATCTGCTTGTGCAGGGCGCGGATGCTTTGCAGCGCAGAATGTATGAATCCCTCAGAATTCTATGGACAAAACAACGGAATCTTATCCGTTGGATGTTAACAGAATTTTGAGGGATTCTTCTTTGCGCGCGGGCAGATAATCTATTGTCAGCCGAACCGTTCCGGATGCGCTGATTACAGTTTTCACCGACTGCTAACGACTGATTGTCCGCGTGCAGCGAACATCCGTATGCACAAAAAGCACAGTTTTATCAGGCAATCTTTGTGCGCCCTGCGAATTGATTTTTTTATGCAAATCGAATATACTATATATGGTAATTTATCATTTGAAAGGATGAGTATATATGTCAGATATTCAAATCGGGAGCAAGGTCGTCAAATTCGGCGGCAGCTCTCTTGCAGATGCAGGCCAGTTCCGCAAGGTGAGGGCAATCATCGAATCCGATCCGCAGCGGAGATATGTTGTGCCGTCCGCACCGGGCAAGCGGCATTCCGCCGATATCAAAATAACCGATCTGCTCTATACCTGCCAGAAACTCGCATCGGCCGGTAAGGACTTTTCCGAGCCGCTGGAAATGATCCGCTCGCGGTATCTGGAAATCGCGAAGGAGCTTGGTCTCGGCTTTGATCCGACTGACGAGCTTGACCGCATTGCACAGCGCCTGAGGGAGGGTGCAACGCGGGATTTTGCAGCAAGCCGCGGCGAGTATCTCAACGGCATGATGCTCGCGGATTATCTCGGCTTTCCGTTCATTGATGCGGCAGATGTGATCTGCTTCAATGAGAGCGGCACGCTGCTGATGACTGAAACCATGATGCTTCTGCGCGAGCGCCTTGCTGAAACGAAGAATGCCGTGATTCCCGGTTTCTACGGCGCAGGCCCGAACGGTGAGATCATCACATTCTCCCGCGGCGGCTCCGATATCACCGGTTCGCTGGTCGCAAGAGCGGTGCGCGCTGAGATCTATGAGAACTGGACGGATGTATCCGGCGTTCTGGTCGCCGATCCTCGCATTGTCAAGGATGCCGCAGTCATCAACACGATCACCTATGAGGAGCTGCGCGAGCTTTCGTACATGGGCGCGACGGTTCTGCACGAGGACGCGATCTTCCCGGTACGCGCTGCCGGCATCCCGATCAATATCCGCAATACGAATCAGCCGTCTGATCCCGGCACACTGATTGTTGCAGGCGACAGCGCGGATTCCGATGCGCAGACCGGCTACACGATCACGGGCATCGCCGGCAAAAAGGGCTTCTGCGCAATCAACATTCAGAAAGCAATGATGAACGCAGAGCTTGGCTTCTGCCGCCGCGTGCTGTCCGTTCTGGAGGATATGGGCATTTCGTTTGAGCATATGCCCTCCGGCATCGACACCATGTCGATCATTCTCGCGGAGGATGCGATCAAGGGCAGAGAAAAGACGGTTTTGTCCCGCATTCGCAAGGCAGTCGAGCCGGATGTCTGCGAGATTGAGCACGGCATTTCGCTGCTTGCGGTTGTCGGGAGAGGTATGCGCAGAACACGCGGTACTGCCGCCCGCATTTTCGCAGCGCTGGCTCATGCGCGCATCAATGTCAAGATGATCGACCAGGGCTCCAGTGAGCTGAACATCATCATCGGCCTGCTTGACGGCGATTTCGAGGAAGCCGTCCGCCGCATTTATGATATGTTCGTCAACAGCGCACTCATTACCAAAGAGACCGAGACAGACTGAGACCAAGTATAAAAAATCCGACAGCAGCGTTCAAACTGCTGTCGGATTTTTGTTTATGCGATCATCGCTTTGAGCAGACTGAGATCTGCTGCGGTCAGAACGCCGTCATCATTGAGGTCGCCGGATTCCCAGTCTGTCATGCTGCCTGCGGTCAGCAGATATTGCAGCATCATTTCCGCGTCAGCATGATTGAGGGCTCCGTCCGCATTGACATCGCCGCGGATGATCTGCGGAACCTGATTCGGCTTGCTGCCGTAGATCGCGATCTCCGCGATATTGCAGCAATACACATTGTCCTTGTTCGCGCTGGTTTTCGGTGCGCCGGAGGGAACTGCATAGCGCACATACCGCGCCTCCGTATCGCCCTCCAGATCGCGGATGTAATTCATCGTGAATGCCGGAACACCGTCGATCGTGTGAATCTTTGTCCAGTTCGTACCGTCCTTGGAGATCTCGAAATACGCATCGGCACAGCGGTATTCGTAGCCGCTGCGCGGGCAGTATGCGATCGCCGCGATATCATAGAGCTCGCCGAGATCCGCCTGCACCCAGCCGTCGCCGACACCGTCGAAATAGGTGCCCTGATTGCCGTCAAAGACCTTGCTCTTGTCGTTCGCGGAATTGTTCCATGCATTCGAGCCGGTAACGCTGACCGGTGTCAGCGGCCTGACGCTCGGGCCGGTATGCGGTTCGCCGTAAAGCTCGATCTCCGCAATGTTGCAGCAGCAGACATTGTCTTTGTTATTCGGATTCTTCGGTGCGCCGTCCGGAGCCTGATAGCGGATATACCGGCCGGAGACAAAGCCCTGCGTGTTGTAATAATGCATTCCGAAGGACGGCTCTCCCTCGACCGTATAGATCGGTGTCCAGTCCACGCCGTCATCGGAAATGAGGAACTGGCAGTCCGATGCGCGGTATTCATAGCCGCTGCGCGGGCAGTAGCCGATTGCAGTGATATCATAGCTCTGTCCGAGATCCGCCTGCACCCAGCCGGCACCGACACCGTCGAAATAGGTGTTCTTATTGCCGTCGAACGCTTTGTCATAAGCGGTGCCTGCGTTATTGTTCCACGAATTGGAGCCGGAAAGCACTGCCTTGGAAAGGTCGATCGGATTGGTGCGGGCGAGGCTGCCCTTTACGCCGTCGAGAATATAGGTCGTGACGGAATTGCCGGGGAGCGTGACATTCAGTCTGCTGCCGCTGAGCGCGGTCGTGCCGATGTCGTTCCAGTTCTCGGAATTGCTCGTGCGGATGCCCTTTGCAGCGCCGCCGAGTGCGGCGAATCCGGAGAGATCAAAGCTCAGATCGGAATTGCCGGACGATGTGTTGTATGCGACCAGCACGAGCTGTTCATTCTGCGGATCATATGCTGCCATCGTCGAGCCGGAGGATTTGAGCATGATCATGCCCGGACGGATATAGCGCGTATACTGGCCAAAGCAGTAATATTTCTTGGAGAGAACGATCTTGTCTTGATCGTGATCGGCAACAGCCGTGCCCCAGAAGCCCTTGCTCATGTCGATCATGCCGGAATCCTTCTTGCCCAGATAGCCTGCCGCGCAGACATGCTTGTCAATGACCTGCCAGAGGATCCATGCGGAAGCGTTGAGGTCGTTGCAGTCGGTGGTGATGCGCTGCGAGAGCCAGAGACCGGGCGCCATGGCACCGGCATTCTGTCCGGCCTCGCCGTTGCCGTCAACCTCGCTCATCCAGAGGTTCTTGCCGGCGGAGAGTGCGGTGTTTTTGAGTTCGGTGCGCTTCCAGCCGCCGTATGTATGCGTGTCGATGCGTCCGACCGCCTTTTTCGCATCGGCGGAGAGCTTGTTGAATGCGTCGATCTGTGTGTCGATCGAGGTTTCATCCGTGCCGGAGATGATGACATCGCTCATGCCGCGGGCGGCCATAGACTTTTGCAGCTCCACGATGATCTTGGATTCGGAATTACCGAGATCGAAGTGACAGCCCTCCTGCTTCGGACTGTTCGCGCCCCAGAAATTGGTATAAGGCTCGTTCATTGCCTCAACGGACTGGATATCGACGCCCCATTCATCGCGGTAATGCTTGCAGACCTCTGCGAGATATTCCGCGAATGCGGTGTAGGAATCGTCCTTGAGGTTATTCGCGCCCGGATTGGTATTGCCGGTCGAGCAGCCGGATTTGCACATATAATACGGCGGAGAATTCGAGAACATTTCCACGATCGCATCATCGCCGGCAGCTTTAATGCACCGCATCAGGACATTGCGCTGATTGGCGTCAGCCGACCAGTCGTAGACGGGCTGACCGTTGACGAGCTTGGTATAGCCGGGCATATTGGAGTCTGTGCGGGTGATGTGGTTGTGCTGCGGATTGTCGCCGCCGCCGATGTTGAAGCGCATGATGTTCAGGCGCAGGCCGTCATCTCCGAAGAAGATGTCAGCGGCCTGCTGCGCGAGCGAGTCGGAATAGCCGACGCGGTTTGCCCACCAGCAGAGCGAGGTGCCCCAGCCCTGAAAGACACCGTCATTGATGGCGTAGGTGTTGTCGGGCGAGACAACGACCGAGGTGGCTGCGGAAGCGGTGAGCGGGACCGATCCGCAGAGGGAACCGGCGAGGCAGAATGCCATCATGCCGGCAGCCCATTTTTTCTTTTTCGATTTCATTTCAAAAACCCCCTTATATATATGCCGAAGCATTATGATTTTATTATACTACTTTTCTTTTGAAAAATCAATATCAAATTATCATCTGATTGTTTATTTTATCATCTATTTCGCCCATTATTTTATAATAGTATTGCAGTTTGAAAAACAGTGTGCTATAATATCCAACGAAATCAACACAGAAAGAGGATCGACAATGCAGAGGATCGTTCAGTTTATCAAGGCGCAGCCCGTTCTGGTGATTGCATTTTTCGCGGCGGCTGTGACTGTTTTTTTAGTGCCGCCTGATGCGCAGTATGCAGGCTATGTGAATACCCGTGTGCTGATCCAGCTGTTCGGGCTGATGGCAGCGGTCGCGGGCGTGCGGGCGATCGGCGTCTTTGATGCCGCGGCGGCGCTGCTTCTCCGCAGAGCCGGAACGATCCGTCGGCTCGGCCTGATTCTCACGCTGATCTGTTATTTTGCATCCATGCTCGTGACGAATGATGTTGTGCTGCTGACATTTGTTCCGCTGACGCTGCTGCTCTTTGACCGCATTCCGGATGACCGGAGCCGTATTATCATCATCGTTCTGGAAACGGCTGCTGCAAATCTCGGCAGTATGCTCACGCCGGTCGGCAATCCGCAGAATCTCTATCTGTATGATGCATTCAACCTGAGCGCGGGGACATTTCTGCGCATCATGCTGCCGTCGGGTATCCTTAGTCTGATTTGTCTGATCCTGCTGACACTGCTCCTGCCGCGCTCTGCCTGTCATACCTCGGAGCGTAAGCGCCCGCCGATCCCGAAAGACAAAGCGGCCGCGTATCTGCTGCTGTTTGCGGTCTGCCTCGCAACGGTGTTCCGGCTGATACCGGTCTGGTCGGTTCTGGCCATGACAGCAGCAGTCTCTATGGTCTTCGATCATTCGCTGCCGAAAAAGGTTGATTATGCGCTGCTCGCGACCTTTGTCTGTTTCTTTGTATTTGTCGGGAATATCGCACGGATTGAGCCGGTACGCGATGCGATCGCGGATATGCTCAGCGGCCGCGAGCTGCCGGTGACGGCGCTGCTTTCGCAGTTCATCAGCAATGTGCCCGCAGCGGTCATGCTGGCGGGATTCACGAAAAACGGCTCCGCGCTGCTGCTAGGAGCGAATCTCGGCGGACTCGGAACGCTGATCGCATCGCTGGCGAGCCTGATCTCATTTCAGTTTTACCGCAAAGCGGCAGGCGCGCATACCGGACGGTATTTTGCAGTGTTTTCCGCGGTGAATTTCGGAATGCTGGCGGTGCTGATGCTTGCTGCAATGCTGATGCCGCAGAGCATCCCTTTGCAGTAATACAATAGAACAACAAAGCCTGAAAGCAGTACGAATGCTTTCAGGCTTTCTGTTATATTCTATTTCTGCTCGCCGAACAGGATATCCTCCCGGTTTTCAATCAGTCCGCAGATACCGCTGCGCACAATCATCGGATAATCCTCTGTGCTGTTGATCTCCTGCGTTGTCAGAATCCCGCCGCTGAATGCGCTTTCCCAATGCGCATCGGAGCCGGAGGTCTGCCGGAGCCCGAAGCTCTCCGCATACCATTTTGCACGGCCGTTGAAATCGGCCAGACGGTTTCCGCCGTTCCAGACCTCTGCGCCGTCCACAAGATCCGGCAGCAGCTTGATATACCGGACATAATTCTCCTGTCGGAATGGATGCGCATGAACAATGCAGCCATGCGATTTCTTTATCAGCCGGAGATATTCGATCGGCTCCAGCGTGACCGTTTCCGGATGCGCCGCGAGCCATTCCGGGGGCAGGCCGTAGGTCAGGAAGTCATTGCCCTCCCAGCTGTATTCCCAGCCGAAGCAGACACGCAGACCGATCTGCTCACCGGCCTCCTTCGCATGGTAATATCCGAGCGAGAACTGCCGCACCCATTCCTCCCACGGCAGCGAGCGGTCAATCGCAGTATTCCCGTGATAAAAATGGTCGGTCACGAACATTCCGTCATAGCCGAGACTGCGGCAGACCCGTGCCATATCGGCAGCATCGGCCTGTCCGCAGGCGCTTCCCTCTTTTGTATGGGTATGCGTTTCCCAGCGCATCACGCGGGGCTGTTCTTTTGCTGTAGTCACGCTGATGATTCACTTTCCTTTTTGCCGGATTCGGCAGATTATTTGATTGACGCGGCAACCTTCGGGGCTGCGAAAACCGCGATCAGAATGAGCACAATCATGATCGGATTCAGCACGAGATTGAAGCCGAGTGTCAGGGTCAGCGCAGTGAAATGTATATTTGTCGGGGCAAGATCCAGAGTGAAATTTGTTCCGAACCACTTGAGGATCGGCTCATCGAAGGTCACCAGCCAGTTTCCGAGCAGATAGCCGCAAATAATTGCAATGATAATGAGCATCAGATATGTGAGCTTGAGTTTCATATGTATGTTCCTTTCTTTTGCGTGCTTTCTGTATTTTATGCACCTGTGGAGCCAAAGCCCCCGCTGCCGCGTTCTGTTTCGGGCAGCGTCTCAGCTTCACGGATATCCGGCAGGATTACCGGCGTGACGATCAGCTGCGCGATGCGAAGACCGTCTGTGACGGTGAATGCGGCATTGCTCTGATTGATGAGTGCGACGCAGATTTCGCCGCGGTAATCGGCATCGACGATCCCGACACCGTTAGCCAGCGCAATGCCGTGCTTTGACGCAAGCCCGGAACGCGCACAGATCATCAGCATGACATCACTGCGCTCCGGCGCGGCAGAAAGTCCGGTCGGGATGAGCCGGATCTCATGCGGGAGTAATGTAACGGGTTCGTCCAGACAGGCGCAGAGATCCATGCCTGCGCTGCCGGAGGTTGCGCGCTGCGGGATGACTGCCTTGTCACGGAGTTTGCAAAAAGTCAGCTTCATGCAGATTCCGCCTTTCTGAAATCAATCAAATATAGTATAGCACAATCCGGAAAATAATGCAAGTGGTTTCTGCAAATTCCTGCTGAATTTACGCATGGAGCAGGGGAGGACGGGACGGATTCTGATACGGATACGGAATGCCGGTCGGCGGGTTTTCTGATTTTCTGCAAGTTGTCTGCACAGGAGAATGTATACTGCTTTTCTTTTGACGGCCTTATGAAATATTCGTACAGATTTCATGCGTGATACGGACAAATCATCTGAAAATGCTTGATTTTAGTTTCGATATATGCATTTTATCCAGTTTCTCTGCAATTCGCACATTGATTTGTACGGAACAATCGGATATAATATAATTACCATATTATATATTTGGGGGATTGAAACCATGAAAAAGAAAAAAATCATCCGCGGCGCAGCGGTTGCGGCGATGGCCTGCATCAGTGCGGCCTGTCTGTCCGGTTCGCTCAGCGCCAAAGCCCACAACCCGATTGTTCAGACAAGTTTTACGCCCGATCCGGCTCCGGTTGTATTCGGAGATGAGCTCTGGGTATTCACCGGCTGCGACAAAGACGCTGCCAACAGTAACTATACCATGGTCGGCTGGCAGGCATTCTCCACAAAGGATATGCAGAACTGGACTGACCACGGCATGATTCTCAAGGACAATGAGTTTTCCTGGTGTACGGAGGGAAATGCATGGGCATCCCAGTGCATCGAGCGCAACGGAAAGTATTACTTCTATTTCACGACCACGGACGGCAACGGCCGCGGCAGAGCAATCGGCGTAGCCGTTGCGGATCAGCCGGAAGGCCCCTATAAGGATGTTCTCGGCAAACCGCTCTGCGGCCCGAACTGGTGGTATATTGATCCGACGGTTATCATCGACGATGACGGGCAGGCATGGCTGATGTTCGGAAATCCGACCTGCTATTATGTGAAGCTGAAAGAGGACATGGTCACGCTGGACGGCCCGATTCAGGAGTTCCCGATGACCTCAGAGGCATTCGGCCCCGGTAAGAATGGCTGCGGCTACGGCGAAGGCCCGTGGATCTATAAGCACGACAGCCTCTATTATCTTGTCTATGCCTGCTTCTACGGCAGTGACGGCGGCGAGAGTCAGGCCTATGCGACGTCGTCTTCTGTCACCGGCCCCTGGAAATTCGGCAACCAGATCCAGAAGCAGTCAAACTGCTTCACCACGCACGGCGGCATTATCGACTATAAGGGGCACTCCTATTTGTTCTATCACAAGAACGGACTCAAGGGCGGCGGCACCTTCAACCGCAGTGCAAGCTGCGAGGAATTCACCTATAATCCGGACGGCTCCATCCCGATGATCAACTTTACGGATGAAGGACCGGCGCAGCTCGAATCGGTCAATCCGTATCAGCGTGTCGAGGCGGAAACGATCAACTTTGCTTCCGGCATCAAGACCGAGAAGATCGACGCCGGCACACTCGCGATCGGCTTCATCGAAAACGGCGATTACACCAAGATCAGCGGTGTGGATTTCGGTGACAAGGGCGCTTCGGAGTTCTATGCACGCGTCGCATCGAACGGTCAGGGCGGCAAGATCGAAGTGCATCTCGATTCCGCGACCGGTCCGATCGTCGGCACGGTCGATTGCCCCGTGACAGACGGCTGGCAGAACTGGGTGACAGTAAACGGCAAGGTCTCGGGCGCAGAGGGCAAGCATGATTTGTTCCTGAGATTCTCCGGCGGAGACAGCTATCTGTTCAATGTGGACTGGTGGCAGTTCGTCGAGAACGGCGATACCTCCGCACATCCGGGGCAGGTTGTCAATGAATACGGCGGCGTCGTCACACAGAATAAGGATTCCGGCATTCTCGGCGATTATAACGGCGACGGCATTATCAATGCAGTGGATCTCAGCTATGCAAAGATGCTGATGCTCACGGGCGAGACCAACCGCAATACGATCAAGCCGGCTGATGTGGATGTCAACCGTGCGATTGAAAATCAGGACGGTGACCTCGAATGGTATCAGAAATATCTGATGACACCGGTCACGGCGTATCCGGAGAAAAAAGCATCGGCAGAGCCGGAGCCGGAACCGTATAATTATAATCCGGCCGTCACATTCCACAAGGCGCCGGAGCAGAACGGCAAGAATTATTTCAAGGATCAGCCTGCAAATCACGGTCAGGTCATTCAGGAAAACTATACCGGCATCAACGGCGCGAAGAAAATGTATGTCTATGTTCCTTACGGCTATGATGAGAGCAAGCAATATAATGTGTTCTATCTGATGCACGGCGGCGGAGAAAGCGAGGAAACCTGCTTCAACGACAACGGCATCAACATTGATGTGATGCTGGATAATATGATCGCAAACGGCGACATTGAGCCGATGATTGTCGTAACGCCGACCTTTAACAAGGCACCGGACGGCGCAGGCGATGTCTGGAAGGAAATGCGCGAAACGATCATTCCGTATGTCGAGAGCAAATACTCGACCTATGCGGAGAATACTTCGATTGACGGCCTGAAGGCGTCGAGATATCACCGTGCATACGGCGGCTTCTCGATGGGCGGCGGCTCGACATGGAGAATGTTCTGCAATAACCTCGATATCTGTGCATACTTTATGCCGCTTTCCGGCCACAGCTGGGACGGTGCGAGCGGTGTGCAGAATGCGATCGACAAATTCGGTTTCAAGAAGGATGAGTATTATGTCTTTGCGGCGACCGGCACGAAAGATATTGCATACGGAAACATGGTTCCGCTGATGAACGCGCTGAAGGCTGATACGCAGCGCTTCACCTACACGAGCGATTTCTCGAAGGGCAATCTCTATTTCCTTGAGGCACCGAACGAGTCGCACTGGTGGGGCATTGTCCGTCACTATGTCTATGATGCACTCCCGTACTTCTTCCATGAGCATCAGACCGACTGATATCTGAACACAAAAACAGCTTCCCGGCCGCAGAGAAACGGTCGGGAAGCTGCTTTATGTTTGATTATTCCACCCGGAAGGGAAGTGTCGTTTTCTCACCGCCGCCGATGATATCAATATGATATTCGCCGGAGTTTGTTTTTCCGCCGATCTTCCATGACCATGCGGTATGCCCCTGACTGTCGGTATACTGATTCTCCAGCCCCTTTGCCGTGGAAGCGCCGGATGAATAATATACATTGATATCATATTCGGTATTGGCTCTGCCGATGATATGCAGCGTGACCTCCTCGTTCCGCGTCACCCTGAATGGATACGGCGAAACAAGCAGACTGCCGATCTGCGTATACACCGGCGCATCCGGAGCCGTCACAATGACGGGCGGATCAGTTTCCTGCGATTTCGTCTCAGCTGGCGCAGCAGCGGTGGTGGTACTGATTGTTACCGCTGTGGTTTCTGCGGGTGTTTCCGGCGCGATCTGCGATGCCTTGTGCAGTGCGGATCTGACATCCAGCAGGCAGAGCAGTCCGTCTGCGTCGCAGTCTGCATTTTCGATTCCCTGCGGCGAGAGGATAAGAGCGGGATTCTCAAAGATCAGGCGTGCAGATAAAACGGCATCCTCGACGGTGATTCTTCCGTCACAGTTCAGATCGCCCGGCAAAGTCACAGCTCCCTCAGCCTGTATGGAAAATAAGGCTGCAAACGCGGTCACTGCTGCGCACAATGCCGAGCGTAGTTTCTTTTGCATAGCTGTCCTCCATTTTCTGCTGTCCGATTCCGGCGCGGTAATAAAGCGGGCACCGCATTGGTCTGCGGTGCCCGTCTGTCAGCCGTGCGGACTGAACACGGCAATTCGTATCAGCTGGTGAATGTCACGAAGCAGGGCTTCATGCAATGATAATATTGCTTGACAATCGCATTGTCAAAATGCTGCTGAAGCGCATTGTGAAATTCGATCTTGCTGTGACTGGTCTGAAGGCAGTGCAGAATCTCTGCTGCGATATCTGCATTGACCTTCGGTTTCACGAGGGAGAGGACGGTGTCCAGATCGACACGAATCCCTTCCGGCTCCTGAACGGCGACCGGTGCAGCGCCGGCCGGCTGAACCTGGATGACTGTTGCTTTTTTGCGAAGGCTGACGGAAGCACGCTTCGCCTTTTTTGCATTTCCGCCGGTCTGCTTTTCCGGCTTGACTTTCTGAGGTGCCTGCTGCGGCTTGACAGAAGCCTTTGGTTCGGACGCTTTCTGTTCCTTCTTGACCTTCAGGCCGATCGCGGATTTGATCGAGGGACAGAGATGCACCTTGACACCGAGATACTCCTGACAGAAGCGGATCGCAGACTGAAAACCGAAATCCTTGCTGATGATGTAATAGGAATCAGCCTTATCCTTGGCAATCAGATAGCCGAGGAATGTCACGAGCTGGAAATCGAGTGCATTTTTTCCGGTGCGTTCCAGACAGACGCGTTCCGGCAGGATACCGGAATCCATCATCTCGTCCATGATCTCGAAGGAAAGCGTGTTTGCAGCATGGCTGTAGAACAGGATGATTCTGTCGGAACGGTCTGCCTGACCGATGCCGCGCAGCCCTGCCGCATTGACATTTTCATAATCAATGAGAAAAAGTCGCATGATGTAGATGAGCGCCGACGGGGGCGTTCATTCCTCCTTGTTAGAAATCAGGCGTCTCTTTCCGTTCCTGTGTAAACAGCCTTTGCATCTCATCATTATTGTACGGTGCATCGTCACTGACCAGGAATGTGACAGCGCGATGACAAATGCCGATTTCAGAATCGCAGGATGCACCGCCGTATTCGCCGTCGATTGTCCACGGGATCTCCTCATTGGAGATGAACCGCAGATTGCTCGCCCTGAAATATGAAACATATTTCTCATCAATATCCATATTGATATCCATGAGCTGCGAGATGATCTTTCTCAGTTGGATGACATTCGGCGGCATACGAATGAGCATGACTTCAAAGGTGCCGTCATCGAGACGGAAATTATTGAGCTTGAGCATACCGCCGACCGAAGCGGTGTTGCTGACCATGCCGAAGAGGAAATCATCCTCCACGGTCTTTCCGTCAAATTCGATCTTCATGTGAAGCGGGCGGATACCGGGCAGAAGTGTCAGACCGTGCAGCAGATAGGCCATGTGACCGATCACATTTTTCACATTCTGCTTGGTTTCGTAGACCGTTTCCGTAAAGGCACCGAAGGCTGCAACATAAAGGAAATTCTGATTGTTAAATGTTCCGATATCGCATTGGAACGGATGACCGTCAATGATCTGCCGGACAGCCGTCTCAACATCGTCTGACATTTTGAGCGAGCGGCCGAAATCATTTGTCGAGCCGCAGGGGATATATCCGATCGGCAGGGGAGTCTGGCTGTGCATCAGTCCCTGCACAACTTCATTGAGCGTCCCGTCGCCGCCGGAGCAGACGATCAGATCATAGTTCCCGGTCAGACACGCATATTCCGCTGCCGCAGTCGCATCCCTGCGCCCCTGCGTCGTGCGCACGGTGACTTCGTAGCCTGCTGCAGTAAATTGGTCAATTACAGCAGCGAGCTTGCTGCGGATCGCGCTTTTTCCGGATTGCAGATTGGAGATGAAGTAGAGCTTTTTCATTGCAGACAGATCCTTTATGTTTGTTCAGGACAGCCGCTCTGCGAGGAGCGATGAAAGAGAAGTCCTGTTGACGGGAATGGTTGCTATTCATTCCCATATTAGCATTATAGCAAATTTCCACGGTAAAATCAAGTCTTTTTTGTGAAAACGCAAAAATTTTGTGTTTTTTTCAAAAACCCCTTTACAAATCAGAAATTTTGTGTTATAATATCAAAGTCGTCGAGAGACAGACCGTTCTGGGGTGTCGCCAAGCGGTAAGGCAGCGGACTCTGACTCCGTTATTTCGAGGGTTCAAATCCTTCCACCCCAACCAATGATTGAAATGAGCTATCGGGAGATTCCCGGTAGCTCGTTTTCTTTTATACGCATATAACGAGTTTTCAAATATAGTATTTTGATTGCCGGTAGTTTGCGTTTTGCAGGAGTCTATTTTCCCTCCTGCTACTGATCCTTTGCGGCACGGCTCGCAGTTCCTTCCCGTATCAAACCTTGGATGAATCCAAAAATGTGACAGGTGTGTCACATTTGGACAGGTCTGCATCATGGCGCTTTCGACCGTAAGTGATGATCCGTCAATTAAAACGATTCAGTTTTCAATGTGCTTCATACCGAAAGGCTTTTGGACGAGACGGTTCGATATGATGTGCTGACAAAAAACTATCGCACTCTTCCTGAAGAAAAAGGAAGACTTCTGTTGGAAATGAGTGACGTACTGAACAAGTAAGTGATCTTCGCAAAAATGTGACACACCTGTCAGCTTTTAGCCTTTTCATGATGCAAACAGTTCCACCTTGTGCATGGTGGAACTGTTTTTATCTATCTGAAATAAAATGTGACACACCTGTCAACTTTTCTATTGACTCTATATCTATCGGTTATTACTGCTTTTTCTTTAATAAGCTCCTTGTGGTCAGAAATAAGTGTTATATCCGCATCAGAGCTAGAGTTTTCATTCTGCATACTCTCAATGCATTCACTCAATTTCTCTTCCGTGAAAGCTGGCTGAAGCCCCATTATAGGATTAACCAATAGTCGGGTAGAAGAATTCATCAAATTCAGATATCCGCCAAGCGCATATTGCTGTGCTTTAGTCATGATTTGATAATCAGTACCGAAGGTGGTTATCTTAGCAATGCAGCTATGGTGACAGGAGATCCTCCCACGCCGTCGGTTTTCCGGCGATCGTGTTCTCGGTGTAGTAGATCAGGATATACTGCGCATCGCCTGCGCCGACCTTGCCGTCGCCGTCCACATCCGCAGCCTTGAATGCCGTTTCCGGCAGATCGACAACGCCGCTGCCGAGGCTGTCGGTATATGCGACAAGCACCATCTGCGCATCCTTGTTCGTGATCTCGCCGTCTCCGTCTGCATCGCCGCGGAGATATTCCGGTTCGGCTTCCGGCTCCAGATCGGTTTCATATGTCCCGTTTCCGTCGGTATCTGCCGCAATGCCGATCGTCTTTTCGTCGATCTCATAAATACGGACAGAACCGTAATCTGCCGTGAATGTCCGCTTTGCTTCGTTATCATAGGTATTCGCACGAACGGCCACATTTTTCAGGCTGTCGCCCGAAAGGATGATGCCCTTGCCGTCCGGCTCAAGCTGCATCCGGATATTGCCGCCGTTTCTGCCGCTGACCGTGATCTTGTGCCAGTCGATGACGCGGGCTTCCCGGTCAATGACCATTTCCATTTCATAGGCGCCGCTTGTATTTTTGCATTCGATCTCTGCATCCGGCGTGAACAGCATCTTTTCCGACTGATCCGCCTTTGCGCTCATCAGATAATGCTCATATTCCATTGACATGGACATTGCCTGTGCAGTGCCCGGCGTCAGATAGAATCCGACATCGCTGTCGATATAGGCAAGCCGTTCGTCGATTGTTTCATCTGCATTCATATCCGCAGAAAACCGGATATTTCCGCTTCCGGCCGCTGCATTCAGCGTGCCGTCCGGCGATTTTTCCAGTGCGCCGTGATTGGAAAGGCCGTTCAGCGGCACATACCGGATACAGGCGCGGTCATATTTGAAATTCGGATCGTCACTGTCCGGTTTTTTGCCGCCGAACAGTCCGCAGCAGTTCATGATTTCCGGCTCAGTCAGCACCAGCGTGATCGAACCGCTGTGGTGAGCAGAGTGATTCATGACTGCGAGCTTGCTGTATTCCGATGGATTGTCGGTCATCGGAATGCACCAGAGCCACTTGTTCGTATTGATATACAGATCCTGTGAATGGCTCTGATAGGACGGCGCCTGATTGTCATAGATCCGGATGCAGACATCAAAGACAAAGTTTTCCGTATTGCTGATCGGGATGCTGCCGGCTTCGTGGCTGATATCGTATGCGACGACCGCATGGCCGATCTTGTTGTCACCCTGTCCCTGATAGACATATCCGAGCACGGCGGGCTTGCCGGCATCCAGCGCTTCGATCAGCGGCTTCAGCTTTTTCTCATCCGCAGCGCCTTCGGTCGCGCGGGTCACCTGCGCGATCGCCTTTGTGTACTGCATGAGCTGATAGTAATTGACTGCCGAACGGACAGCGTCCGAAATGTTGTCCTTGTCGATCTCCGCGAGGTGACTTGTGCTGCTGACAAGATCGGACGGCCTGAATGCGCCGTAGTAGCCGAGGATCGAGCTGACGCTCATGCCGTAGCAATAGCCGTAGACCGGGCTTTCCATCCGCTTGCGGATCTGTTCCTTTTCCGTATCGCTCAGCATGGACATCATGGTATTGTAATCTTCATCGCTCAGATAATAGGAGTATTTTTTGCCGTCGCGGACGCCGAGCAGATCGCGGTCATTGATGAAGCCCCATTCATCGAGACCGTAGCGGAACGGCTCCTGCTTTGCGGGTTCGGTCGTCGTGACGGCGGTTGTTGTTGTCGTCGTTGTTGTCAGTGTTGTCGTAGTGACTGCGGCTGTCGTTGTCGTTGTGACAGCGGTGCTGTCCAGCGGAATAAAGGTTTTGCCGGAGGATGCCGCATATGCTTCTGCCGTCGATCCGGTATATCCGCTGACAGCAAACTGATTGATATAGCCGTTGTAGGATTCGAGTGCTTCGAAGAATTTCCCGAAGTCAAACGCAGGATTCCGGAAGGTGACGGTTTCCAGACTTGCACAGCCGGAAAAAGCGCTTCTGCCGACCGCAGTCACAGACTCCGGAAGATCCATCGCTGTCAGGCTGACGCAGTCCGCGAACATATTTGCCGGGATCGTTTCGATCACCGCAGGCAGTCTGACTTCTGTCAGGGCTGTGCAGCCTTCAAAAATACCGGCTCCGATGTACTCTGTCAGGGAATCCGGCAGCTCTGCGGTTTCCAGACCGCTGCATCCGAGAAATGCGCCGTCACCGATCCAGTCCAGAATATCCGGGAGCTGAATCTCTGTCAGATTTTCACAGTATGCAAATGCCTGCTCTCTGATGATACGGACGGTCTTCGGAACCTGATAGGCCGTTCCGGACTTTGCAGGCGGATAATAATACAGCACATCCATTGCCTTTGAGAACAGCACGCCGCCGACTGCAACATAAGAACGGTTCTCTGTATCGACGGTGAATTTTGAAAGAGATGTGCAGCCGGTAAACACCGAATCATACAGATTCTCCAGCCCTCCCGGAATCTTGACCGATGTCAGGGATTCGCATTCTGCAAACGCATACCGTCCCAGTTCAAAGAGCCCCTTCGGAAGTGTGACGGATTCCAGCGATGTGCAGCCGCGGAAGGCGCCTTCACTTATGGTGCCGACCGAATCCGGCAGCTTGACGGCGGTCAGTGCAGTGCAGCCTGCAAATGCATCCGGTCTGATTTCACGCATCGAGGCCGGAATCTGCACGCTTTCCAGATTGACACATTCCGCAAATGCGCCGCAGCCGATCCCGGTCAGGCCGTTCGGCAGGGAAACCGATGTAATGTGATCCCGCCGCGCATACCACGGCGCCTTTTTCGGATCCGGCGAATAGGAGTAGCGGTTGTCATAATCCTCCATCCAGCCGATTCCGCTGATCTCCAGCTTTCCGTCTGTATAGAGCGTCCATGTCAGGCTCTCGCCGCAGGTGCCGGTGTCAATGACATCCTCCGGCAGATCGGAGGCCAGCGCTTCAAATGTGATCCCGTTCGCATCTGCAAAATCATTGGCTGTTGAGTAGGAATAGCCGATCAGCGTGACGCCCTGCTGAACCTGAAATCCGCTCAGATCACAGTTTTTGTTCAGGATCGTGATGCAGGCATCCGGTGCGCAGCAGTTCCAGAAGGTGCCGAGCACGGTTACGGTTTCCGGAACCGTCAGCTCTGCAAGCGATGTGCAGCCGTCGAACGGCCCCCATAAGATCTGCGTCACGCCCGCGGGAATATTGACCGATGTCAGCGCAGAGCAGCCGCTGAACAGTCCGCTCTGCAAATCTGTCAGATCGTCCGGAAGAACGGCCTTTGTCAGATTTTTGCAGTTTCTGAAAATATAGCTTCCGCTCAGCTTCACGCCCGCCGGAACCGTGATCTCCGTCAGATGCTGATTTTCTGCGAATGCATTTGCGGAAACATATCTGACCGAATCGGGGAATGTATACGGCTCCGCCTTATCCGGCGGAAACAGCATCAGCGTGGTTTTCGTTTTATTATAGAGGATGCCGTCTTCGCTCATGAGCTTTTCATTGTCCGCACTGACATTGACCGCAGACAGCGCGGTGCAGCCGGAAACGGCGGCCGCATCAAAGGATGTCAGCGAAGCCGGAATATCCAGCGCTTTCAGTGCAGTGCATTTCGTAAACGCATATCCGCCGACTGAAAGCACGCCCTCCGGGATTGTGACGGAGGCAAGTGCAGTGCATCCGTTGAATGCATTGGAGCTTACGGCGGTCACGGTCTCCGGCAGGGTGACGGAGGTCATCGCGGCATTTCCGGAAAATGCATATTCCGCGATGCTGCTGACGGATTCCGGAATCACAACCGCGCCGGAAGCCGCCTTGCCGTCAACCAGAATGCCGCCGACGGTCACGAGCGGATTCTCCGCCCGCTTTGCTTCGAGCCATGCCGTGCCGGTAAAGGCATTGCGGTGAATGGTTTTCAGACTGTCCGGCAGCTGAATCTGCCTCAGATTGGTACAGCCGGAAAACGCATTCTCCACAAGATCTGTGAAGCCGTCCGAAACGACAGCCTTTCTGATCTCATCCTTGTGTTCTCTCCAATCTGTATAGATGATCGGCATACTGCCGGAGCCGGAGAGCGTCAGCGTGCCGGCGCTGTCGAGTGTCCACGAAAGATTGCTGCGGGAACCGGAGGCAATGATCTCCGTCGGTTCTGCTGCGATCGCTTCAAATGTGCGGCCGTATTTCTCCGCATAGGCCTGCGCGGCCGAGCCGGCATAGCCGTGAATGACGGCGGTGGCGGGGATTGTTTCGGAGTTATCAGAAATCTCACATTCCGAATTCAGGACGGTGATGTCCTTCATTGCGCCGCAATCATAGAACGCCTCATTTCCGATGCTCGTGACACTGTCCGGAATCACGATTTCTGTCAGGCCGCTGCAACTCCAGAACGCCCAAGCTCCGATACTTGTAATGCTGTCCGGAATTGTAAAAGATGTCAGGCCGTTGCAGCAGGAAAACGCAGATTGCCCGATCCTTGTGACACTGTCCGCTATTGCGATTTCTGTCAGGTCGTTGCAGTAGCCGAATGCATTGTTTCCGATGCTCGTGACGCCGTCTTCAATCACTACTTTCTTTATGCTTTTCCGCTCTGTATACCACGGCTCAACGTCGTAATCTATCCAGTTATTCATTTTCCCCGTGCCGTAAATCGTCAGCGTGCCGGACTCCTCCAGCACCCATGACAGATTCTCGCCGCAGGTTCCGGATTTCGCAGAAGGCGCGTCTTTTTCAAGCGCTTCAAATGTGCGGCCGTATTTTTGCGCATACGCATAAGCGGTAGAGTCAAGGAAGCCATGAAGTATTCCGTGAAATGTGTGGTATTGTTGGCTTGTCGTTTCACCGCTGCTTATCTCTTCCTGATAATAATTCGTAAATGTGTCAACGCCGCTGCAAATTTCGCAGTCCGGATTCAGAATTGTAACATCAGTTAAGGACTTACATTCAGAAAAGGCTGCTTCGTTAATCACTGAAACACTTTCCGGCAGTACGATTGATTTCAGAGATCTGCACATATCAAACGCACGCCATCCAATGCCGGTCACGCCGTCCGGAATGTTGATTTCCTCAAGATCAAATGCTGCTTCAAATGCCATGTAGCCAATGCAAGTCAGACTGTCAGGCAATATTATTTTTTTCAGATGACATCTGTCAAATGCATGATTCCCGCCCGCATTGCTGGTGGCAGATGAACTTCCGATGTACTTCACGCCGTCAGGAACAGTATATGTTTCCCCCTCGCGAGCAGGAGGATAACAGATCAGTTCTGTCATATCTTTCGTAAATAATACGCCGTCAACAGAACAAAATGAAGGATTATCCGGTGAAACATGAATCGACTTTAATGATGTACAAATGTAAAACGCGGACGCCCGAATGTTTGCACATCCGGAACCGATTGTAACATCAGTCAGATTTTCACATCCGCGAAACGCCTCGTATGCAACAGAAGTAACACCGTCCCCGATCACAACCTTCGTGATCTTGTCAGGCATCCCGGACCAGGGGCGCGAAGCCATTCCCCCGCTGCCGGAAATCGTAAGCGTTCCCGCATCATCGAGCGTCCAGGTGAGATTCCCGCCG
>CAMOOV010000005.1 GCA_946621745.1 uncultured Ruminococcus sp.
CACGGCAAAAAGACAAGCAGATATCTTCAAGAGATAGTTGGGACATCAATATTATCATGCCGTATTATTTCATCTTCAATATTGCCGCAGATTCAAAGCTGCAAACCTCATGATTTTCGTATTTATTGGAGAAAAATATGAATCGCTTTATTATTCTGACTTTCTTGTTTGCGGTCGGAGGATCGATCGGCTGGGGCATTGAGGTTATCTATCGCCGATTTGTTTCACAGAAGCATTGGGTGAATCCGGGATTTCTAACCGGTCCGTGCCTTCCGTTGTATGGGTTCAGTCTCTGTATTCTATACTCAATGGCGCGTATGGAATCATATATCTCTGCTGATGCAATCTGGAAACAAAAGTTGATTCTTTTTATACTAATGGCTGTCGCGATTACTGCTCTTGAGTATGTCGTGGGGCGTGTCATGATCTCCGTAGAACACATCCGGCTGTGGGACTATACAAAGTGCTGGGGGAACATTCAGGGCATCATCTGTCCGCAGTATTCCTTTTACTGGATGATTCTCAGCGCTTTATACTATTTTCTTGTGCATCCGCATATATTAAATGCCCTGGAATGGCTTTCACATAATCTTGCGTTTTCATTCGGAATCGGTTTCTATTACGGAATACTGGTACTGGATTTTGCAAATGCGGCGCGGATGATAAGCAGGATACGAAAGTTTGCTGCAGATAATCAGATCGTTATTCGTCTTGAACATCTTCGGGAAGAGATCAATTACAACCTGCAAAAAAGAAAACCTCGTTTCTTGTTTTCCATGAAAACAGAAATGCCTTTCTCCGAGGCATTAAGGAAATATGGTGAATCACTCCGAGAAAAGATACACCGATAACAATATCAGACTATTAAAAAAGCACCTGCGGATAAGCAGGTGCTTTTCACTGGCTAAGAAAACAGCTATATTCTCACATCGGGAATACAGCTGTAATTTCTTTATGCCGAAAGTCTGTATTTTTCATGATACGAATTGTAAGCGCCAATAAATTGCTTGGAACGCTGAGCTTTCAGTTCATTAAGGTATACATGGCTTCTCATACTGGACTTTGCGATTTGAATAATAGATACCGCGATATTGGAGCAATGGTCAGACACTCTCTCGCAGTTGATAAGCAGATCAGACAGGTAAACGCCTAGCTCAGGGCTGCATTCTCCCCTGCGCAGTCTGTCGATATGCTTATCTCTTATCGTCTTAGTAAGATCGTCTATCACTTCCTCCAGCGGTTCAACATTCATAGCCAGTTCAGTGTTGTTATCTGTAAATGCCCTGACTGTCAGCCCGGAAATTTCTGTCAGCGCAGCAAAAAGCGTAGAAAAATCGTCCTTTGCACTGTCTGAAAAGCTCTGACTGTTATGTTCCATTCCCTGCGCGATCTCGATCATATTGATCGCATGACTCTGTTGTTTTCCTCTCAGCCTTGCTTTCACACGGCTGACAAGCTCCATAACACCGAATGACTTGCAGAGATAATCGTCAGCACCGAGATCAAGACCTTTCACGCGGTCAAGTTCTGTTGTCTTTGCCGAAATGATTATGACAGGTATTTTTTCGGTAACCGGATCATCACGCAGCTTGCTGAGCATTGTCAGTCCGTCATCGCCCGGCAGCATAATGTCAAGCAAAATAAGGTCGGGAACAGCGTCAGCTCGGTCTGATGACACTGCCTGTTGTAATATGGTATCTGCTGTTCTGCTATCTTCCGCTGTTCGGCATCGTCTTTGCATTCAAGAACTTTACGCCCATTGCAGGGCAGTCTCTTCTGCGAAACCTGTTCATCAACAGCGAAGCGACAACATAAACACAGAACGGCGGAGCATTCAGCGCTCCGCCGTGTTTTTCTGTCGTCGTATTCAAATGCTTTCCCCGCTGCCAGTGTCTGAGCCGTCATTGCGCCAGATAGCGCCGGAGTGCATCCAGATTGCTTTGCATATCCTCATAGCCCAGCCAATAGAGTGCGCCGAGCTTATCCATATCACCGTCAAAGCGTGTCACAGTCACAGGCTGTGAGGGAGCGATCAGAAAAATCTCTCCTGCCGACGCTTTCCGCTCCAGCATTTCGACCGCTGCATTGAACCGCTCATTGACCTTTTCCATACTCTGAAGGAATTTCGGATAATTGCGGTACATCAGATGCGCGATGCCCGGCTTTCCCGGATCTCTGCGATAGGACAGCTCCCTTGTCCGGACGACAACGATCTTCCTTTCGCCGGATTGTTCCGCCCAGCCAAAGGGGATCTTTTCCGCACAGCCGCCGTCCAGATACGGAATACCGTTGATCATCACCGGCTTTGAAATATACGGAACGGTTGCAGAAGCCTGCACTGCCTTTGAAAGATTGCATTTGCCCTTTTCAAAGTATTCGACCTCACCTGTCAGAAGATTTGCCGCAGAAACAGCCAGTCTTCTGGACGGATCGGCAAGGCGCTTTTTGTCAAGCGGGTGCGATTTCAGAATCGTCCGGAACAGATATGTAAATCCGGTGATACCGCCGTCTGTTTTCATAGCACCGATCCCGCAGTAATTCGGATCATGCCGATACGTAAGGTCAATCCTTGCCCCCCAGCCGATCTGCCCGGAAACATAGCCGATCGCTGAGAGCGCACCTGCGGAGCATCCGCAGACGGAAGTGAAATTGATATCATTCTGCATCATGCAGTCCAGCACGCCGAGCGTATAAAGCCCCTTCCATCCGCCGCCCTCCAGAACGATACAGCCCTCCGTCAATGCATCCCCGGCTGTACCGGAGGGAAGCTGATCCAGATCTTTGTAGATTTTGCGGTTCATTTCATCATCACTTTCTGTATTGATCGTTCACGGTATTTATTATGAAAAACCGTGTATATACGATTATATCATGCTATGCAAAGTTTGTCAAGTATTCGGCCGGTCAGCAGGAAATATATGCTCAGCGGAGAAAGCGTCTGAGCATTGTGAGATCTGCGGAGGTGATTCTGCCGTTCCCGTCGAGATCGGCTGCATTCCAATCTGTCAGCGTTCCGGCCGTCAGCAGGAATTGCTGCATCATGACTGCATCCGCATGATCGCAGACACCGTCCGCATTGACATCACCGCGTACAGCGGTCTTCCCGCTAAGCGAACGGATCTCTGTTTCGGTCAAAGCCTGCCGGTAGACCGCAATATTGTCAATTTCACCCTGAAAACCGGAGTCCTCCTCGTAGAATGAGCTGCCGATCCGGCATTTCTGTTTACTGCCCATATCGGCAGGACCGGTCGTCAGCTCGGTCGTTTCGGCCGCAAGTATGCCGTCGATGTAGAGGCGTGCGCTGCCGCCGCTCACCGAGAGAGCATAGCGATGCCACTGTGTTCCGTCGAGATCATCAACGCGGAATCCGCTTTCGCCGCGCCATGTGTCGGTCGTCGTCTCAAAACGGAAATGATCCTTTGCAATCTTGAAAAAAGCATATTTGTCGCGGTTCTGACCTGTTGCAAAGGTGAAGAAATCACCCTCGGAATCAGAACGCGCATCCATGATGACAGTATACTCCCGCGTCCCGTCGAGCAGTCCCGCGGGCAGCTCTGCATAGTCCGCTGGATTGCCGGAGAGCCGCAGGAAGCCGCCGTTTGCATCCGATGCGAAAGAAGTACTGGATGAAAGCATCAGATCGCCGCCGTTTCCGCTGATATCCGGAACTGCTGCGCCGGCCGTCGGTTCATCGAAATCGTACATCACTGCGGGAACAGGCATTTCTGAATCCCGAAGCGGTGTACCGAAGATTTTAACCTCATAAACAGTCGGCGTATACCAGTTGTTGTTCGGGTTGTTCTGCAATGTCGCATTCTGCACATTGAGCCGCACATACCTCGCCTCACCGGAAAGCATATCGCTGTTGAAGCCGTAGGTGCTGTTGACGGTATCGCTGCTCTTGTCAGTGTGATCAAGCAGCTTTTTCCAGCTGATGCCGTCTGTGCTGCCCTCAACAGTATAGGTGTAATAGCCCTCCGAGCCTTTGCAAATATACCATGAAATCTGAATATTTGCGAGTGAGCAGACACGCTCCAGATCAATTTGCAGATAGAACGGCCATTTTTTATAGTCACCGATCGCCGTAAACGACGACTGATAGGAGCCGTCCACGGCCTGCGCCGCAGAAGTCTCTGTCTTTGCCGCGAGAGATGCGGATGCCGGTCTGTCCTGCGAGAGCAGCTCGCCCTCCTGCACCGGATAGAGCGCGCCGGTCTCGGTGCTGTAAAGGAAAGACGGGTAATAATCGTAGAAGGCAAAGCCGTTGTCGAAATACAGCGGGCAGAGCGTTGTGCCGGAGGTCGAGGCAGCCCGCAGCCAGCGATAGGCGTGCATCAGATAGTTCTGATCCTGCAAATTGACGATCCAGCCGGACTGTGAGGAAAATGTCGAGCTGTTGCCGATGCTGCGCAGGCCACTCCATTCGCCGGCAATATTGTCCGTCACGGTATAGGCGCCGCTGCTCGGATACCAGCCTGCCGCCTGCGAGGTGAACAGGAAATAGTACCCGTTTCTCTTTATCATATTCGGGAATTCGCGGTACTGGTTCTCATGCAGCGTTTTGACGACCTCGGTGACATCGCTGTATGTACTGTTCATTTTGAAGATATAAAGCGTCGCATTGGCGCCCTGTCCCTCCTTGTTTGCTGCCGCGATCAGATAGCCTGTATGCGCGGCATCATCGTCGAAGAAGATCGCCATATCGCGCACCTGAATATCCAGCGGATTGTATACATGATGCACAGTGAACTGACCGCCGGGCGTTCCTGTGATGACGAGCGCCTTGCCGTCACTGTAGCCGGAGGGCTTTTCCCAGTGCGCCCAGATAACAACCTTATTGATATGCGCAAGGTATTCGATATGCACGGATTCGATCTTGCAGCTTTCGAGCGCGCTGTTCTGGGAGGAATCCGCTGCGTTCCGCGGATTGCCGAAGCGTCTGCCGTCAGAGGATGTCGTTTCTTCGAGATAAATGTCCTGCGTGCCGGAATGCGAGCGCAGTGCATAGCTGTAATAGGTATCCCCGACCTTATAGCCGCTCGTTTCATAGCGCAGGCTGCTGCCTTTCTGATTGTCGTAGCGGTCTAGACCGTCTGGAAGAACACAGGGCTCCAGCGATTTCACAGAGGAATAGGATGTTCCGTTTTTTCCGGTTACTGCGAGCTGATAATAATAGACCTTTCCGGTCTGCATATCATCGTCCGACCATGATTTTCCCGTGCCGGAATAGACCGGTACAAAATCCGAATCCGAGCCCTCGGAGCGGTAGAGCGTATAGGATGCTGCATCGAGTGTGGTGTCCCATTGCAGCGCGGCGTGATCCGCTTTGCCGCTGTCACCGGCGGTATAGAGATTGGCCGCAAGTCCGATCTCCGCAGATACTGCGCTGTATGCAGCCTTTCCGCTGTCTGCTGCAAGCACCTGCAACGGACTGCCCGCTGCAAGGAGCATCATCCCCGTACATAAGGAGATAATCCGTTTTCCGATCCTGTTCTGATTCATATTGATCCTCCCTCCCACAGATCACCAATGCATTTTGAAAGGAATGCCTTTCTTTCGTCATTATAACTTTTTTTCGCCCGGATGTCAACATATTTTTTACGCCCGATACGATCTCATTTTTCGTAATATTGATGTACCAATTAAATCTTGAAGAATAGATGCGCAGGATTTTTGTCGTGAGACAAGGCAGAAAGCCGCCGCCTTGCTGACGCAAGGCAAGGTTTTTTAACGCAGTATTATGGCAAAAAGACAAGCAGATATCTTCAAGAGATAGTTGGGACATCAATATAATACTGAATAGAAATCGCTGAGAAAAACACTCATTCAAAAAACTGGATATATTGACTTTTCACAGATTTTGTTGTGTCATATACACATACATCGAATGGCAGATGCCGGACGCATTCCTGTTGCTTAGCGGATTTATCGCCTGCCGGAAGCAACACGGATGCTGCGGATTATGAAAAAGCTGCACTGACAAACGATTATACATTCATCTGAAAGGAAAAAGATATGGCATAAAACGGAAGTACGATCCTTGAGGTCAAGGATCTGAATGTCGATTTTCACTCTGTCAGCGGCGTGATCCATGCGCTGCGCGGTGTCGATATCACACTGCGCAGGGGGCGAGACTGTCGCGCTGGTCTGAGAATCCGGTTCAGGCAAATCGGTCACGATGAAAACCGTCATGGGACTGCTCGGCAGCAATGCGGAGATCTGCTCCGGCGAGGTGCTTTACTACGGCGGCGAGGACGATAAGCAGAAAACCAATCTGCTGCAAAAGGACGGTAAATGGCGTGCGCAGCATATCAACGGCAAGGAGATCGCAATGGTGTTTCAGGATCCGATGACGAGCCTGAATCCGACCATAACGATCGGCAATCAGCTCATCAGCGCGATCCGCTCGCATGAGAAGATCTCCCGCAAAGCTGCATGGGAGCGCGCCGTCAATTATCTGCGCGAGGTCGGCATCACCGAGCCTGAGCGCCGCATGGATCAGTATCCGCATGAATTCTCCGGCGGAATGCGTCAGCGCGTCGGCATCGCAAGAGCACTCATCATGCAGCCGAAGCTCATCATTGCCGACGAATGCATTGCCGCGCTGGATGCCTCGATTCAGGCGCAGGTCGTCAATCTGCTGAAAAAGCTCTGTAAGGAGACGGATACCTCACTGCTCTTTATTTCGCATGATCTTTCGATGGTGCATTATCTGTCCGACCGTATCGGCGTGCTGCATCTCGGCTATCTGCTGGAGACCGGTGATTCCGACGCAGTCTTTGAGGATCCGATCCATCCTTATATAAAGAATCTGCTGGCCGCCGTGCCGCGGCCGGATCCGGTCATGCAGCATCACTCCGCAGAGGGCTATGATCCGGTTTCCGCCGGCATCATCTATGAAAACGGCAACTGGCATTCCTGCGAAAAGGATCCGTCGCACAGAGTATGGTGTACCGATGCGGAATGGAAGAAATGGCGGAGCGAAAAATGAAACCTGTTGTCAAGCGCATCATTGCAGCGTGCTGTATCGTCGGGATCCTTGCGATGATTCCGATGACGATCGGCGTCGCCGGAAAGACATACCATGAGGATCTGAAAAAAAGCGATGAGCTGCGCATCGGCGTACTGGGTGCGCCGGTCACAATGGACGGACAGCTCGCCGGAGACGATGCTTTGCAGCGGCGCGTTCGTCCCGGACCGCTATGTTCCGCTGGATTCCGAGCTGCATTACAAAAAGAATCCGAATTATATCTTTGCAGACGATGTGTCGCTCTCCGGCATCACAGTCCGGCAGGTCGAGAATCCGCAGCAGGCGATGATGAACTACCAGTCCGGCGGATACGATATCATTCAGGTCTCCGGCGAGACGGTCGATCTGGCGAAGGGGGATCCCGCTCTGCTGACCGTGGGCAGCGGAAATGAGTATTTCTACGTTCTGAACGGAAACCGCGTCACTGCGCTGAAAAAACCCAATCTCCGCCATGCACTCTGCCTGAGCGTGGATCGGGAGAGTATTGTCAGAAATGTGCTGAAACAGGGCTTCACGCCTGTTTACGGTCTTGTCCCGCCTGCATTTGCGAATGAGGCAGACGGCTCCGATTACTGCAATGCAAAGGAGGATTACAGCGAGATCACAGGGTTTGATCCCGTCAAGGCAAGAGAATACTGGGAGACCGGACTGAAAGAGGAGGGGATTTCCTCCCTGACCGTGGAAATGGTCGTCAGAGAAATGAAGAACTCTGAGCCTGTCGTGGACTCTATGGAGAACGTGCTGCCCGGACTGCATATTGAAGTCAGACAGGTAACAAATCAGCAGTTTTCCGAGGTGGTCGCTGCCACTGATTATGACATCCTGCTCCGCGGCTGGATCGCGGATTATCCTGATCCGAAATCCATGCTGGAATGCATGGTGTATAAATCGGTCATGAACGGTGAAGCGTGGCTTAACGAGGAGTTTGAGCACATCATCCATACCAACTGCCTTGAGACCGATCCGGTCAAGCGCATGGAGCTCCTGCACAAAGCGGAGGATCTGCTCATGGAGGACTATACGCTCATCCCGTATTATTTGCGCAGTCAAAACTGGCTGATCTCGGACAGCATAGAGGGTTATTCATTCAACTTCCGGGGTTCGTTCCCTTACTGCAACAATATCAGAAAGGAGAGCAAATGAAAAAATATCTTTTGAAGCGGCTGATCATTTCGATCGTGACACTTTTCTGCAGCGTGCTGGTCATGTTCCTGCTGCTGAATCTGATGCCGGGCTCTCCGTTCCAGAATGAAAAGCTCAGTCCGGAGCAGAGAGCATTGCTCCTCAGCAAATACGGGCTGGATAAGTCTCTGCCGGAGCGATTTTTCATCTATCTCAAAAATCTGCTGAAGGGCGATTTCGGTGTCAGCTACAGTCTGGCCGCGAATGTGCCGATCTCCGATCTGCTGAAGGCGCATATGCCGATCTCGATGATCCTCGGCTTTGTCGCAATGGTGATCGGCAGTCTGATCGGCATGAGCGTCGGCTTCTTCTCCGCGCTCGCGAAGGACAGCATCGGCGACAAGCTGTGCTCTGTCCTGACGATCATCGGCATTTCGCTTCCGTCCTATCTGTTCTCGATCTTCTTCTCCTACACGCTCGGCTTCCGCACCGGAACGCTGCCGATGCTGTTTGAGCACAGTCATCCGGTGCTGTCCTCGATCATGCCGGTGCTGTCCTATGCGCTGCCGGTCGCGGCGGTGGTCTGCCGCTTCACGCGGGATGAGGCCGTCTCGGTCATGGAGTCGGATTATGTGCTGTTCGCGAAAAGTCAGGGCATCAGCGGAATGCGCCTGCTGACCGGCTATATTCTCCGCAATTCGCTCATGCCGGTCATCACCGTCATAATGATGCTGCTGGTCGGGCTGCTGTCCGGCTCTATGGTCACGGAGCAGATCTTCTCGATCCCCGGCATCGGCGCGCTCCTGACGAAAGCGATCACCGCAAATGACTACAATGTCGTGCTTGCGCTGACATTCGTATATGCATTTATATTCATTGCAGCGCGGCTGCTGCTGGATGTCCTTTATGGCATCATTGATCCGCGCATTCGCGTCAGCGGAAAGGGGTGAGCGAGATGAGTGAACAAACAAAATATACGCCGACGGAGGCTGATTTTCAGTTTGCCAAGCGGGATGCGGAAGCGGAGACTGATACGGTCTTTGCGGGTGAGAGCAGCGGAAGGGCTGCATTCAAGGCATTCTGTTCGAAAAAGCGCAATATCATAGCGGTCGTAATTCTGCTGCTGCTGATCCTGCTGAGCATCATCGTCCCCTATCTGACCGGCCACAGATATGATGCGCAGGATCTTGATGCGGCGAATCTCGCGCCGAAGATCCCGCTGCTCGCAGACGACTCGGAAACGGTCTATCTCACAAGCGGCACGACCGTCCGCAATTCGTATACGGATCTGGGGCTGGAGAATGTCAGCTATCTGTTCGGCACGGATCATCTTGGCCGCGACCTGTTCTCCCGCTGCTGGCAGGGACTCCGCGTATCGCTGCTGGTCGCGCTGGCCGCGACGGTCATCAATTTCCTGATCGGCATCAATTACTGCATGATCTCCGGCTATTTCGGCGGAAAGACCGATATGATTATGCAGCGTATCGTCGAGATCGCGGTCAGCATTCCGTCGCTGGTCGTGGTCACATTGATGATGCTGGTGCTGAAGCCCGGTGTCGGCACGATCATTCTTGCGCTGATGATAACGGGCTGGATGGATATGAGCATCATTGCGCGGACACATACGCTGCGTGTCAAGGATCAGGAATATATCCTCGCCGCCCGAACACAGGGCGCCGGAAAAATCCGCATCATATACAAGGAGATCCTTCCGAATATTTTCGGCTCGCTGCTGACACAGGCAATGGTCAATATTCCGTCTGCGATCTTTATGGAAACATTCCTGAGCTTTGTCGGTCTGGGACTTCCGATGGGAAGCTGCTCGCTCGGCAGTCTGATTTCGTCCGGTTTTGACAACTGTCTGCTGCATCCCTATAAGCTCGTGCCGCCGGTCATCATTCTGGTTCTGCTGATGATCGCCTGCAACCTGATCTCGGACGGACTGAGAGACGCGCTGGATCCGGCGCATAAACGCTGAGATTCCTGTTCATTTCAATCGCATACAAAAGGCCTGCGGAGATGCTCTCTCCGCAGGCCTTTTGTATAAAACGGAAAATATGCGGGCAGATGACAGACCAGGCAATCAGGCGGGAACGAATCAGCAATTCATTCCGTCACCGATTCGTTGTAGTTTATTATATTGATGTCAGCGGCGCGAATGCCTTCCGGACTGCAAATCCCTGCACAGCATCGCAGACCGGGCAGCGCTGCGGCGGCTCCGTTCCCTCATGAATATGACCGCAGTTCATGCAGAGCCAGACGGTCGGCTGATCCTCCCGGAACAATTTCCCCTGCTGCATCCAATCCGCAAACTGACCGAACCGCGCCGCGTGCTCCGCTTCTACCGCTGCGATCTGCCGGAACAACGCGGCGATCTCCGGCTGCTCATCACGCACGGCAGTTTCCGCAAATGAGAAATACACATCATCAGATTCCGCCTGTTCATTCTGCTGTGCAGCGCGGAGAATCTGCGGAAGATCGTTCAGCGGATCCAGCGGATATGCAGCCGAAATACTGATCTGCCGGATGCCGTTTTTTTGCAGTTCCGCAGCAAACAACTGCGCGTGTGTCAGCTCCTGCTTCGCTGTGAATTCAAAAAGCTGCCGCAGAACCGGTAAACTCTGCGCAGTTGCCTCCTTCGCCGCCAACAGATAACGCGTATGCGCCTGACACTCCCCTGCAAACGCCCGCATCAGTGCGGCGCAGGTCTCTGTATCCTGAAAATTCATATGATCACTCCCGATCAAAATTCTGCCTTCGCAGTAATGCTATTATATCCGCCGTTTCACGGATTATGACTTGACGAATACACCGAATCGTGCTACAATAAAAGCGGAGGTGAACGCTATGGCACTCAGACCGGTCATTGCAGATCTGACGCAGTTTCGCTGCGATGCACTGATCTTACCAAAATATCAGGAACAAAATTCATTGCCGTATTTCGCTCAGGCAATGCGAACGGCAAATCACTGCGGCATCGGTGAATGTATCATCGCTGAGCCGACACCGAACTGCCGAACGCTGATCGTCATGACTGCTCCGGAATGGTGTACCGAAAACGCTGAACAAACCGCTGACTGTCTGCGGAACAGTCTGGATGCAGCAGTTCATCAGAAATGCAGAAAAATCGGCGTCGGTCTGACCGGCAGCGGATCAGCCTGTGAATGTGATCAAACACTGACGGGTGCATATGTGCAGGCGATTCTGGAATATCCGCAGCTTGATGCTCTGGATGTTTACCTGATCGTTCACAGAACGCAGGATACTGCCGGTCTCCGCAGAAAGCTGGATCCGTTCATTCTAAGCAAGCTCCCCACGTTTCCTCCGCTGCACGCGACAACGACAGCACCGGAAAAGCGAGCGATCGGGATATTCGGCCGACGGAAATCCGCATTCAGAAGAACCGCGGCATTGGCGGAATGCGAGGAGATGTGCGAAAGCGCAGTCTCCCTCGATGAACGCCTGAAGCATCTCGATGAAGGCTTTACCGAAATGCTCCTGCGCCTGATCGACGAATCCGGCATGAAGGATTCCGAATGCTATAAGAAAGCCAATGTCTCCCGGCAGCTTTTTTCAAAGATCCGCTCCGATCTTCGGTATAAGCCGAAAAAGGAAACTGTCCTTGCATTTGCACTGGCACTGGAGCTGGAGCTTGAGCAGACAAATGCTTTGCTCAAAACCGCGGGCTATTCGCTTTCGCACAGCAATGTATTCGATATTATCATTGAATATTTCATCAGCCAGCGCATTTACAATGTGTTTATCATCAATGAGGCACTCTACCAGTACGATCAGCCGATGCTCGGCTCTGAGTAAAATGTCGCCCGGCAGTTGACCTTTTTCTTCCGTCTTTGTGGTATGATAAAGATACAGAAAACAAACCGCCTGAACCACAAAGGAGGAATCACCATGAAAAAGAATCTGACCGAAATGATTTTCATTCTCGACCGCAGCGGTTCGATGAGCGGACTGGAGCCGGATACAATCGGCGGCTTCAACGGTATGATCGACAAGCAGCGGAAGGAGGAGGGCGAAGCACTGGTCACGACTGTGCTGTTCGATACGCGCTCCGATGTGCTGCATGACCGGCTCCCGCTGGAGCAGATTCCCCGCATGACCGATAAGGATTACTGTGTCGGCGGCTGCACAGCCCTGCTGGATGCCGTCGGAGAAGCAGTGCGAAAGACGGAAACGATCCACAAATATGCCCGCGAGGAGGATATGCCGGAGCATACACTGTTTATCATCACAACCGACGGTCAGGAGAATTCCAGTACAAAATTCAATTACGCCGAGGTTAAGAAGATGATCGAATCCGCTCAGAAAAAAGGCTGGGAATTCCTGTTCCTCGGTGCTAACATCGACGCCGCAGCAGAAGCCGCACGCATCGGGATTTCCCGTGAGCGTTCCGCCAATTATGCCGCAGATGAAGCAGGCACCAGAACGCTCTTTGAAGCTGTATGCGATACGGTCACATCCGTCCGGCGGAAAGGGATCATCCACGCAGACTGGAGCGAAAAGCTGGAGAATCGCTGACGCAATCCGGTAGTCTGACCGGTCAGGGATAACTGACCGGTCAGATGCGTTCGATCCGACAGCTGCGCTCTTGGCGGTGCAGCCCTGAACACCGGAATCATTCCGAATAAGCGAAAGGAGCTTCGATATGCAGAATAAGAAAACGACACAAGCCCAGTGCATCATTGCACGCTATCAGGCTGAAATGAAGATCAACGATGACAGAAATGCCTACGCTTATATGTATGCACCGCGCAGCTACAACAATCGAAAGCTGCGTCAGAATTACTGCTTTCCGATGCTCTTTTCAGCGCTCTTTTATGATCCGACGCCGGAACAGATCTGCTATATCGCTGAACAGGCGGATCATTTGCTCTGGCCGAAGCTGCCCTTTTTTGCAGAGAAGCTGATGCAGCTTGCATCCGCGGAAACCGGCAATGCGGATGCTGTCGCGGATTGGCAGGCTGCGATTCCCGAACACAGTCACTACGACATTTTACGGCCGATTCTGGTTTTTGGCTCTGCACATCCGAACGGGTATGTGCGTGAAAAATGTGTCGAGCAATTTACCGGAAAGGAAATGTTCCAAACGGTCGGATATACGCTGATGCGGCTGAATGACTGGGTGCCGGAAATCCGCCGGACTGCCCTGCGAACGCTCGGTTTGCAGATGCAGCAGCCGCACACCGCCGATGACCTGCTTGCATCTATGCACTGCATTGAGAAGCTGCGCAGAAGTGAACGCGCATATCGGGAACCGGAGTTCTCTATGGAAAAGCTGGATCTCTTTCTCATGCAGTATCTGGAAGCAGATCCCAGCCGCAAATGGAATGCAAAAGGCAATATCCGCTTCTGCTACAAGCTGTTTGCGCTGCATCCGGAGCCGCAGTATCGCGGCCTGATCCTGCATTTTTATCAGGAGGAATACAGCGGCGAGCTGCGCTGTATGCTCGAACGGATCTATATGCAAATGTCAGGCGGATCGGTTCCTGCAAAGGCGCTGGAATTATTCATGCAGGACAGTTATGAGCACGTCCGGCTGATCGCATATGACTACCGCTTAAAGCACGAAGGATTCTGGGACGGCTTTGAAAATCTGCTGCTCTCCCCTTCCCGCCGGATCCGCATTTTTGCAAAAAATCAGATGCGCAGTGCGGGCGCTGATTATCTGCAATTCTGCCGCAGTCACCTGCCGGATGCACTGCCGGCGCTCGGCGATTTCGGCACGGCAGAGGATATTCCGCGCATTCGTCCGTATCTGGAATCGCATCCCTGTGAAGCAATGTATGCGCTGGTGAAGCTCGGTGCAGAGGACGGAAAAGCGCTTATTCTGAAAAATATGCAGAGTCAAGATGCAAAGCTGGCCAAAGCTGCATACCATCTGGCGCTGTCGCAGAAATGTCTGGAAGCTACCAATCTGCTGCCGGTGATGCAAAGCACAGCCGATCCCATACTGCAATACCGCATTGCGATGCTGCTCACAAAAGACGGAATCTGGCCGGCGATACCCTATTTGCTTCGCTTTACCTGCGATTATCCGAAGCTGAGAAGTGATCTGTATTATATGATCTGGAAAAGAACGCGCGAAAAAGGATATGTGACCGAAGAATTATCGCAGGAGATCAGCGCTGCGCTTGCTTACGCCAGAGAAAGAAACGCGATTCCGTTTGAGCTCAACAATCATATTTGTATCCAGCAGCGCAGACAGAACTGGCAGTGATATTGATGTACCAATTAATTGAAGAATAGATGCGCAGGATTTTTGTTGTGAGACAAGGCAGAAAGCCGCCGCCTTGCTGACGCAAGGCAAGGATTTCTAACGCAGTATCACGGCAAAAAGACAAGCAGATATCTTCAAGAGATAGTTGGGACATCAATATATAGCAGTGGGAACAGAACACTCGCTGCTGTCAGCTTTGCGGTACGGCTCAATACACACAGAAAAACACCCCTCCACCGATACAGGAAGATCATTGCAGCGTCCATTCACACCGAGATGAATATGATATAGGCAATACCGCACAGAGCTGGCGGTGCAGATACGCAGTCAGATTTTTCGTGCAAGATGACGGAAAATATGCAAGTAGATGCGCTGCCAAGCTGCCAGCCGGGCTCCGGTCGTCAGGCAGGCTTTGTGCGGTGTTGCCTATAGAAATCATCCGGGCGTATTACTATGCAAAAAAGGACAGATACCTCGTTGATGAAGTATCTGTCCTTTTCCGTAAGATCCGGCCTTTCAAATCATCAATCTGTCAGCCGGGAAAGACGCTTTTCAGTATCAGCAATAATCTCTGCCGGCGAAGCGCCGATGAAATATTCACCGTTCTCATAGAGGATTTTGCCTGCACACATCGTCAGTCTGACATTCATGCGGTCGCCGCTCAGCACAAGGCTTTCGGGGATATGATGTTTCGGCTGAAGATTCGGTGCATGGAGGTCGATCATAATGAGATCCGCCTGCTTGCCCTCTGCCAGCACATCACAGTCATGCAGACCCATTGCCCGCGCAGAGCCGACGGTCGCCGCACGAAGCAGCTCAGCCGCCGGAATTGCAGCAGCATCCATATGCCGCAGCTTCTGCAATACCGCACCGAGATACATTTCCTTAAACGGATCAAGTGCATTGTTCGATGCAGCGCCATCCGTACCGAGCGCAAGCTGTACGCCCTCCTCATATGCCTCCTTCAGCGGCGCAATACCGCTTGCGAGCTTGGCATTCGAGCAGGGGCAGGAAATCAGCCAGAGACCGTTCCGCTTCCAGACGGCTCTGTCCGCCTGATCGAACCAGACACCGTGGAATCCGCCGCCGCCGTTTTCCCACATTCCGAGCGACTCAAAATACTGTGCGGGTGTTGCGCCATGGCGCTCGATGCATTCGAGCTGCTCCTTTTCGGTCTCGCTGATATGCGTATAGACCGGCTCATGCTCGGCGCGTGCCAGTTCTGCAACACCGCGGTGCAGGCTCTCATCGCTCGTGTATTCAGCATGGAAGCCGAGCCGGTAGCCGATGCGCGGATGCATATTCCGGTACTTCTGAAACTGATCGTTCAGCCGGTCAACATCCTTGGCCGTTCCGCTGATGCTGCCGCAGAGGATTGCACGCATTCCGGATTCGATCGCTGCCTGCACAGTGCTTTCCGGATAGAAATACATATCAAAAAACGCAGTCGTGCCGGATGCGAGATATTCAAGGATCGCGAGCCGGTCGAAGGCATAGACATCCTCGGCAGTCAGCCTGTCCTCATAAGGGAAGACCTTCTCGAACAGCCATGTCTGGAGCGGCACATCCTCCGCAAACGAGCGCAGAAATGTCATCGCGGAATGCGTATGCGCATTCTTGAAGCTCGGCATCAGCAGATTGCCGCCCGCGTCGATCTCGCGCTCAAAGGCCGGAAGCTCCGTCGGTGTTTCGCCGATATAGCTGATCTTATCGCCGTCCGTCCAAAGCTCTCCGCTCCGGATCGTACCGCCGTCCTCCATTGTCATGATCTGTGCATTGTAAAATCGAATCATTTTTGATATTCCTTTCTGCAATTCTCAGCGGATATCCGTTCCTGCCTGCCGCAGTGCCTCCTGCATGGATTCGACCGCGATCTGAATGCCGGTGATCTCGTCATACGGATCGGCAAACGCTGCCGCGCCCTGCAATGAAATATACGAACCGTAATATTCCAGCAGCTTGTCGGCACGGCCGAGCAGCCGCAGGATCTGTCCGCCGCCGGCTTCACGGTATTCGTTGTTCGCGATGCGGTCATACTGGAAAAAGCTGACCGCATGGAGGAACTGTGCCATGATGCCGTAGAATACCATTTCCATCTGCTCATAGAGCGAATCCTCGCGCATGGTCTTTTCGAGCCTGCCTCGCATCGCATGGCGCTCATGAAACACCTCGATCAGCCGCCCTGCCTCCGTCAGCCAGCCCTTGACCGTCTCGCCGTAATTGCCGAGCGGAAAGCTGCGCGAGGTATCCGAAAGAAAATAGTATTCTTTTGTAAGAATATACCGGCGGTAATCGGTATTGAGCCCGTCATTTTTCAAAAGATCGACCGTCAGCGCATAGTTCACCTTTGTATGGCTGCGCAGATGCTTCTTCTCCCAGTGCAGGATCTGCCTGAGCATCTTCTCCTCCTTTGAAAATCGCCGCATATTCTCACCTCGATTCCGGTTATATTGTTCTGTGCGTCAGACCTGCTTTCCCATTTCCGCGATCGCGCTGCGCACCAGCAATGTAAACTGCGGGGCGGCCTTATCGCCGGCCTCCTTGACCTCCTCATGCGTCAGCGGATGCGGAGAGATGCCCGCGGCCAGATTGCTGATGCAGGAAACGCCGCAGATCTCCATGCCGCAGTGCCGTGCGGCGATTGCTTCGATCGCCGTGCTCATGCCGACCGCATCCGCACCGAGCGTCCGGAACATCCGGATCTCCGCGGGGGATTCGTAGGCCGGCCCTGCGGTTTGCAGATAGACGCCCTCTTTCAGCGGAATATCCTCGTTGACGGCGATCTTCCGGATGATCCGATTCAGACGGTCGCTGTATATTTTGCTCATATCCGGGAAGCGTACACCGAGCGCATCCATATTCGCACCGCGCAGCGGCGACGGCACAAAGCTCGAAATCTGATCGGTGATGAGCATGAATTCACCCGCCTGCATTCCGGCCTGAATGCCGCCTGCCGCATTCGTCAGGAACAGGATCTCCGCGCCGAGCAGACGCAGCAGACGGATCGGCAGAACCGCCTCCTGCGGGGTATAGCCCTCATACATATGCACTCTGCCCTGCATGACCGCGACGGGTACGCCGTCACAGTTGCCGAAAACAAATCTGCCCTCATGTCCCTCGACCGTTGAGACCGGAAAATTTGGAATCTCATTGTAGCTGAGTGTCTCCTGCACCTCGATCTCAGACGCAAATCTGCCGAGACCGGAGCCGAGCACCAGCGCAATCTTCGGCTTGCTGGTAATGCGTTCCTTTACATATGCAAAGCACTGCATCAATCTTTCGTATTCAGTCATATTATACCTCCGTATCAGGTCATGTTTCGATCTCAGGCTCCGGATTCTCAAAGGATGCCTCCGGATTTTCCGGATACGCTTCGGGATTATCCGGAAACGCCTCCGGATTCTCAAAGACACGGATCTCCGGATTCTCATAGCTGCCTTCGGGATTCTCAGGGAATGCATCCGGCTTCTCCGGAACGGTCTGCGGATTTTCCGGAACAGCGTCCGGCTTTTCGATCATTTCCTGATTCGTCAGCAATCCGTCATACAGATGCTCAATTGCGAGCGAGAGCTTTTTGGAAAGTGCATCGGCCCGCTCTGCCTCTGCTTCTGCTTTCTCCGAGGCCGCCTGTGCTGCCTCGGCAAGCGTTTTTTCAATCTGTGCGCTGTGATAGCTGATGAGATTGATGCTGCGCTCGACCGTATGCTGCAAAGCGTCAGAGGTCTCGGTCAGCTTCGCCATGACGGGATCATTCACCGCATCCGGATCGGTGCGGCCTGCGACCAGACGCTCCATGACATCCAGCTGCTGTCCCATCTTCCGCATACTCTCATCGAACAGCTTGAGCTGCGCGGTTTGCGTATTGCAGATCGTTTCCGAGGTCTCGTTCAGCTTCTTGACGATGAATGCGGAATAGCGTTCGAGCTTGCCGTCAAGCTCCTTCTGCTGCTTCTCCAGTACATCGAGCTTCTGATCCATTTTCGTCATCAGCTCGGCCAGTGCATTTGCAAAATCACTCACTGAGAATCCCTCCTTTTCTGTTGTACTGTATTTATGAATTATTCGGCAGTACCGTAGAGATATGCGTGCTGCTCATCGGTCAGCGTGTCGATCTCGATATCCATGCTCCGGAGCTTGCGGTATGCGACTGCCTCATCGACCTCACGCGGCACGACATTCAGCAGATCCTTGACGGAATCGCGGTTCTCGGTCAGCCACTTTGCACTGAGCGCCTGGATCGCAAAGCTCATATCCATGATCTCTGCCGGATGTCCGTCGCCCGCCGCGAGATTGACCAGTCTGCCCTCTGCGATGACATAGACCGTCACGCCGTTCGGGAGCGTATAGCCAATGATATTGTTCCGTGCCGGGAAGCTCTTAACTGCCAGCTTACGCAGTCCCGCCATATCGACCTCAACATCGAAGTGACCGGCATTGCAGAGGATCGCGCCCTCATGCATTTTCATGAAGCTGTTCTCGGTGATGACCAGATTGCAGCCGGTCACGGTGACGAAGAAATCGCCGAGCGGTGCCGCATCCTCCATTTTCATGACGGTGAAGCCGTCCATAACTGCCTCGATCGCCTTGACCGGATCGACCTCGGTGACGATGACCTTTGCGCCGAGTCCCTTTGCGCGCATCGCTGCGCCCTTGCCGCACCAGCCGTAGCCCGCGATGACAACGGTCTTGCCCGCGACGATCAGATTCGTCGTGCGGTTGATGCCGTCCCAGACGGACTGACCGGTGCCGTAGCGGTTATCGAACAGATGCTTGCAGTCTGCGTCATTGACGAGCATCATCGGGAATTTCAGCTTGCCCTCTGCCGCCATTGCCTTGAGGCGCAGAATACCGGTCGTGGTCTCCTCGCAGCCGCCGATGACATTCGGAAGCAATTCGGGATAATCATTGTGGATCAGCGTGACGAGATCGCCGCCGTCGTCGATAATGAAATGCGGTTTTGCCTCGATGACGCGGCGGGTATGTGCCTCATACTCCTCCGGTGTGGTGCCGTGCCATGCGAACACATTCAGTCCGCCGTGGACGAGCGCCGCAGCGACATCATCCTGCGTGGAAAGCGGATTCGAGCCGGTGATATACATTTCTGCACCGCCCGCTGCCAGCACGCGGCAGAGATACGCGGTCTTGGCTTCAAGGTGGATCGACAGCGCGATGCGCTTGCCTGCGAAAGGCTTCGTCTTGGAGAACTCCTCCTCGATGCTGCGGAGCAGCGGCATATTGCTCTTGACCCAGGCGATCTTCTGCTCGCCGCTCTCCCAAAGGTTGATATCACGGATTTCACTGTTCATAGCGGAAAACTCCTCTCAAAATTTACTATTCTTATATTTTATCATATTTTGTCCGGAAATGCAAGCAGATTATCTGATTTTCACCGCTTTTATATCCATTTTTCAAGAAATACTTGACGAAAACCCGTTTTTGTAGTAAAATAGAAAGGGTATGTGTGCGGCCGATCCGCCCGCAGCCGATCCCGCATAGAGCGACTGTCCGCTTCTGACGGGCAGCTGTTCTCTATTATGAATGAAAAGAGGTCATTCCAATGAATGCTGCACAGCCTTCCATGTTCGCAGCCAGAAATCTGACGATGCTCGTCGATTTCTATGAGCTGACAATGGCAAACGGCTTCCTCGAAAACGGTCTCGGAAATGTGACCGCTTGCTTCGATCTGTTCTTCCGCAAGGTGCCCGATCAGGGCGGCTATGCGATCATGGCCGGACTCGAACAGGCGATCGAATATCTGGAGAATCTGCATTTCACCGAGGATGATATCAGCTATCTCCGCGAAAAGAATATCTTCTCCGAGGCATTTCTCGATTACCTCGCGCATTTTGAATTCGCCTGTGATGTCTGGGCGATCCCTGAGGGCACGCCGATCTTCCCGCATGAGCCGCTGATGACTGTCCGCGGTCCCGCGATGCAGGCACAGTTCGTTGAAACGATGCTGCTGCTCTCCGTCAACCACCAGTCGCTCATCGCGACTAAGGCAAGCCGCATTGTCCGGGCTGCGGACGGCAGACCGGTCATGGAATTCGGCTCCCGCCGCGCACAGGGCAGCGACGGTGCGCTCTACGGCGCGAGAGCAGCCTATATCGCCGGTGCCGCCGGTACTGCCTGCGCGATCTGTGACCGCGAATTCGGCGTTCCGGCACTCGGTACAATGGCACACAGCTGGGTGCAGCTCTTCCCGACTGAGCTGGACGCATTCCGAGCCTATGCAAAGGTCTATCCCGATGCCTGTACGCTGCTCGTTGACACCTATCATGTCCTGCGCTCCGGCGTTCCGAATGCGATCACCGTGTTCAAGGAGCTGAAGGCCGCCGGTCATGTGCCGCAGGGCATTCGTATCGACAGCGGCGATATCGCATATCTCTCGAAGAAGGCACGCATCATGCTCGATGAAGCCGGTCTGCCGGAGGTGAAGATCGTCGCGTCCAATTCGCTCGACGAATATCTGATCCGCGACCTGCTCAGTCAGGGCGCACAGATCGACAGCTTCGGCGTCGGCGAACGGCTTGTGACCTCGCCCTCCGAGCCGGTATTCGGCGGTGTCTATAAACTCGCGGCTGCCGGTACGCTCGAAGCTCCGGAAACGCTAGTTCCGAAGATCAAGCTCTCCGAGAACGCATCCAAGATCACGAATCCCGGCTTCAAAACACCGTGGCGTCTCTTTGACAATGAGACCGGCATGGCGATCGCCGATGTCATCACGCTTGCGGATGAAGTCATCGACGATACACAGCCCTATGTGATCTTCGATCCCGAATTCACTTACAAGCGCAAGAAGCTGACGAATTTCCGCGCAGTGAAATTGCAGAAGCCGATCTTTGAAAAGGGCAGACGCGTCTATGACAGCCCGCCGATCGGTGAAATGCGCGCATACTGCAAGGCGCAGCTCGGTCTCATCTGGGATGAGGTCAAGCGCTTTGAGAATCCCCATGCATATTATGTCGATCTTTCCGAGCCGCTCTGGAAGCTCAAGCGCGAGCTGCTCGACCGCTATTTTGCGGAATAATCCGGACTGAGAGGAACCTACATGAATCAAACGATCTACCGCATCCACATGGGGCCTGCGCGCTGTGCCGCCGATCTGACCGACGGCAGTGAGCGCGGTGAATATGTCCCGCAGGATTATATCCTGAAAACACTCGGCAGACCGATGCGCTCCGTCAATCTGATGTACTGCTACTACCCGCTCGACAAGGAGTTTCCCGCCCGTGCAAGGGACGCTTTCGCAGGCAAGGAGATGAAAGGCCAGTGGGATACGCCCTATGAGGATTACTTTCCCTATACCGGCGGTCTGAACGGCGACCGAGACAGCGAAGTCTTCCGGCAGATGCAGGATATCCGCCGGCACGGTCAGGATGTGACGCTCACACTTGTCATTGATCCGAATGTGCCGGATGAATATCTCGTTGCAGTTGCCGAGGATCTGAAGCCCTACGGCAGAGTACTGCTGCGACTGAATCACGAAGCGACCGGCGACTGGTTCGCATTCAATAAGCGTGCGGATTATGCCGATATTGCGAAGTTTTTCGTCCATGCAAGCGAGGTCATCCGCGCTCACGCGCCGAATGTGCAGACGATCATCTGCATCGGCGGTATTGAAGATCTGAACGAATCGGAAATGGTCAAGGAAAAGGAATTCGCCTGCACGATCCCTGCGGCGGATATCTGGTCTGTTGACAAATATATGGCGCTCCACTGGGGCTGGCCGTATGATGTTGCGGAGCCGGGCGGCAGCTCGCACGGACGCAGCGCATACCATGATGTCTACGAAATGACCAAGCGCTCCTACCGCCGCTTTACGGAACTCAACGGCGGTGTCACAAAGCCGATGGTCATGAGCGAATTCAATGCGGACGGCGATGTGACCGGCCCCTACGATCAGTGCGCGATGGTGGACGGCTTCTTCCGGCTCGTCAAGGAGGATCCGGAAAACTGGCTCTCCGGCATCAATTTCTATCAGTTCCGCGACCGCGGACGGCTCGGTCTGGAGACCGAGGATCCGAACGATCCGGAGAACGGCATTCCGCAGCCGGTCATGCACACATTCAAAAGCTGGATCCAGGATTCCATGTTCCTGCCGGAGATCGCCGAGGAGGGCGAAGCAGCACTCCCTGTCACGCTCCGCTGGCGCAATTCCGAGGATGCCGAGGGCATCGGCATCCGGCTGGAGCTGACCGGCGATCCGCATTTCTGTGAGCTGTATTTCGATCAGGACGACTGCGGCAATTATATGATCGAGCTCAACGGCAAATGGTTCTATAAAGCACCGAAGACGAAATTCGTCGATCTGATGCCCGCATTCTTCGAGCGCAGTCCCGAAACACCATGCAGCATGATGCTGCGAATCTTTGCGCCGCCCGCAGACGGCAAAAACGATCTCTCAAAGCCGGACGGCCTGCTCTCCTATGAAGCAACAGTCACTGCCCTGCCGAAGCTCCGTATTGCCTATGCACCCGTGGAGCCTGACCGTGACTGATATCCTCTATGTCACCGATCTGGACGGGACATTTTTGCAGCCGGATGTGACGGTCTCCCGGCGGAGCCGCAGCATTCTCATCCCGCTGCTCGAACGCGGTCTTCCTCTGACGGCTGCGACCGCCCGCACGAGCTTCTCGGTCATGCCGATCATCAAAGGTCTGCCGCTGAAGCTGCCGCTCATCCTGCAAAACGGAGCCGTGCTGCATGATCCGGTGCGCGACCGCATTATCTCCGCGCATCCGATCCCGCAGAAAGCGTTTCGCGAGATCTGCACGGTCTATGCGGACGCCGGCATGAACGGCTTTGTATTCTGCGTTCCGGCGGACAGGCTCGAATGCTGCTACACCGCGCTGACAACACCGCATATGCAGCGTTACTATCAGGAGCGCCGCGTCAAATACGACAAACCGTTCCGGCAGGTCGGAAGCCTCAGCGGGCTTGCGGAAAGCAATCCCGTTTATATGTCGCTGAATGCGCCGAAAGCCGTGCTGGATCCGGTCTGCGAGACCGTCCGGCAGATCAGCGGAATCTCCGTCGCATATTACCGCGATGTGTATGAGCCGGATATCTGGTATCTCGAAGTCTCCGCTGCGGAGGCATCAAAATATCACGGCGTCATGCAGCTGAAAAAAATGACCGGCGCAAAAACCGTCGTCGGCTTCGGTGACAATCACAATGACTTACCGCTCTTTGCGGCCTGTGATGTGAAAATCGCTGTGGAGAACGCAGCCGATACAATCAAGGCGCAGGCAGATATCGTGATCGGACGCAATACGGAGGATGCCGTCGCGGAATATCTGCGGTCTGCATTTCCTGCAAAGGAGGGAACAGTATGAATGCTTTGCATGACAGATTTGCCGGATGCATCATCGGCGGTGCTGCCGGCGATGCGCTCGGCTATCCGGTCGAATTCAGGCGCAGAGATGAAATTCTGCGTATTCACGGTGCTTCCGGCGTTACATCCTATGCATATTTCGACGGCTTTGACAAAGCCCTTGTGTCGGATGATACACAGATGACACTTTTCACGGCAAACGGCCTGCTCCGCTGTGCAGCGCTGAAACAGAACGGTGTGTCCGCCGATGAAACTGACTGCATCCGGACGGCGTATCTCGAATGGCTCTATACACAGGAGCATCCCGCCACGCCGCATCCGTTTACGAAGCAAAGCAGCATCGCCGGGCTGCCGCATGATCCTTCGGCATTTCATTCATGGCTCATGGAGGTTCCGTGGCTGTACGGCCGGAGAGCGCCGGGCAATACCTGCCTTTCTGCGCTGGCTGACGGCGGTAGCGGCAGCTTTCAGGCGCCGCTCAATCACAGCAAGGGATGCGGCGGCGTGATGCGGACAGCACCCGCCGGACTGTATGCCGAAACTGCTGAAGAAGCCATGCGGATCGGCGCGGAGGCCGCTGTTCTCACACACGGTCATCCGCTCGGATATCTGCCGGCCGGTGCGCTTTCCTATATCGTTCACCGTGCCGTGCGAACGGAGCTTCCGCTTGCACAGATCGCCGCAGAGAGTCTGGATGCCGCAGATGCGATGTTCGCAGAAATTCGCGAAGCAGCAGAATATCTGCACGATTTCCGTGCGATCATCGAATGGGCACTGGAATATGCGGAGAATCCGCAGTACAGCGATGCCGAGGCGATCAGACAGCTCGGTGAGGGCTGGGTCGGTGAAGAAGCACTCGCGGTCGCTGTATACTGTGCGGTACGGCATGAAGACGATTTTGCGCAGTGCCTGACCGCATCTGTCAGCCACGACGGTGACAGCGATTCGACCGGAGCGATCGCCGGCAATATTCTCGGTGCGCGGCTCGGCCTTTCGGCGATCCCGTCATCCCTGACCGATACGCTGGAGGGTACCGATGAAATGCAGCAGCTCGCGGATGACCTTTATCATCTGAACAGTCATGATGACGCATGGCGCAGTCGTTATCTGCGCTGATCTGAACCTGTTTTCAATATTCATCATTACATGAAGGAGATATACTATGAAAAAACTGATGCTTGGCAATGAAGCCTTCGCACGCGGACTCTATGAGGCCGGCTGCCGGTTTGCGTCCAGCTATCCCGGCACGCCCTCGACAGAGATCACCGAAACAGTCGCGAAGTACGACGAAGTCTATGCGGAATGGGCGCCGAATGAAAAGGTCGCCGTTGAATCTGCATTGGGCGCATCCTTCGCAGGTGCAAGAGCATTTGCGGCGATGAAGCACGTCGGCCTGAATGTCGCGGCCGACCCGCTCTATACCGCCGCTTACACCGGCGTCAACGGCGGTCTTGTAATCGCGGTCGCGGATGACCCCGGTATGCATTCCTCGCAGAATGAGCAGGATTCCCGCCATCACGCGATTGCATCGAAGGTTCCGATGCTGGAGCCGTCCGATTCGCAGGAATGCAAGGATTTCGCAATGCTCGGCTATGAGATCTCCGAGAAATTCGACACGCCGGTTCTCGTGCGCACGGCTACCAGAGTTGCGCATTCGCAGAGCGCTGTCGAGCAGCTTCCCCGTCAGGAGAAGGAGCTGAAGCCCTATGTCAAGACACCGCAAAAATATGTTATGGTTCCGGCGAATGCAAAGCTGCGCCATGTTGTTGTCGAGGAACGCACTAAGAAGCTGATCGCATATGCAGAGACCGCTCCGATCAACCGCATTGAGGACAACGGCTCCGAAATCGGCGTCATTACCTGCGGCGCTGCGTATCAGTATGCAAAGGATGCGCTCGGCGATCAGGTCAACTACTTAAAGCTCGGCATGACCAATCCGCTGCCGGAAAAGCTGTTCCTTGATTTTGCAGCTAAATGCAAGACTGTCTACATCATTGAGGAGCTCGACGGCATCCTCGAACAGCACGCCAAATGCCTCGGCATCGACTGCAAGGGCAAGGAGATCTTCGGCAATATCGGCGAACTGAATCAGATCATCATTGCAGAAAAGCTGCTCGGCAAAAAGCCGGAGACCGTACCGTATCCGGAACAGCTGCCGATCCGTCCGCCTGTCATGTGTGCCGGATGTCCGCACCGCGGCGTATTCTATACGCTCGCAAAGCACAAGATTACCGTTTCCGGCGATATCGGCTGCTATACGCTCGGCGCTGCAAAGCCGCTGGAGTCGATCGACTGGACGATCTGCATGGGCAGCTCGGTCTCCTGTCTGCACGGCTTCAACAAGGTTCTCGGCGAAAAATCCCAGAACAAGACTGTCGCGGTCATCGGCGATTCGACCTTTATGCACACCGGCCTGAATTCGCTTGTCAATGTCGCGTACAATGCATCGAATTCGACTGTCATCATTCTCGATAACTCGATCACCGGCATGACCGGTCATCAGCAGAACCCGACCACCGGCAAGAACCTCAAGGGCGATCCGGCGGCGGCTGTCGATCTCGAAGCGCTCTGCCATGCGATCGGCATCAAGCGCGTCCGCGTCGCAGATCCCTATCATCTCGCGGAAATGGAGCAGGCGATCACCGAGGAACTCGCAGCAGACGAGCCCTCTGTCATCATCAGCCGCAGACCGTGTGCGCTGCTCAAATATGTCAAGCACAATCCCCCGCTGCACGTCAATACCGACAAGTGCAGAAGCTGCAAGATGTGCTTAAAGCTCGGCTGCCCGGCAATTTCCATGAAGGACGGCAAGGCCTGCATCGACCATACACAGTGCGTCGGCTGCGGCATCTGCGAGGAGCTTTGCAAATTCGACGCAATCGAAGCATAAGCTATTCGCACGGAATACAGAACGAGAATTCTCCGCACAAGATACTATTATCACCATTGAAAGGAACAGGATATGTTTATCGTCTGGGGTACACGCGAAAAGCTGAAAAAGGACATCTCGACCGGCATCGACTGGTGTCCCGTCTGTAAGAAATTCACCGGCTGGTATGTCGGCCGGCACGTCAAGATCAATCATGTCGAATACATCCCGCTCAAAACAGAGGTTCTTGAATATTTCATGATGTGCGGCATCTGTCAGCACGGGCCGGTCATCGACCAGAACAGCTACTTTGAGCTGAAACGGATGCACGAGCCGTTCAAGAAGCGCAAGCAGCAGATCCAGTGCTTTGAAAAGGCCGCGAAAATGGCGGAAACAATGGAGCCGAATGAGGTCTCTGTCAATACGATCATGGATGCGCTCGCGGCGGAATATCCGATCCGCTCCTCACAGCAGCTCGAAGGCGAATACCGCCGCAGAATTCAGGCTTTGCTGCTGACGCACGGAGTCGGCGGAGATCCGAATGCACTGATGCAGCCCGCAGAGCCCCAGCCCCAGCCGCAGCAGCCCGCTGTCATGGATACGATCTGAGAAGGAGTTGTCTGAATGAGAGATTATCATGATCTGACTCCGAAAGAGAGATTCATCCGCACCTGCATTGCCGTGCCGGTCTGCTGGGCACTCATGATCGGCATCTGGGTATTCTGCTCGAAGCATTTTATCCTCGGAACCGGCTGGATCATCAAATTTGCCGCTGCTGCCGTGATCATTGTGATCCTCAGCTTCTGGCAGCTCATCACGACCTTTCTGAAATGGAAGGATGACGAAAACAATTACTGAACGGCGCGCCGTCCGGTATCTACAATCTGAAAGCAAGAGGTATTGAATATGGAAACAAAATCTGTCATGATCGTCGGTGTCGGCGGACAGGGCTCCCTGCTCGCCAGCCGCATTCTCGGCAATGTTCTGCTCCAGCAGGGCTATGCCGTCAAGGTCAGTGAGGTTCACGGTATGTCGCAGCGCGGCGGCTCCGTTGTCACCTATGTCAAGTACGGCGATGCCGTCTACTCCCCGACCGTCGAGAAAGGCGAAGCGGATGTCATCATCTCCTTTGAGCTGCTCGAAGCGGCGCGCTGGGCAGGCTGTCTGAAAAAGGGCGGTCACATCGTCACATCCACGCAGACGCTTGATCCGATGCCGGTTATCACCGGTGCGGCATCCTATCCGCAGGGCATCGTCGAAAACCTCAAGGGCATGGGCATTGATGTCACCGCTGTCGATGCACTCTCCCTCGCGGAGCAGGCCGGCAGTGCAAAGGCATCGAATGTCGTGCTGATGGGTGTTGTCTCGAAGAAAATGGAATTTGAGGAATCCGTCTGGCAGGAGGCACTGAATCAGTGCGTGCCGGAGAAATTCATCGAGATGAACCGCAAGGCATTCGCACTCGGCAGAGAGGCATAAGCCCTTCTGTTGCGCGGAAAACAGGACAATACAGCCGATTGACTGTAAGCATATTTTATTTGGAAAGGAATGACCCCAATGCCGAAGTACTGGCACGAGGACATTGAAACAATGTCCCGCGAAGACATGAAAAAGCTCCAGGACGAGCGCCTCATCAAACAGGTACATCATGTCTACGAACACGTCCCCTATTACAGAGATCTCATGGACAAAAAAGGCGTCAAACCGGATGACATCCAGTCTGTAGACGATTTGCATAAGCTGCCGTTTCTCTCAAAAGCTGATCTGAGAGAAGCCTATCCCTTCGGACTGCTCGCAGTTCCGCTTTCGGACTGTGTACGCATCCAGTCCACGAGCGGCACGACCGGCAAGCGCGTTGTTGCATTCTATACACAGCATGACGTGGATCTCTGGGAGGACTGCTGTGCCAGAGCGATCACCGCTGCGGGCGGCGATGAAAACGATGTATGTCAGGTTGCATACGGCTACGGTCTTTTCACCGGCGGCGCAGGTCTGCACGGCGGCTCGCACAAGGTCGGCTGCCTGACGCTTCCCATGTCCTCCGGCAATACCGAGCGGCAGATCCAGTTCATGCGCGATCTCGGCGCAACGATCCTCTGCTGCACGCCGTCCTATGCTGCCTATATCGGCGAGACCCTGCACGAAATGGGACTGACATCCGACGATATCAAGCTGAAAGCCGGTATCTTCGGTGCAGAGCCGTGGACAGAGGAAATGCGCAGGACAATCGAGCAGTCTCTCGGCATCAAGGCATATGATATCTTCGGCCTGACTGAGATTTCCGGCCCCGGCGTCGCATTTGAATGCGAGGAGCAGTCCGGTATGCACATCAACGAGGATCTCTTCCTGCCGGAGATTATTGACCCGGAGACCGGCGAGGTACTGCCGGAGGGAACCGTCGGTGAGCTTGTCTTTACTGCGCTGACTAAGGAAGCATTCCCGCTCCTGCGCTACCGCACACGCGATCTCTGCGTCCTCTCGCGGAAAAAATGCACCTGCGGCAGAACGCTCATCAAAATGGCGAAGCCGATGGGCAGAAGCGATGATATGCTGATCATCCGCGGCGTCAATGTGTTCCCGTCGCAGATCGAGACCGTTCTCATTGAGCAGGGCTACAGCCCGAATTATCTCATCGAGGTCGATCGCAGGAATAATTCCGATACACTCGACATCAGCGTGGAGCTGACACCGGAGCAGTTCTCCGACAAGATCAAGGACATCCAGAACATGGAAAAATCGCTTGCAGCAGCGATCAAGACGATGCTCGGCATCAGCCCGAAGGTGCATCTGGTCTCTCCGAAGACCATTACCCGCAGCGAGGGCAAGGCTGTCCGCGTCATCGACCGCCGCAAGCTGCATGACTGATCTTCTGTCACAAATCATCATACTGATACAATGATTTCAAGGAGGGATCTTCTGTGAATACGATCAAGCAGCTCTCTGTTTTTGTGGAGAATCAGCCCGGCAAGCTCGCGGAGCTGACCCGTCTGATCGCCGATGCAGGCATTGACCTGCGCACGCTGAGCCTTGCGGATACCCGCGATTTCGGCATTCTCCGCATCATCGTCAACAAGCCGGAAGAAGCCGAAAAGCTCCTCACCGATAACGGCTGGATTTATAAGACCGCTGAGGTCATCGGCGTCAAGGTGCCTGACCGTCCGGGCGGCGTCGCGGATGTGCTGGAAGCGATCAATGCGGCCAATGTCAATGTCGAATATATGTATGCATTCGTCAACCGTATACCCGGCAGAGCCGATACCGTTTTCCGTGTGGATGACATTGAAACAACGCTGAATGCGCTTCAGAATGCCGGCATCGACATTCTCACGCCGGAGGAGGCATATACAATTTGAGCGTCAGCTGACCGCCGGAGCAGAACAGTTTTTCCTGTTTTCCGGTTCAGACACTTGACAACTGCACAAAGATTGTGTATAATAATACTATAAGGATATCTGCGGAAACCCGTACCGCAGAATCAATATGCAGGGCGATCGCAGCTGCTCTGCAATCAGAAGGAGTGTTGTTTATGAGCATCTTTGACAAAGTCTCTGACATGGGACGCGGTCTGAGCGAAAAGGCTTCCAATGTCTCTGAGGTCAGCAATCTCAAGCGTAAAATCCTCTATGAAGAGGAAAGAATCGTGGAGATCTTCGCCGATCTCGGCAAAAAGTATTATAAGAACCCCGATGAGGATCCGGCTGTTTTCCGCGCACTCTGCGAGGATATTGACGCCCGCCGCCGCCGCATCAAAAAAATGAAGTTCGAGCTGAACACGCTCCGCGGATACAAAATGTGCCCGAAGTGCGATGCTGAAAACAGCGAGAAGAACATCTTCTGCGGTGTCTGCGGTGCCCGCCTTCCCGATCCGGAGGACGAGGATTTCACCTCCCTCGAAGAGAACGATTACTACACCGAGACCAGCAATCAGTTCTTCAATGCGGACAGCACCGGCAATATCGGTATCTGAACACAATTCATTTCATATATCTGCCCCGAAGCGTTTCAAAGCGCCTCGGGGCAGTTTTTGTATATCATGCACACACAGCCTGTACTTCGGTACAGGCTTTTCTGCTTCTAATGCAGCCTTGTCCCGCATAGGATATACCAAGACAGACGAAAGGCGGTCATCTTATGACAGTCAGAACCAAATTCCGAGAGACACTCCCCTATTTTCCTGCCGAGATCCGGCAGCCGCTCAGCCGCATTCCGGCAGAACAGACAGCGGAGATCCGCGAGCTGCGGCTTCGCATCGGCAAAAGTGTACAGGCCGTCATGCAGGGCGGCGCGATGACCGTTACGAAGGACGGCACACTCGCCTCCCTCTCTGCGGAAGGGATCCCCGTCAGCCGACAGCTCATAGATACTGTATTCCAGAATCTCTGCTCGCATTCGATCCACAGCTGGCAGCCTGCAATTCGGCAAGGATTTATCACGATACACGGCGGCAGCAGAGTCGGCATCTGTGGGACTGCCGTCATACAGGACGGCCGCCTCGAAACCGTCCGGCAGATCAGCAGCCTGAATATCCGGATCGCTTCGGAGCGGATTGGCTGCGCAGAGGCTTTGCTCCGCAATCCGGCTATACATCCGGAGCGCGGCGGACTGCTGATCGCAGGCGCACCTGCTTCCGGAAAAACAACGATCCTGCGTGATATTGCGCGGATACTCAGCGCATCGCATCCGGTTACACTGCTGGATTCTCGCGGTGAGCTTGCGGCTGTACAAAACGGAATGCCGCAGTTCGAGCTCGGTGCGCAGACAGATATCCTCGACGGCTATCCGAAGGCAGAGGGCGTTGAGATCGCAGTGCGCGTCATGTCTCCGGATATACTGATCTGCGACGAAATCGGCTCGGCTGATGAGGCGGATGCGCTGATTGGCTCGCTGCATACGGGTGTGCAGATCATTGCATCCGCACACGCGGGCAGTCTCGCTTCACTCCGGCAGCGTCCGCAAATCAACAGGCTGATCGAATCCGGCGCGTTCCGGACAGCGGTTCTGCTCGGCTCCGGCAATCAGTGCGGACAGGTTCTCAAAACAATCTCATTGCGGGTCGATGCCGGATGAAGCTGCTCGGTGTCATGCTGATCCTCTGCGCAGGAACACTTTGCGGCGGTGCAGCCGCCCGCAGTCTCTCTGCATATCCTGCAAGGCTGCGGCTGCTGCGCCAAATGGTCACAGCTATGATAACAGAGCTTCGCGGGACGCTTCCGCTGACTGCGGATCTGATCCGCGATACTGCTGCTATACCGGACTATGCGCAGCTTTTCTTTTTACAGACGGCAGCGCGGAATGCAGATCAATTCCCTTACTGCTGGCGCGATGCAGTCCGGAATGACCGCTCGCTGACACCGGAGGAACGCGCTGTTCTTTTAACCGTCGGAGATACCCTCGGCAGCAGCACGCTCGACGGTCAGGTCGCAGCGCTGGAGCTTTGTCTCGAACGGCTCGGCGCGATGCAGTCCGCTGCCGAGATCTGCTGCGGAAAAAAAGCACCTGTTTGCCGGAGCATCGGCATTCTCGGCGCCCTGTTTTTCTCGATCCTCCTGCTGTAAATTTGCTGAAACGGAGCTGTTTGCATGAACATCGACCTGATATTCAAGGTCGCCGGCATCGGCATTATCGTCGCCGTCCTGAATCTTGTCCTGAAACGCGCCGAACGCGAGGAGCAGGCGATGCTCACAACCCTCGCCGGACTGATCGTCGTGCTGATGCTTGTCATTTCGGAGATCCAGACGCTGTTCGATACGGTCAAATCGGTATTCGGATTATGGTGACGGCATTGCAGATTGCAGGACTTTCTGTCACAGCGGTTCTGATTGCGAAGCTGCTTCGCCGCTATGCCGAAGAGCAGGCCATGCTGCTGACACTTCTGGTCTCCGCAGCGCTGACGGCGGCTGCGGTCACGGCCATGACGCCGATCCTCAATGAGATCGACGGACTGCTGACTGCGGGCGGGCTGTCGCCCGATCAGACTGCCTGCATCGCAAAATCAGCAGGTATCTGCATTGTCACGCAGCTTGCTGCGGATGTCTGCAAGGACGGCGGGGAATCTGCTGCGGCATCTGCTGTCATGCTGACTGGTAAAATCGCGCTGATGCTGCTTGCGATCCCGCTGCTGAAGCCGCTTTTGTCGATCGTCAGGGAGGTGCTGTCATGCGTTTCCGGATTCGGATTATCATAATGCTGCTGCTCATGATAACCGCGCTGGCTGCGGGGATTCCCTGCGCCGCGGAGAGCGATCCGGCGGACAGGCTGCGCGATGCAGCAGATAATATTGAAATACCGGAAGCCGCACAGCCGTATCTGACGGAATCCGGTCTTTCCTCATCGGATCCGGAATCGCTGCTGACGATCTCTCCCTCGGAAATGCTGCAAACCGTTCTGCATACGGCGGCAGATGAAGCGGCTGCACCGCTCCGGCTCTGCGGCACACTGCTCGCGCTGACCGTCCTGACGACGGTTCTCAGCAGTCTGAATGATGCGGCGGCGCATCCCTCAATGAAGTCGCTGTTTGATGCGGTCGGGACGCTGCTCTGCGTGACAGCAGCGGCATCTCCGCTCTGTACCTGTCTCATCCGGACGGCCGATGCATTTCAGACGGGACGCGTATTCATGGGCAGCTATGTTCCGGTATTTGCGGCATTCATCGCAGCGGGCGGTTCCGTCGCAGGCGGCGCGGCCTATCAGATCTTCGTGCTGTTCCTGACGGAGACAATCATGCAGATTGCAGGCGGGATTTTATTTCCGCTGCTGCAAATGGCTGCTGCACTCGGCATTGTTGATGCGGTCAATCCGAAGCTGCATCTCGGCTGCTTTGTCTCCGGCATTCACAAGGGCGTGACATGGCTGCTCGGCTTTCTCATGGCGCTGTTCTCCGCGCTGCTGTCCGTCCGGAGCTTTGCAGCATCTGCGGCCGATTCGCTTGCGGCAAAATCGTTGAAGCTCATCACATCCAGCGCTGTTCCCGTGATCGGCGGCGCTGTTTCCGATGCATACGGTACCGTACAGGGCAGCATCCGGCTGCTGCGCAACGGCGTCGGCGGAATCGGGATTCTCGTCATTCTCTGGCTCGTGCTGCCGCCGATGCTCTCACTGATCCTCTACCGGCTGGTCTACTGGCTGATGCAGTTTCTCGCGGAAACTGCGGGCGCATCGTCAATGGCAAAGCTCTATCACAATATGCTGGACATTCTCTCGGCGGCCTTCGCGCTGCTGTTCTGCTTCGCAGTCATGCTGATCTTTTCCAGCGCGATCATGCTGCTGCTTCTCGGAAATTAGGTGATATATACGGATCAGATACGCACAGCCGTTCTCGCGGCCTGCTGCACGGCGATCGGCCTGACAGCGGCGGAATATATCGTTCCGCTGGAGAAATTTGAAAAGCAGATCCGGCTGATCTTTGCAGTTATCATGATGACAGTTATCCTTACGCCGCTGACAAAGATCACCGGCGGCATGGTATCCGAAATACCGGAAACACAGCTTACCGCAGAGGATATTACCGAAAATGCGAAACGGATGCAGGAGCAGGCTGCTGCTGAGAGCATCCGCACGGCACTCAATCACGCATTGACGGAAAAAGAATCCGGCTGCACCGTAGAATCCGTCATCGTGCATATTCCGGAGACCGGCGGCATAGATATCATTGAGGTCAAAGTGACCGGCAATCTGCTGACCGGCACCGTCTGTCTGCGGGAATGGCTCGGAGATTCTGTCACGATCACGGAGGGAGGCGAACCCGATGCCTGAATGGATCGTGCGGCTGCGGGGACGATTGACCGGAGACAACAGCATTCGCATCATCGTCATACTCGGTGCCGCCGGGATCGCGCTGATTCTGCTTTCCGGACTGCTGCCGAAGAAAAATGATGCAGCAAAGGAGCCGGAACCCGTTCCGATCACAGAAGCCGCTGCCGATCCGGATATCTACCGCATCCAGCTCGAAGAACGGCTCACTGTACTGCTTTCGCAAATGGAGGGTGTCGGGCAGGTCACGGTCATGGTGACGCTTGGCGGCTCCTCCGAACAGATCTTTGCGGAGGAGGTGAAAGCCTCCCGCAATCAGAACGGCGCACAGACCGAATCTGCACCCGTCCTGACACGCTCCGGCAATGCGGAATCCGCGCTCATCGCGCAGACAAAGTATCCGGCGGTCTGCGGTGCGGCGATCCTGTGCAGCGGCGGCAGTCATGCGGCAGTCCGTGAGCGCGTCACGCAGGCAGCAGCGGCTCTGCTCGGCATCCCGGCTGCAAATATCTATGTCGGAAAAGCATCCGGCACTGTCAACTGAAAGGAGAACATATCCCATGAAAAAGCCCAGCATGATTATCGGAAAAAAGCAGCTCGTCCTGAGCGCTCTGACGCTGGTTCTCGGCGCAGCCGTTTATCTGAACTATGTCCTTGCAGGCGGAAACGGACTGATTCCGGCGGAGTCTTTCCGGGAAGGTGCAGAGACGGCCGCTTCGCCCGCAGCAGCAGATGATCTGCTCGATTACGGAACTGCCGAAATGGTCAATGCCGTTCCCGCTCAGGCGGATTATTTTGCGCAGGCAAGGCTTGATAAGCAGAGCAGCCGCGATTACGCCATACAGACACTCCAGAGCATCATCGGCGGCGGCGACCTCAGCAATGACGAAATGGTGACAAATGCGATTGACGCGGTCAGTCTCTCCAAACAGATGAAAAGCGAGGCGGTCATCGAAAGCCTGATTCTTTCGCAGGGCTACCGTGATTGTGTCGTTTATCTCGACGGCGATACTGCCAAGGTCGTTGTGGAAAGTGACGGCCTCGATGCTGCACAGGCCGCCGCAATCAAGGAGATCGTCCTCACGGAATCCGAAGTTCCGGCAGAGGGCATCCGCATTTTCGAGGTCGCGGCTGAAGCACCGGCGGATGCCGTTCCCGCTGAGTAAAGATATGAATGTATGAAAACAGGATGTACCAAGATCAAAAATATGGTATCCGAGCAGTGTTCGGCTTAGGTTTTAGACCATGCTGCAAAGCCGCAGAATTTATTTTACTCTATCCCTTGCACTTTTCATGATAATATGTTATAATAGGATATGTATATGTACAGACAGACGGCAGGCGAACTGCCGTCCGTCTGATTTTCCGTATTCAGTATTCAGCGCAAGGAGGACTCATAATTATGAGCAATGAATATCCGAAGAAAGCATCAACAGCCGGAGATGTCCGGATCTCTGAAAATGTGATCCGTTCGATCGCTGCCGTTGCCGCAAAGGAAATCGAAGGCGTTGCCGATCTTGCAGAGGGCAAGGCCTCACTGTTCAGACCGTCTGCCGGCCCTGTCACAGTTCAGGTCGTCAATGATCTTGTTGAGATCACCGTCCGGCTGATCCTCGTGAACGGCTTCCGCCTGACAACCGTTGCAGAGCAGGTGCAGGAAAACATCAAGGAGAATGTGCAGAACATGACCGGTGTGATCGTCTCCAAGGTTCATGTGATCGCTTCCGATGTTTTGTTTGAAGATTAAAGCCGAAAGGAATAACAAATGCCAGAATATACAAGACGGGAGATCCGTGACAGCGCAATGAAGCTGCTCTTTGAAACCACGCTGCGCGATGATCCGATCGAAGAGCTTTACGCGATCGCTGAGGAGATCGACGAGATCATTGTCTGCAAACAGGTCAAAGAGCTGGTGGACGGTACGCTCGCGCACCGTGATACGCTTGATGCGGTCATCGAAAAGTACAGTCCCAAGCGCCAGATCTCCAGAATCTCCAAGCTGACGCTTTCAATTCTCCGGCTCGCAGTCTACGAGATCAACTACGATGACGGAACACCGACGAATGCTGCAATTTCCGAAGCCGTTTCGCTTGCTGAAACCTATAGCTGCAACGGGGATGATGTGCGGTTCGTCAACGGGCTTCTCGGTGCCTATGCGCGTGATCTCCAAAAAGCGGATGCTGAGACATGAAGCTGCTCGGCATCGACACTTCCAATTACACAACATCCTGTGCGTGGTATGACACTGAAAACGGTACCGTTCTGCAAAAGAAAAAACTGCTGCCTGTGCCCGAAGGACAGGCAGGTCTGCGGCAGAGCGATGCAGTCTTTCATCATACTCGCCAGCTGCCGGAGCTGATCGCGGAGCTTTCCGCTGAAACGGGCGGCCTGCATCCGGATGCGGTCGGCGTCTCTGTTGCGCCCCGACCGGAGAAGGATTCCTATATGCCCTGCTTTCTCGCCGGAAAGGCGGCGGCTTCGATCCTTGCCTCAGCGCAGGAAATCCCCTGCTATGCGACCTCACACCAGATGGGACATATCCTCGCGGCGCTTTACTCTGCGGACTGTCTTTCATGGATCGAAGCGGGCGCACCGCCCTTTCTCGCTTTCCATGTCAGCGGCGGAACGACCGATCTTGTCCGCTGCACGCCGGATCCCGATGAAATCCTGCATATCGAGCCCGTAGCATCCTCTCTTGACCTCAAGGCCGGACAGGCCGTTGACCGCGTCGGACTGATGCTCGGACTCAGATTTCCCTGCGGCCCTGCGCTTGAAGCGCTTGCAATGCAGAGCAGCAGCAAAGCGCATATGCAGGTTAAGCTGAAAAACGGCTGCTGTTCACTTTCCGGTTTGCAGAATCAATGTGAGAAAATGGTTAGGGAAAATACTCCGGCACCGGATATTGCGCGGTATGCCCTCAATTCGGTCGCGGCGGTGCTGACGGCTATGACAAAAGCATCTGCTGACAAGGGAACCGCCGTGCTGTATGCAGGCGGTGTTCTCTCCGACCGGCTCATTCAGGACGAGCTGCGGAAACTGCCGCTGCAAACCGCTTTTGCAGAGCCGGCGTTTTCATCCGACAATGCCGCAGGTATCGCGATTTATGCCGCAAGGAGGGCTGCACAATGTCGATCTTAACTGTCAGCCAGCTCAATCGCTATGTTGCGTTCCGCTTGCAGGAGGACACCAATCTGCGGACGGTATTTGTCCGCGGGGAGATTGCCAATTTTACACGAAATTTCCGCTCCGGCCACTGTTATTTTTCCGTGCGCGATGAGGAAGCATCCGTCAAGGCCGTGATGTTCCGCTCGAATGCCGCACGGCTGCCCTTTGAGCCGGAAAACGGAATGCACATATTATTACAGGGAGCTGTCACGCTCTATGAACGCGACGGCGCCTATCAGATCAATGTCACCGATATGCAGCCGGACGGCATCGGCGCACAGGCTCTCGCCTTGCAGCAGCGCCGTGAACGGCTCGCGAAGCTCGGTTATTTTTCGCAGGAGCGCAAGCGTCCGCTGCCGCAGATGCCAAAAAAGATCGGTATTGTGACCTCGCGCAGCGGTGCGGCGTTACAGGATATGCTGCAAATTCTGCGGCGGCGATATCCGCTCGGAACCGTCTGCATCTATCCGGCACTCGTGCAGGGCGATACTGCGCCGCACTCGATTGCCGCTGCACTGGAAGCAGCCGGCAGCGATCATTGCGACATCATTCTCATGGGCAGAGGCGGAGGCTCCAATGAAGACCTCTCGGCATTCCAGTCTGAGGAGGTCGCTGCGGCGGTCTTCCGCGCTCCTGTACCTGTCATCAGCGCCGTTGGCCACGAAACAGACCACTGCATTGCGGATGAGGTTGCCGATCTCCGCGCCCCGACGCCCTCCGCTGCGGCGGAGCTGGCCGTACCGGATATGAACACACTGCGGACATCCGTACAGACAGCGGCTGACCGTCTGCATCGGGCGTTTGCCGCG
>CAMOOV010000006.1 GCA_946621745.1 uncultured Ruminococcus sp.
GTTCTCCATATGCGCATGGGCGCAGAATGAGATTTCCCCAGACCATAAAATAGGCACGGCCAGCGCCGCCGGCAGTGCCGGAGCCAATTCCTAAAGTTCTCCATATGCGCATGGGCGCAGAATGAGATTTCCCCAGACCATAAAATAGGCGCGATCAGTGCCGTAACAGCGACAGAATTGATATGCTCCGCGAAACCATGCCGGAGGAAAACGGCTGTCGGCCCTGCCGACCGACTTCAGGTTCATTTTAGGTTTTTCTGATATACTGTATCCAACAAAGAAAAAGGAGGGTACAGCAATGGAGATATTACTGATCGAACCGAATGCGGCGCTGTGTGAAGCCGTGCGTGTGCGGCTGTGCGATGAGGGCTATGCGCCCGTGACCGCCTCCAACGGTACGGATGCGCTGAAGCTGCTGGACAGCCCGCGCTTTGAATCTGTGCTGCTGGACTGGCAGCTGCCGGATATGCCGGGCGTGGATGTGCTGCGCGAAATGCGAACGAGAGTGCTGGATACGCCGGTCATGATCCTCAGCTCACGCGGCTCTGTGGCAGACCGAGTGCTGGCGCTGGACAGCGGCGCGGATGATTACCTGCTCAAGCCCTTTCATATGGATGAATGCATGGCGCGGGTGCGGCGTATGGTGCGCACCTACCGCCGCAGGACACCGCCCTCTGCCGGTGACGGACTGCACTGCATCGCCGATCTGACCGTGGATACGCGGCATCATGTCGCGACGCGCAGCGGAAAGCGGCTTTCGCTCTCCGCAAAGGAATGCGAGCTGCTGGAGCTGCTGGCGAGCCGTGCCGGTGATACCGTCAGCCGTGACGAGATTGAGCAAAAGATCTTTCGCAGTGATGCGGCGATCATTCCGGTCTATGTGCATTATCTCCGGAAGAAGATCGACAAGGGCTTCTCGCTCAAGCTACTGCACACTGTCCGCAACTGCGGCTATGCGCTTTCCGGAATCTGAATATTTCGTTTATAGATCATATTCTATAAAAAATCAATCCCCCGACACCTTCGCGGTATCGGGGGATGCTGTTATTTTGTGTCTGGTGCGGGTTCAGCTTCCGGTTTGAACAAAATCTTTTTCAGCTTCGGCTCTGCAAGCCCGATCAGCTTCCAGAAGATCTCGACCAGCAGCGAGGCGCCAAGCGTAAAAGCAAGCAGAATCAGCCAGTCCAGCAGCGGACTTCTTGTGCTGTAAACGATCTTCGCCGCTTCGTAGAAATAGTAGCAGAAGAATGTATGCAGCAGCCAGAAATTTGTGCTGTGTCTGCCGAAGAAGATCATGCCTTTTTTCAGCGGCGGGATGCTGTCAAGAATCACCGATGCTGCCGCGATGAACAGCGGGACATAAATGATGTCAATGAACTCAGCGGTAAGAAAACTGCGCATATAGAATATTCCAACGATCACAGCAAGGCCGTAGACCGGCGAAAAACGCAGTCTGTTGAAGATATTCTTGATCCGGGTAAGCAGACTGTGCTTTGCGAACACGATACCGAGATACAGCATCGTAGCGCGGGTATCCGGAATCAGAAATACCGAGAAGAAATAGTGTACAGATGCGCCTGAAAACAGCGTTGTATTGCCGATATTGGCAAAGACCACCCTGCGTATAAAGTCGATCAGGCAGACGATGAGAAGATCCGTTGCCGGATGCTTGGTTTTCTTCATGGCCAGACAGAAAAGGACTCCCATCGGCATCATGCAGAGATATGACTTAAAGAACCACCATTCATTGTTCAGCGTGCTGTTGAACCCGGTGAAATTGGCGAGCAGCGTGACGAACATCTGCCGTGCGCCGTGTATATTGTAAATGCAGCTGAGTGCGGGTGCCTGATCCGGACTGCGCCGGAAAAAGATCAGCGCGACAGGTACGATCAGTACAAATACACGCCAGTAAGCGAAATACAGCCGCTTGATCTGCTTTCCGAGATGAAAGCGCTTATCCTTCCAGAGCAGATACATTCCGTAGCCGCCGAGAAAGAAGAAGATGCTGACACAGTTATTGCAGAAGCCGGCGAGTGCGCCGAGCAGTCCTTTTTCGGCAAAGCCGCGCCAGAGTGTCTGAAAGCCCTCGAAGTCGGGCGGACAGCGGTCTGTGAAGCCGGCCATATGATGAAACAGCATCATCAGGACAGCAAGCCCCTTGAGTGCCTTGGTGTCGTCCCGTGAGAACATTTATGATTATCCTGCGTAGTCTGCGCCGAGCTGGAGTGCGCGCATATTGTTGTCAATGGTATGCGCACGCTTTGCCGGCGTATTCTTTTCGAGCGCCTTGCGGACGGTCTCGAAGGAGAAGATGCCGGTCTCGTGCAGCAGCTTGCCGAGCAGAACGATATTTGCGCCCTTTGCAAGATTGTTGTCATCTGCGAGCTGCGTTGCAGGGACATAGAAGGTCTCGATATCGGTGCGGTCGGTCTTCTGCGCGACCATCGAGCTGTCAACGAACGCCTTGCCGCCCTTCTTGACGCTCGGCATGAACGCATCGAACGACGGGCCGTTCAGCACGACGAGCAGATCCGGCTCAAGTACCTGCGGCGAGCCGATCGGCTCATCGGAGATGCAGACGGAGCAGTTGCACTTACCGCCGCGCATTTCCGGGCCGTAGCTCGGCAGCCATGAGATTTCCTTGCCCTCAAAGAGCGCACAGTATGCGAGCAGCTTGCCGGCAAACAGGATGCCCTGTCCGCCGAAGCCTGCGAGCAGAATTTCATAGGTCATTTTGCGGCACCTCCCATTGCGAGCTTATCGGCATTTGCCTGAGCGATCTCGACATCCTTGTAAATGCCGAGCGGATAATAGGGGATGCACTCCTCCTGAAGCCGCTTGATGGACTCCTTCGGTGTCAGACCCCAGTTGGAGGGACAGGTCGAAAGCACCTCGACGATCGAGAAGCCGTTGCCCTTCTGCTGGTTTTCAAATGCCTTGCGGATCATTTTCTTGGTCTCGCGGATATGCGGAACGGTATCGACTGCCGTGCGGACTGCGAGCGCAGTACCGTCGAGCGTCGAGAGCATTTCGCAGACATGGATCGGATAGCCTGCGGTGCGCGGATCTCTGCCGTAGGGAGAGGTCGTTGTGACCTGACCGGGCAGCGTGGTCGGCGCCATCTGGCCGCCGGTCATGCCGTAGGTACCGTTATTGACGAAGATCACGACGATATTCTCGCCTCTGGTTGCGGCATGGACAGTCTCCGCCGTACCGATCGCAGCGAGGTCGCCGTCGCCCTGATAGGTAAAGACATTGAGATCAGGTCTTGCGCGCTTGACACCGGTCGCGACGGCCGGCGCTCTGCCGTGCGGCGCCTCGATCATGTCACAGTTAAAATAATTATACGCAAACACCGAGCATCCGACCGGGCACACGCCGACGGTATCACCCTCGATGCCCATTTCGTCGATGACCTCCGCGACAAGGCGGTGGATAATGCCGTGTGTGCAGCCCGCGCAATAGTGCAGGCGCACATCGCACAGTGCGTGCGGTCTCTGGAATTTGACAGCCATTACTGCGCACCTCCGTTCAGCTTTCTCAGTTCCTCAAGCACTTCATTCGGGGACGGGATGACACCGCCGGTTCTGCCGAAGAACGAGACCGGGATCTTGCAGTCAAGTGCGAGCTTGACATCGTCAACCATCTGGCCCATATTCATTTCGACGGAAAGAACCGCCTTTGCATTCTTTGTCGCATCGAGCAGCTGCTGCTTCGGGAACGGCCAGAGCGTGATCGGACGGAACAGACCCGCCTTGATGCCCTCGGCTCTTGCCTTGTTGACAGCAGACTTTGCGATTCTGGAGCAGGCGCCGAATGCGGTGATGACGATTTCCGCATCGTCGCAGAGATAACATTCTGCATCGGACTCATTCGCCTCGACAACAGCATAGCGCTCATAGCGCGCCTTGACCTGTTCCTCGAGATCCTTTGCCTCGATATAGAGCGAATTGACGATGTGATGCTCACGCTGCATCTTTGTGCCGCAGGCAGCCCAGGAGGAGTTGTCGGCGGTCTCTGCCTTGATCTCCGGGAATTCGACCGGCTCCATCATCTGACCGAGCAGACCGTCGGAGAGCAGCATGACCGGCATTCTGTACTTCTCGCCCAGCTCGAATGCGCGGACAACGAGGTTCACGACCTCCTGCACGGAATTCGGAGCGAGGATGATGAGACGGAAATCGCCGTGGCCGAGACCCTTTGTAGCCTGCCAGTAGTCCTGCTGGGAGGGCTGGATCGAGCCGAGGCCGGGGCCGCCGCGCTCGACATTGACGATCAGACACGGAACATCCGAGCCTGCGATATAGGAGATACCCTCTGATTTCAGAGAGATTCCGGGCGAGGAGGAGGAGGTCATGACGCGGGTGCCGGTGCCGCCTGCACCAAGCACCATATTGATCGCTGCGACCTCAGACTCAGCCTGAAGGAATACGCCGCCGCGCTTCGGCATCTGCTTGGAAAGATACTCGGAAAGCTCGGTCTGCGGTGTGATCGGGTAGCCAAAGAAGCACTTGCAGCCTGCACGGATCGCCGCTTCAGCCAGCGCTTCATTGCCTTTCATTAAAACCTTTTCCAATGAAAACAATCCTTTCTGTTTAAGATTCGATTACGATGGCACAATCCGGACACATCATCGCGCACATGGCACATCCGATGCAAGCTTCATCGTCGGTGCAGTACGCCGTAAACACGCCTTCCTTGTTGCGCTTCTCATGCTGAATTGCAACGATCTTCTTGGGACAGGCTGTCGTACACAGCTCACATCCCTTGCAGCGGTCAAAAATGACGCTCATTTTTGCCATAAGAGTACCCATTCCTTTCCTTTGAATTTTCAAGGCTTCGGCTGGCAATCCGGACGGAGAGACATCAAAAACCTTTAACCTATATTATAGCACAATTCCGTGAATTTTTCAAGTCTTTTTCAGCGGGAATTGTGAAATCTTTAACAGACAGACGCACTGTGTCCTGACGCATAAAAGAGCGACCGCCGATATGCGGACTCGCGTATCGGCGGTATATGTTCTTCGGATGCGGCATCAGAGCCGGATCGTGAAGGTGGTCTGGTCATTGTTCCAGTGGATATCTGCGAAGGGATCCTCTGTTGCATTGGGATCGGAAAGCTCTCCGGTGCTGTTCGCGTCGATCTTCGGGATATCCGGCTCCCCGGCAGAGGCTGCTGCGGGCGGAGCCGCGGGCTGCTGCGGCGCAGGTGCAGACTTTCTGCGCGGCATCGCATCGACATCGGGCAGATCATCCAGCAGGCTTGCGCGGACGCGCGCCTTTGTCTCGTCGGGTGTTTCCTTTGCGCGGAGCTTCAGCTCATCTTCATCGCTGTAAATGCCGTGCTTCGGTGCGGGCTCCGGCTGTTCGGGCTTTGCCGCTTTTTTGCTGCGCTTCTTTTTCTTCTGCTTTTCGGGTTCAGGCGCGGGCGGTTCCCCGATCACCGGCAGCTTTGCATTTGGATCGACCTGCACGGATTTGCGCTTGGCCTCCTCCAGCTCACGCCTGACGCGTGCGGCATAGTTCAGCTCATCCTCCTCAACAAAGCTGGGGACGGATGCGGCCTGCGGCACATTCGTCTTTGCGGCGGGCTGCGGCGCGGGAGCGGGCTCCGCTGCGGGCTGTACCGGAGCGGGTGCAGACTTCTGCACGGCTTCGGCCTTTTGCTGCGGAGATTTTTTCGTATTCTGCTTGGCTTTCGGCGCGGCTGCAAAGAGATCCTGTGCGCGGACGGGACCGCTGAGCAGCTCCTCGAAATCCTTCGGGCCGGCATCGGCAGCGGATTTCTCCTGCGGGACGGCTGTCTGCACGGGCTGCTGCGGAACGGGTTCGGCGGCAGGCTTTTCGGATACCTGCGGCGCGGAGACCGTTTCGGCCGGCGCTGCGGAAGCTGGCTTAGGCTCTGACGCAGGTACGGGCGCTGCGGCCTGTGTCTGCCGGATCGCCGTCTGTACTTCTGGCTGAGATGCAGGCTGTGCAGTGGGCTGAGATGCAGGCTGTACCGGCGGCTGCGCGGCCTTTGCAGGACGCGCGAAGAATGCCTCGGGATCCGGGGCGGGAGCAGGTGTACGCATCGGTGCGGGCGCAGGCTGTGCAGCGGCAGCTGCCTTCTGCTCGGCGGCGCGTTCCTCTGCGAGCAGTGCATCCAGATTCAGCCGGACGACCGTCATCATCATGTGATGCTGCTTTGCATAGCGTTCGGCATAGCTGCCCTCCTCGGCATGGAGCCGGAATTTCGGGCATTCGGTAAACGCATTCTCGCTGATCTCCCGCACGGAGGCAGGGATCGCAATGTCGGTCAGATGCTCGCAATGGCTGAATGCAGACTGGCCGATCCGCGTGACACCGTCCGGAATGATGATCCGTTCGATGCCGGCATGATAGAATGCTTCATTGTCGATCTCTGTAATTGTCGAGGGCAGCCGGACGGTCTTGAGAGAGGTGCAGCTGCTGAACATCGCGTGGCCGACCTTTGTCGGGCCTTCGCGGAATTTGACTTCTTTGAGTGCGGTGCATCCGTGGAAAATATAGCCGTCGATGCGCCGCAGTGTAGAGGGCAGCTCGATGGATTCAAGCTGTTCGCAGTAGGAGAATGCGCCGTGCTGCAAATGCATGACGCTCTCCGGCAGACGCACCTTCCGGATCGGGAGCTGCGAGAACGCGGCCGGAGCAATACAGCGTACACCGACCGGAACATCCACGACCGGCTGCGTGATATTGGAATGCAGCAGGATATTAGCGCCGGCGATCGTATAGGGCTCGACGCGCCTTGTCATCCACGGCGTATAGGCAAAGGCATCAATGCCGATCTCCGTGACGGTCTTCGGGATGACAACATCCGTCAGGACGCCGCAGTTTGCGAAGGCATTGTCGCCGATGCTGAGAACGCCCTCCGGGATGATCGCCGCACGGAGTCCGCCGCGCTCAAAGGCACGCGGGCCGATGCGGTGAACGCCGACCGGAATCGGGCTGTAGCCGTCGGCACGGATCAGGAACCGGCCGACGATATAATGTCCGGCAGTCATGCGGAACAGCGGCGTATCTGCAAAGGCATTGCCGGAGATCTCGATGATGCTGTCGGGAATATAGGCTTCCTGTAAGCTGCTGCATCCGCGGAACGCATTCTGCTGGATATATTTCGGTCCCTCCGGAATGACAACAGTCCGGAGCGAAGAGCAGCCGGTGCAGACACTGTCGCTGACGGCATCGAGCTTTGCGGAGAACCGCAGCTCAAAGAGCGACATACAGTCGCGCAGAGCTTCATTCTCCAGCTTCTGAACGGTATCGGGCATATAGAACCGGCGCATTGCAGTACAGCCCTGAAATGCGTTGCTTTCGATATGCTCCATGCCCTGCGGCAGGATGACCTCCAGCAGCGCGCAGTCGCGGAAGGCAAAGCGTCCGATCCGCTTGAGTGTGCTGGGAAGATAAATGCGCTGCAAGCCGCGGCAGCCGTTGAAGGCATAGCCGCCGATCTCGGTCACGCCCTCCGGCACGACGACAGAAACGATCTGCCGGTTCTGCTCGAAAGCGTGATTGCCGATGCGGATGACGCCCTGCGGGATCATCACATCACGGACATTATATTCCTGCGTATATTTTTTGAGAATGCCGTATTCGATGAAAAATGCCGGATTACAGCCGCGCAGCAGGGATGCTTCCTTTTCGGTATAGCACATGATGCCGCGTTCCTGCGCGAACTGATAGGCAGCGCTGCCGGTAACAGTGGTGATCGTTTTCACACGGCAGTCCGAGCCGAAGGCATAGGGGTGGAGCTTCGTGACGGAAGGCGGGATGATGACAGTTTTCAGCTCAGTACAGCCGGCGAAGGCATCCTCTGCGATCTCGGTAACGGTATCCGGAATATAGATCGTCGAAAGCGAGGAACAGCAGGCGAATGCTTCTCTGCCGATCGTCCGGAGTCCCTTGGAGAGCTTGACGGAGGTCAGCGATGTGCAGGCGTAGAATGCACGGTTGTCGATGTGCATGATGCCGGGCGGGACGGTGACCTCCTCAATCTTGGAGCAGCCGGAGAATATACCGCGCGGCAGGGAACCGAGCTTGCCGGAGATCTTGACGGAGCGGAGCCCGCTGCAATTACAGAATGCCCATGCGCCGACCGCTTCGCAGGTCTCGGGGATGACGGCGCTGCGCAGAACATGGCAGCCGTCAAAGGCATTCGTACCGATCTCTTTCAGACCGGCGGAAAAATCGACGGTCTGCAATTCAGCGCAGAGTGCAAATGCGCGTTCGCCGATGAGCGTGACATTCGGCGGCAAAAAGACTCTGCTGACATCTGTCATGGAAAACGCTTCGTCAGCGATCTCGGTGACGCTTTTCGGAATGCTGACAGTCTCGTCCTGCTTCCGGATGCCGAGCCGCTCCAGAGCGCCTGCGCCCTCATATTTCAGCAAAACGCCATTTTTAATTTTGAAACCCATATCGCGCCCTCCTGAAACTGATGTTGCAGTCAGTTAGATTAAAATAACATACTATCTGTAGAATTCAGGTCAAATTATACATATTTCTTGCATCTTAATTATTATAGCACAATTTTTGCTCTTTTTCAAGCGAAACAAGCTGTCTTTGCTGTAGAATTATTGCGTGATTCTTTGGTGATTATGCACACAATCCGGCACGCGGAGAATGAGGAATGTCGTTGAATAGGCGGGATTCTGCACGCTTTTTCGCGGTTCGGCGATTTTTACCGTCTGCGGAGGATATCAGCGGTGCGCAGGCCGGCAGCAGCGGAGGACAAGACTATGCGGGGCGAAGTTGCCGGAGAGGTTGCCGGAATAAACCGTATGATGCGATTGGACAAATCGCCGGCAAAATGGTATAATTATTCTGTATAGTTGTGCCTGAATGCAGATGCGGACAGGCGTCATCCCTTTTTTCACCAAACAGAAAGGATGGAGATATATGAAACTGCATAACCGAATGGCGGCTGTTCTGCTCGCGGCAGGTCTGCTGGTGAGCAGTCCGGGCGCGGCGCTCTCCCCTGCCTTGCTGCGCGTACAGGCTGCGGATGTTTCCGCCGCTGCCTCCGGCACCTGCGGCGAGAATCTGACATGGACGCTCGATGAAGCGGGAAGGCTGACGATTTCCGGCACGGGGGAGATGACGGATTGGTCAACTTACTCAAACGTGCCGTGGTATGCGCAGCGGAATGACATTAAAAAAGCTGTAATTGAAGACGGTGTCACGAGCATCGGAAGCGACGCGTTTTACAACTGCACCGGCCTGACCTCCGTCGCGATTCCGGACAGTGTCTCGAGCATTGGATACTCGGCGTTTTCCGGCTGCACCGTCCTGACTTCTGTCACGATTCCGGAGAGCGTCACAAGCATAGGAAGCAGTGCGTTTGAAGGCTGCACCGGCCTGACTACTGTCACGATTCCGGAGAGCGTCACAAGCATCGGAAGCAGTGCGTTTTCCAGATGCACCGGCCTGACATCTGTCACGATCCCGGACAGTGTCACGAGCATCGGATACAGTGCGTTTTCCGACTGCACCGGCCTGACAGAGATCACGATTCCGGAGAGCGTCACAAGCATCGGAAGCGGTGCGTTTGAAGACTGCACCGTCCTGACTTCTGTCACGATTCCGGAGAGCGTCACGAGCATCGCAGACTATGCATTTAGAGGCTGCACCGGCCTAACAAAGATTACGATTCCGGGCAGCATCACAAGCATCGGAAGCAGTGCGTTTGAAGGCTGCACCGGCCTGACAGAGGTCACGATTCCGGGCAGCGTCACAAGCATCGAAAACAGTGCGTTTGAAGGTTGCACCGTCCTGACTTCTGTCACGATTCCGGAGAGCGTCACGAGCATCGCAGACTATGCATTTAGAGGCTGCAGCGGCCTGACAGAGATCACGATTCCGGGCAGCGTCACAAGCATAGGAAGCAGTGCGCTTTTGGGCTGCAGCGGCCTAACAGAGATCACGATTCCGGACAGCGTTACAAGCATTGGAGACCATGCATTTTCCCGTTGTACTTCCCTGACGGACATCAAGATTCCGGAGAGCGTCACGAGCATTGGAGACCATGCATTTTCTGGCTGCACAGGCCTGACTGCGATTCCGAATGGTGTCACGAGTATCGTAAGAGGTGCGTTTTCCGGTTGCACCGGCTTGACAGAGATCACGATTCCGGAGAGCGTCACGAGCATCGGAGACTCGGCGTTTTCCGACTGCACCGGTCTGGCCACGCTCACGATTCCTGACAGCGTCACGAGCATCGGATACTCGGCATTTTCTGGTTGTACCGGTTTGACAGAGATCACGATTCCGGAAAGCATTACGAACATTAGAGACTCTGTGTTTTCCGGCTGCACCAGTCTGACAGAGATCACAATTCCGGACAGTGTCACAAGTATCGGTAATAGGGCGTTTTCCGGATGCAAGAACTTGTCTTCTTTCACCATACCGGACAGTGTCACAAGCATCGTAATCAATGTGTTTGACGGCTGCGCCGCTCTGACAGAGATCACGATCCCGAAGAGTGTCATAAGCATCCATAAAGAGGCGTTTCACGGCTGCACCGGCCTGAAAGATATTACCGTTTTGAATCCGAAATGCGGGATTTATGACGACTCCGAAACGATCTCCGACACTTCCGTGATCCATGGCTATCCCGGCTCAACAGCACAGACCTATGCGGAGAAATACAGCCGGACATTTGTGCCGCTGGATGTAATTACCACCACCACAGCAACAACTACCGTAACCACATCAACCACCACAACTACAACCTCAACGACAACCACCACCACTTCATTCAGTGAGGAAGCGCTTGCTGCGGTAGTTGATTCGATGCTGGATGATACGGACAAAACACCGAATGGAATCTATTCCTACTGCACGAGCCACTTTCGGTATTCTGTGATCGAGTCGAAGCGTTCGATCAATCAGCTATTGAATGACGGCTGGATTCATCTCGTCACATATACGATCGAAAACAGTAAAGGTATGAGCTATCATCTCGCAGCAACAATGGATTACCTTCTCCAACGCGCAGGTTATACAACGCGCATAGTACACGCCATCCAGAGTACCGGAGACCATTACTGGTGTCAGGTGCAGATTGACGGCGTATGGCATAATTACGATCCGACATATACGAACCGCGGCGATATTCCTTTGAACTATCTGATGTCTTTGGGCAACTACTCCGTTCTGGGATATCTGACAGTTGATTATAGTGCGCACGGTGATTATGTCAGCCATCATTACACCACAAATACTTCAACAACCACCACAACCCCCGCGCCGACCACGACAACCACTACCTCAACGACAACAACGACTACAACAACAACTACAACAACAACAACTACCACCACAACAACTACTACCACAACAACTACCACAACCACCACAGAGCCCGGCACTGTCACAGCGCCCGCACAGCCCTACCGCTGCGGCGGATTCAATGAGTGGGGCTTTGTCAATGACCGCGATATGCTCGGGCTCAGAAAAAAAGAGAACAATAAATCATACTATACTTATATGCTGAATGATGCGGATCTGGAGACCATGCTTTCCATGCTGAGCGATGTCGAACGGGAGCAGATCGAACGGCGGCTGAACAATCCGGAAATGCCGGTCGGCGGCTTCTGCTACGGCATGAGCGCAGGCTCGATCCTTGCCTATTACGGAATCATCCGGCCGGACGATCTCGTCAGCGGTACACAGTATCTCTATGATATCAATGCGGACAATCTCAATAGCGATGTGCGCTCCGCGATCAGCTGCTATCAGCTTTTGCAGTATACCAAGCCGATCGAGCAGCACCGGCGCAAAACCGAAAAGGAAAAAGACAGCACAAAGCTGAAACCGCTGATCGAATCACTGGAAGCAGGAAAGCCGGTTCTCCTGGGCTATACCTTTGAAGGAAAGCGCGGCGAGAAAAGCGGTCATGCAGTCGTAGCATACGGAATCGAAAAGAGCGTCAACGCAATCCCAGTCGGTTCAACCATGTTCCGGTATGATACCCATATTCTGATTTATGACAACATCACCGGAAGTCAGTCGTTCCCGAACGATCTGTATATCAATACGAGCAGCTGGCAATGGTGCATTCCGAAAACAGACGATCCGAAGTCTGCGGAGGGTGCTGCACAGGTTATCATGAATCATTCCGATTATAAGAGCGGCTGCATCTCGCTCGTGCTGACAGAGCCGGAGCTGATAAACTGCTGCGGACTCTTCGGCAGCAAAACGGTTATTTCCGATATGACAGACGAAGCATATCAGAACGCCTGTGTGCGGTATGTACCGCTGAACGGAATGTTTGCACTCGGTGATTACGGTATTACCGAAAAGGCAGAGGACGGCTCAATGAATGCAGCATCAGGCGAGGGGAAGATCAGCTTTTCGGCAGACTTTTTCGGAAACGATGAAGAGGAAGCGGTCAGCGAAATCAAGGCGAGCTTTGACAGTGTATACGGCTTCTATCTCGCACCGAAATCCGGCGGCGCGCAGGAGATGTCGATTTCAATGGAATATGAGCATTACCTGATGAATGCAGCGGCAGATCTCGCGGATAAGATCGAATTCACGCCGGATGCCGAGATCACTTGCAGCGGTACAAGCGGGAGCTATACGCTTGAAATGGTCGCTGACAAGGAGGTTCGTTCGATCGACTGGCATAAGATTACGGTCAGCGGCGAGGACGGCGGCAATCTGAAAATGCAGCTCCAGCCGGGCGGCAGCGGCGTGATTCTTTCGGGCGACAGCCTGAAAAATGTTGCGGTCAAAGCCAATTCGTATACGGCGGAAGCAAACCGGACATTCTCGACGGAATACAAGGCCGTGCGGATCTATGAGATCGACGAGCATACGATCGGAATCGCGGCCGATACGGACGGCAACGGTACCTATGAAACAGAGCTGACTGCGGAGACCGTCAGGGGCGATGCAGACGGAGACGGCGCGGTGACAAACAAGGATGCGCAGTATGTTCTCATTGCATATACTGACAGTCTCGGCACAGGCAAGGTCGATCTGCCGGATGCGGCATTCAAGGCGGCGGATGTGGACGGTGACGGCAAGGTCGGCGCGGGTGATGCGCAGTATATCCTTGTTTATTACACCGAAAACACGATTGCCGGAAAACCGACAACATGGGAAGCACTTCTGAATCAATGAGAGGAGAGGATCATATGAAACAACGGTTATTCGCGTGTGCAGCTGCGGCTGTGCTCGCATTCAGCCTTTGCGGAAATTCGGTTTCCGCACTGGAGCTTGCAGGCGTTTCCGTTTCGGCGGCAGTAGTCGCCTCCGGCACCTGCGGCGAGAACCTGACATGGACGCTCGACAGCGAGGGCACACTGACAATTTCCGGCAGCGGGGAGATGGAGGACTGGAATGCGGGCGAGCAGCCGTGGAACAGCGTATGCGGCAGCATTCAGAAAGTCGTGATCGGAGGAAATACGGAGAGCATCGGAAACAGTGCCTTCCGGGACTGCACAGCGCTCAGAGAGGTCATCATTCCGGACGACAGTGTCAGAAGCTTCGGCTTCAACGTATTTGCCGGCTGTACCGCGCTGACCTCCTTTTCCGTGCCGGAAAGCGCGGACTGGATTCAGTCCGATATGTTCCGCGGCTGCACTGCTCTGACGGAGGTCAATATTCCGGCGACCGTCCGCGGCATCGGATATGATGCATTCAACGGCTGCGAAAAGCTTTCTGAGATCAGGATTCCGAACAGCGTTGAAACGATTTTCGATAACGCATTCAACGGCTGTACTGCGCTGAAAACGATCACTCTCCCGGACAGTGCCACTGACCTCGGCGCGGCGCTTTTCAAGGACTGCACCGGCCTGCAGGAGATCACGCTTCCCAAGAGCATTGAGACGATCAGAGAAGAAATGTTCAGCGGATGTACCGGCCTGAAATCATTCACTGTGCCGGCGAATATCCGTAAGATTAACAACTATGCATTTTACAGATGCACCGGCCTGACCGGATTTACAGTTCCGATGAATGTGAAAGAGCTGGGCGAGCGCGTATTTTCCGGCTGTGACGCGCTGACTGATGCGGAGATCATGAATCCGGACTGTGAGATCGGCGTTGTCGCGTTCCCGAAAAATACGGTCATTCACGGCTATGCGGATTCCACCGCGCAGGCCTTTGCCGAAACGAACAGCCGGACATTCAAGGCCTTTGAGGGCATCGGAATTTACGGCAGCGGAGCCTGCGGTGAAAATCTCACATGGACGCTCGACAGCGAGGGCACGCTGACGGTCACGGGCAGCGGAGAGATGGAGGACTGGTCATATTCGAGCGATGTTCCGTGGTATGATCTGCGTGACAGGATCAAAAGCGCAGTCATCACGGAAGGCGTCACATCTATCGGCAGCAGCGCATTCTGTGACTGCACCGCGCTCGAAATTGCAACAATCCTGAATCAGGAGGCCACGGTCGGGGCAGACGCATTCACCGGCGAAACCGTTCTGCACGCCTCCAAGATCTCGGTGGCAAAGACCTATGCCGACGATAACAGCCTCGGCTTTCTCCCGCTCGGCATCCGCGGCGATGCAAACTGCGACGGCAGGGTTGACAAGACGGATGCGAAGCTGATCCAGAGCGAATATACGCGGCTTTCTGTGACGAATCCGGGCCCTGAACAGCTCACGCCGCAGGGTATCGTCAATTCCGATGTAGACTATGACGGCTCGATTGACGCGGTTGATGCTTCTGCGGTGCTGTATTTCATTGCAAACGGGAAATATCCGGAGAACATGGAGCCGAAGATCTCCGCAGATGCGCTTGCAGTTCTGCCCTCTCATGAGGAAGGTGCCTGCAAATACGAGGGCTATACAGCGGATTACTGCAAAAGCGGACTGAACACAATCACATTTGTCTTTACGCCGCTGTTCACAGGCCCCGCCGAATTCGGCATCGGCATCAATCTGCCGGAAATGCCATACTGGATCGAATGGGACACTGTAAAGAACGACTGGGCTGATACGTCAGAGGCGCAGACCAGTACATTTGATGTGCAGTGCGGCAGAACCTATGCGGTGACAGTCGATGTGTCAGAGTATGATGTCAGCTATAATCCGAAGACCAGTGAATACCCCGGTCATTTCCAGTTCCGGAATCAGACAAATCTCGACGGTGCTGATTTTGTGCTGGAAGCGATCTATGTCAACAAGTACAAGCAGGCACCGGCAGCGGTCTATTGGCAGGCGGACTATCCGGATGCACTCGGCATCCTCGACGGAGAGGATTACACGATCTACGCAGAGGATCATTTTAAGAAGCCGCTGCACACCCTCACGGTCGTTTTCACACCGCTGTTTTCCGGCGATGCAATGCTGGGCGCAGGCGTGAACCCGATGCGGGATCCCTACTGGGCGGAATGGGACGGCACTGCGGACAAATGGGTATGGTATGACGAAAAGGAAGATCCGAATGATCCGATCGGCGAATTCTACCATGCGGAAAAGGGCAAGACCTATTCCGTCACGCTGAATTTCGACGGGCTTGACCTGAATTATAACGGGAAAAGCGCTGAATATCCGGGATTGGTCAAGATCTGGAGTCTCTGCGGCGATTCGCACACACCGCTGATTATCAATGCAGTCTATGCAAATCAGTATGAGGCGGCGCCGGTGAAAGAATACAATCCGGCAGAGGACGCCGCAACAACCACCACAACCACCACGACAACTACCACAACAACGACAACAACCACCACGACAACTACCACAACAACGACAACTACCACCACGACAACAACCACCACGACAACAACTACCACGACAACAACTACCACGACAACAACTACCACGACAACAACTACCACCACGACAACGACCGCTCCGGTGACAACCCCGGCGACCACCACCGTGACAACGGCGGCTGCGCCGTCCGTTCAGTATAAGGGCATATACGATATTTCGCTGTCCGTCATGGGCTCGCAGTCGTTTGAGCCGGAGGACGCAACACTCACCATAAAGAATGTTGCGCTCACAGACAATTCCGTTGCAATGACGAATGTCGGTCCCGGCGGCAGGCTGCTCACGATCATCGGTATGGCATACGGCTACTGTGAGATCGCGCTCACGCTCTCGAACGGCGACTGCTATCTCTACCGCCTGTCAGTCGGCGGCGCACCGCGTCCGTCCGGAGCGGAAACGACCGCGCCGCAGGTGCCGGTTCAGCCGGTAACAACCACCACAACAACAGCAAAGCCTGTTACAACCACAACGCTGTCAACGACTGTTACGACAACGGATACAACCACTACGACCGTAACCACGACAACCACTGCGCCCGATCCGATCAAGGCGTATCTCCGCGGCTACAACGACTGGGGCTTTATCAATAACCGCAAGAATCTCGGCATCCGTGATCCGGGCAGCAACGGCTATCTGTACATGATCTCCGAGGAGGACAAAGCAACGCTGTTCTCGCGCCTGAGCAATACGGAGGCTGCAAAGATCACCGATGTTCTGTCGAAGCGCACGAAGGGCTCCTGCTACGGTATGTCGGTCACCTCGATCCTGCAATATTACGGATTCTTTGCGCCGGAGCAGCTCGTCGGCGGCACGGACAGCCTTGCCGAGATCAATGAGGGGAATCTGAATGACCGCACGCGCTCCGCGATCAATTATTATCAGATGCTCCAGTACACCAAGGTGATGGCGCAGAGCATCCGCACGACCGAGCGTATGAATGATGAAAAGAAGCTCCGCCCGCTGATCGAATCCCTGAAGCAGGGCAAGCCGGCATTGCTCGGTTATACCTACACCGGACAGAAGGATGAAAAATTCGGCCATGCCGTTGTCGCATACGACATCGTGTCCGGAACGGGCATCCTGACGATCAGCAGCAACGAGCGCTTCCAGTATGACACGCGCATCCGCATCTACGATAATCTCTCCCTGACCAGCTCCGAGGTCTATGATATGTTCGTCAATACCAAGACATGGACATGGTGCATCCCGAATACGGAGGAGCAGTCGGAATATGAAAAGCTCGCGATCATGAATCTCTCTGCGCACCGGAAGGGTGTCATCAGCCTTGTCTGCACCGAGTCCGACCTGATGAATTATCACGGTCTGTTCCTCGGCAATGAGGACGGTGTTGAAACGATTCCGGATTATGAGTATTCGCACGCCTGCATGAGCCTTGTCCCGATGAACAACCGGACGGAATTCGGCACGGCACCCGATCCCTATGACGGCGCCTTCTACGGCGGCGAGGAGGACGGCGATATCCAGTTCTCCGCCAGCTTCCTTGCGGATGAGGAGACCGGCGAGCTTCAGGCGACGATGGACAGCGATCTCTGCTATTTTGTGCAGGTCGATAAGCCGGAGGCAATGGATGTTTCGATGGAATACGAATTCTGCCTGCTCCATGCAAAGGCGGATTCGGCACAGAGAGTAACGGTCAGCCCGGCGGCAAGAGTCGAGTGCGAAAATGCATCCGGCAGCTATGAGCTTTCGATGGTGCTGGATGAAGGACATCATGAGACAGACTGGCATACGGCAACAATCTCCGGTACGGACGGCGGAACCATTCTGCTTTCGCCGGAACAGGATCAGAAGGGCTGGATCCTTCAGGCGGATCAGCTGAAGAATGTCAGCGTAAAGATGCAGAACAATGATGTGACCGCTGAGAAAACCTTCTCGACGAATTACAAATCTGCGCTGATCTATGAGATCGACGAAAACACGATCGGTATTGCGGTCGATACCGATCGGGACGGAAAGTATGAGACAACGCTCACAGAAGACGGCGATACACAGGATGTGCTGAAAGGCGATGCAGACGGTGACGGCGCTGTCACGAACAAGGACGCGCAAATGGTCCTTATTGCGTATACCGACAGTCTGGGTACCGGCAAGGTCGATCTGCCGGAAGCAGCAGCGAAGGCAGCGGATGTGGACGGCGACGGCAAGGTCGGCGTTGCAGATGCACAGTTCATTCTGATCTATTACACGGAAAACACGATCGCAGGCAAGCCGACAACATGGGAGCAGCTGATCTCATAACGCGGCACACAGTACACAGCAGAAGTAATTCAAATCAAACGGAGGAGCTGTCATGCAGACAAAACTTGCTTATTATTCCGCACAGGGAAACCGGGAAATGAATGAAGATTCTGTTTCCGTTCTGGAATTCGGAAACTCTGTGCTTGCGCTGGTCGCGGACGGGCTCGGCGGTCACGGCGGGGGCGCGGAAGCATCCCGCTGCGTGATCGCTTCCGTGAACGCCGACCTGCAAAACAAGCCGATCAGTGAGGTCAGCGTTTGCAATGCGATCCGCAGTGCAAATGCAAAGATCATGGCCACGCAGCAGGACGGCGTGCGGCGGCAGTCAACGATCGCGCTGCTCTGGTTCGATCAGAAGTGTGCGGTTGCGGCGAATGTCGGAGATACGCGGATCTATCAGTTCCGCGGCGATCAGATCATTTTTCAGTCGGTCGATCACAGTACGGCACAGATTGCGGTAATGCTCGGAGATCTCCGGGCGGAGCAGATCCGGAACATCTCGGACCGCAGCAGTCTGGTCCGGGCTGTCGGCATGGCAGAAGAATTGCAGATCGACACACATCATCTGGAATTCCGGAGCGGCGACCGCTTTCTGCTCTGCTCGGACGGCTTCTGGGAGCATATCACGGAGCAGGAAATGTGCTATTATCTGGCGCACGCTGAGAATGTCAAGGACTGGCTGCGGCAGATGCGGGATTATGTCTCCGTAAACGGCGCAGAGAAGACAGAAAACAATTCCGCCGTTGTGATCGGCATAGAGTAAATACGGCAGCAAAAAAGCCGCCCGGTGCATTTGTGTACCGGGCGGCTGACTGTTATCTGCTGAACGGGACGCGGCAGAAAAACAGCCACAGCATCTATGACAGCGGTCATAAATTCTATGGCTGATGTTTCTTTTTTACGGAGCGCTCCAGGCGAGAAGCTGTGCGCTGTTCATAAAGCCGTTCAAGGTCTCCCCGTTGACGACCGCACGCACCGAAACGGCGCCGCCGTTCAGCGGGAGTGCATCCGTGCCGATGCCGACGATTGCACCTGCGGGGAGCATTGCGAAGGCTGCACCGCCGGCCGTTTCCGAAAGGGCTGCATTGCTTTCCGTGACAACGGCATAGGTCTCGCCTGCCGCCGCCGTAAAGCTGCTGTTATAGCTGCCTGCTTTGCTTCTGAGCGCCTGCGAATCCGCTGCACTGTTTGGCTGCATTTCGGCATACGAAGCCCAGCTGCCGATCGACATTCCGCGGCTTTGCAGCTCTGTATCCAGAATATGCTCAAAGTCGAGCGGAACCTGATACAGCCCAGATGCCGCGCAGGTGCCGAACTGAAGCTCGGTCTGTGTGCCGTCTGCGCGGTCTGTCCGGTGGGAATAGTGAACATGATATTCCGTCTGCCATTCCACACCGAGCTGATAATAGTGCAGGCGCGCCCAGACATTCTCACAGGTCGCCGTATCATAATAGCCGAGGATCTGGTAATTATTGCCCTGCGATGCATAATAGATGAACCGGCTGCCTGCGTCATACTGCATGAAATTGAAGCCGGACCCGGTCTGCCACGGATGCTCGGAGGCATCGCCTGTTCCGCCGAGACGGTTGCGGGTGCTGAAATCATCTGCCGGAGATGCGGCATAGTAGCCGCCGCTGCTGTGCAGAATGACAGTCGGCTGCGAACTGCCCTGTGCATCGACGAAATAGGCAGAGCCGTTCTGCGAGGCGGCAAGATAGAGTGCGAGCAGCTTGTTATAGCCGATCTGTCCCTCTGCCGGCTGATCGGTCGGCTGGACGACCGGAGCCGCTGCGGCCGCAGTTGTCGTTGTAGAGGTCGTCTGACCGGCCTGCGTGGTCTGTCCGCCGCGGGCAGTCGTTTTGCCGTTGCCGGTGACCTTGCTGAAGTTCGAGGGCTGTACGGTAATGGCCGCCGGTGCCGTTGCGTTAGTCAGCGCGGATGTGGCTGTGGATGAGGCATCGGTCGTACCTGTATCGGATGTGGTAGCGGCCTCCGTGAATTCTGCCGGACCTGCATCAGTCTGTGTGGTCACGGTTGTCATTGCGCCGGTCATTTCCGCGAGATCCGAACGCGAAATTTCATTTGTGTTCTGATTGTTTTCCGCAAGCCGTTCCCGCATCAGCAGAACGGTCCATGTGATCAGTACGGCACAGAACAGCACTGCCACAGCCATAAGAATGATCTGCTTTGTCTGGCTGAGCTGCTTGCCGTTTTTCTTTTTCGGGGCGCTGCCGCTGCCCGGCTGATTGGATTCGCCCATGATCCTGATCGCTCCTTTCTCCCGGTATCTATACTATAACTAATGATATCATACCAAAAAAATGTGAAAAAAGAAAGTAAAAAGCGAATTTTCTGTTAGTATGCACAAAAACATCTATGCGGACCTGCAAATTATATCCGTCTCAACATGAGAAAGCAGAAGCAGTACCGCCCGAACGGACGGCACTGCTGTTTTTGCTTATTTGACTGCATCGAAGGCCTGTGCGATATCCGCAATGATATCGTCCACATTTTCAAGACCGACGGAAAGCCGGATCATGCCCGCATTGATGCCCGCGGCAATGAGCTGCTCGTCTGTCAGCTGACGGTGCGTTTCCGATGCCGGATGCAGGACACAGGTACGGATATCCGCAACGTGTACCACATTCGAGGCGAGCTTCAGTGAATCCATCCAGTTCATTGCGGTATTTCTGCCGCCCTTGATGACGAACGAAATGACACCGCTGCAACCGTCCGGGAGATAGGTCTTTGCGCGGTCATAATAGGGATCATCCTTGAGTCCCGGATAGCTGACCGACTCGACCTCCGGACGGCTCAGCAGATATTCCGCGACCTTCTGCGCATTGATGCAGTACTGCTTCATGCGGACGGCGAGCGTCTCCAGACCGAGGTTGAGATAGAATGCCGCCGTCGCGCTCGGATAGCAGCCGAAATCGCGCATCAGCTGCATTCTGCACTTGATGATATATGCCATTTCGCCGAACTGTGCAACATAGCGAACGCCGTGATAGCTCTCATCCGGCTCGGTGAACTCCGGGAATTTGCCGTTGTCCCACGGGAATGTGCCGCAGTCCACGATCACGCCGCCGCCCTGCACGGCATGGCCGTCCATATATTTTGTGGTGGAATGCGTGATGATATCCGCGCCGAATTCCTTCGGACGGCAGAGAATCGGTGTCGGGAAGGTGTTGTCCACGATGAGCGGCAGACCGTTGTCATGGGCAAAATCCGCGAACTTTTTGATATCAAGGACGGAGAGCGCCGGATTTGCGAGCGTTTCACCGAAGACGCAGCGGGTATTCGGCTTGATCGCCTTTTGCAGCTCCTCACGGGAAGCCTCCTGATCGACGAAGATGCACTCAATGCCGAGACGCTTGAGCGTTGTGGAGAAAAGGTTGACCGTGCCGCCGTAGATCGTGCCGGTCGAGATAAAGCTGTCGCCTGCGGAGCAGATATTCAGTACGGCGAGCAGATTGGCCGCCTGTCCGCTGGTGGTACACATCGCTGCGACGCCGCCCTCCAGTGCCGCGATCTTCTTTTCAACGGCATCGACGGTCGGATTCGCAAAGCGGGAATACATCGGCTCTGTCGGAAGATCAAAGAGTGCTGCGATATGCGCAGTAGAATCAAAGGTATAGGTCGTGCTCTGAACGATGGGCACGACGCGCGGATCGCCGTTGCCGGGGGTATAGCCGGCGTGCAGGCATTTGGTTTCGAGTTCCATAGCGAACAATCCTCCTGAATCTGAATTGCGGCAGCTGGGCCGCGATACTCCTATTATAGTAAAAAAACGCCGGTCTGTCAAGTACCGGTACCGTTTCCTTCGGCACGGTTTGCGAAAGGCACGGTAACACTTTCAGCCCCAATGCAACGCATTCACACTGCTGATCGCGGCTTCAGCCAAGTGACTGATATCGGCATTGGACTGAGAAAACACGAATTGTGAACCGTTTGAATCCATTGCGTTTTTTATAAGAATATGATATAATAAGACAATCACGATACGGGGGTATCCTTATGATAAGACAGATCATTCTCGCAGCTGCAGCCGCAGCTATGCTGCTTACAGGCTGCGGAAATACCGCAGGACAGACCGCTTCATCATCAGCAGAGGCTTCCTCTGCCGGTGTGGTACAGGGCACCATACTGCCTGAAATAAAGGCCGATACATCGGCAAAGGAAGCCCGGATCAGCTATCTTGGACCGGAGGGAACCTATACGCAGGAGGCCTGCGGCGTTTTCTTTGACGGGAAGGGCAGCTATCTGCCGTGCGAAACTGTGGGCGACGCTGTGGACACGCTGGTCAAGGCGGAAAGCAGCTTTGCAGTGATCCCGCAGGAGAATACAATCGGCGGTGCGGTCACTGACTATATCGACATACTGATCAGCAATCCCGGCGTGTCTGTAGTGGGCGAGGTTGAGCTGCCTATCAATCAGAATCTGCTGGTAATGCCGGGAACAAAAATCTCTGATATCAGGACGGTCTACTCTCATAAGCAGGGCATTGCGCAGGGCAAGGAGTGGCTGGAGGCCAATCTGCCGGAGGCAGAGATCAAAGAAGCAGCAAGCACCGCCGAGGGTGCGAAAATGGTCTCTGAGGGAGGAGATCCGACCTGCGGCGCGATCGCATCAGCGGCCTGTGCCGATGTCTACGGACTTGAGATCCTTGCTGCCGGTATACAGAACAACGACAGCAACAAAACACGGTTTTATGTTCTGTCGGCGCAGCAGCCTCCTACGGCCGCGGCGGCCCGGATCGCCTTTATTGCAGACGGCAATGCTGCTGATCTGCCGGCACTGATGACTGCAATCAATGAACAGGGTATCAGACTGATCGCACTGCACGACCGGCCGAAAAAGACCGTGCTCGGAGAATATCAATATGTGATAGAGTGCGCCGGCTGCTCCTATGAGCAGTATGTGAAGCTGGCCGAAGATACCCGGCTCAGTATGCGTTTCCTCGGCAGCTTTGATGTGAAATAGTATTTTTGCCGTGCGGCAGAGACTGCTTATATGCAAACGCGCCGTTTTTCATAATCTTTCCGAAAATGTGTAAAAATGCAGAAAAGGACTTTACTTTTACGGACTAATGTGTTAAAATAGAAGTACAAACCGCAAACACATAAAAGGAGGCACGATCAATATGTTCAAGCCAATGGACGAAGCGCATCTGAAAGACCTTTACGAGGCATTTGCCGTTTTGAATACGCCTGAGGAGATTGCGATGTTCATGCAGGATCTCTGCACCCCGCAGGAGCTTGTTGCGATCGCGCAGCGCTACCAGATCGCGAAGCTGCTCTCGGAGGATTACCGCTATGCCGAGATCGTCGAGAAGACCGGCACCAGCACCGCAACGATCAGCCGCGTCAACCGTTCCCTGAGCATGGTCAGCTCCGGCGGCTATGCGATCGTCTTTGACCGCCTGAAAAAGCAGAAAGAGGAATCCGCGGAATGACGCCTTCCTACGGCGTTTTCGCGCAGTATTACGATGCCCTGACGGAAAATGTCGCTTATGCGGCGCGGGCAGAGGCGCTCTGCCGCCTGATCGCAAAATGGGAGCAGCCGGATATGCCCGACCGCATCCTGCTGGATCTCGCCTGCGGGACAGGTGCGCTCTCAGAGGAATTTGCCCGCCGCGGCTGGGATGTCATCGGCATCGACAGCTCGGAGGAAATGCTCAGCGAGGCGCTGGATAAAAAATATGATTCCGGCCTGCCGATCCAGTATCTGAAACAGGATATGCGGCGGCTGGATCTGTTCGGCTGCATCAGCGTGACTGTCTGTGCGCTGGACAGTCTGAATCATCTGCCGCAGCTTTCGGATGTCCGCCGGACAATGGAGCGCGTCAACCTTTTTTCCAATGCAGGTGCCCTCTTTTTATTCGACCTGAATACGGAATACAAGCACCGCTGCGTACTCGCGGAGCAGTGCTTTGCATTCGATCTGCCGGAGGCATTCTGCGTCTGGCAGAATCACTGTGAAGACCGTGCGCCGGATTATCCGGTGCAGATCCGGCTGGATTTCTTTGAGCAGCTCGCGGACGGAAAATACCGCCGCAGCACCGAGGAATTCTCCGAGCATATCTGGCAGCCTGCACAGATCGAAGCACTGCTGCATGAGACCGGCTTTACGCTGCTGGAGGTGCTGGACGGCGACAGCTATTCTGCGCCCGTGCCGGAGACACAGCGGCTTTTGTATATTGCGCGCGCATCCGGCGGGCAGCAGATGCCGGAATGATATCAGCGCAGCAGCATATGCCGGTTATAGCGCGGCGCCGAGAGAAAGCTGTGATAGAGCTTTGCATAGACCGCACGGATCTCATCCTGTGAATGCAGCTTTCCCACAGGCAGCTCCAGAATCCGGTATTCCACGCCGAAGACCTGCGCGGTCACGCCGGTATCCTGACAGCCGCAGCGCGCATAAAACCGCAGACGGCGCTCCGCGGTCTGCCGCTCCGCATCGTTTTCCATATAATCCGGATTCTCCGATTCGATCAGGAGGGAATCCGCATCGGCGAACTGTCCGCGCAGCATCCCCAGAAAGCGGCTGCCGATCCCGGAATCGCGGAATTTTCCGATCACCGCAAAATAATCGAGCAGCAGATCCGCTCCGACCTGCACGAGCATCGCATAGCCGCAGAGTGTCTCCTGCCTAAAACAGCCGAGACAGATGTATTCCCCGCGGGCGATCGCATCGAGCATCATCCGGAGCGGCTTCAGCTCTGCCGCATGAAAATCGTGTATCATATAATCCTGATAGACGGCGGAAAGCTGCCGGCTGTCAAGCTGACGGATTTCTATCATATCCATGATGACCACATCCCTTCTATATTGTATTATATCACAATTTCTCCGGATTGACAATCTCCGGAGCTGTAAGGAGCATATCTATGAAAGGCATCCTCAAACGCTGGCTCTCTGGCGACGGCGCAGTCGTCTGCGCTGTGCTGGACGGCACGGAAATGTGCCGCGAAATGGAGCGCATCCATAAAACCTCTGCTGTCTGCACGGCCGCGCTCGGCAGACTTTCCATGGCCGCATCGCTGATCGGCTATACGCTGAAAAATCCCGGCGATACCGTGACCGTCCGCATCGACGGCGGCGGCCCTGCCGGGATCCTGCTGGCGGTTGCCGATGATCTCGGCAATGTCAAAAGCTATGTCGATAATCCGCTGGTTGAGCTGCCGCTCAATGCAAAGGGCAAGCTCGATGTCGCGGGCGCTGTCGGCACGGACGGAACCCGGTTTGTCATCAAGGATATCGGCCTCAAGGAGCCGTACTCCGGACAGACCGCGCTCGTTTCCGGCGAGATCGCCGAGGATGTGACGCAGTATTTTGCGGACAGCGAGCAGGTGCCGAGCGCCTGCGGTCTCGGCGTACTGGTCAATCCCGATCTGACCGTTGCGGCGGCGGGCGGCTATCTGATCCAGCTTCTGCCCTTTGCGCCGGAAAAGGATATCGCACAGCTGGAGGAGAATCTTCGCGATGTCACGAGCGTGACCGCCATGCTCACGGACGGCATGACCGCCGACGATATCGCGCAGAAGCTGCTGCACGGCCTTGCACCCGAAAAGCTCGACGAATCCGAGCCCGCATACGCCTGCGACTGCTCCCGCGAGCGCACCGCCCGTATGCTCCGCGCACTGGATATCCCGACGCTGCGCGAAATGGCTGCCGAAATGCCGGAGATCGAGGTTTGCTGCCATTTCTGTACGAAGAAATATAAATTCACGCCGCAGGAGATCTCACAGATGGCTGATGAAAAGGAGAAAGCTGCCGCTGCGGACGATGAGTAAAATTAAATATAAAAATATATGGAAACTACTTGACAAATCCGGATTTATCGGTTATAATAATAGGGCGCTGTAATTGCAGCGCTGTTCGGAAGCTTAGCTCAGCTGGGAGAGCATCTGCCTTACAAGCAGAGGGTCACAGGTTCGAGCCCTGTAGTTTCCATCTGGCCTGGTAGTTCAGTTGGTTAGAACGCCGCCCTGTCACGGCGGAGGTCGTGGGTTCGAGTCCCATCCAGGTCGCTTATTATGCGGATTTAGCTCATCTGGTAGAGCGCCACCTTGCCAAGGTGGAGGTAGCGGGTTCGAGCCCCGTAATCCGCTTCTTTTTTATACGGCGCGATAGCCAAGTGGTAAGGCAATGGTCTGCAACACCGTGATCACCAGTTCAAATCTGGTTCGCGCCTTAAAAGGCACTCCGATTTTCGGGGTGCTTTTTTCATGGCTTTTTGAGAATCGCTGAAAAATGAAGCATCCCGGCCGCTGCATACACGGTCGGGATGCATTTTTCGATTGCATATTCTCAGATCAGCTTCGCGATGCGCCGCAGAATCACAGTGCAGTCATCGCTGTCCAGACGGTGATCGCCGTTGACATCGCCGTTCGCCTTGCCCTGGGCGGTAATGACCGCATCACCGTCCTCTGCCGCATACCGTGCGATCAGCACCGTATCCGAAACATCCGTATCGCCGCTGCAATCCGCATCGCCCCAAAGCGTGGTTGCAATCGGTTCCGTTTCTGTGGTTGTGGTTTCCGTGACGGTTGTTGTTGTGGCCGGCACGGCTGTTGTTGTCACGGCAGGCGTTTCGGTCAGGATGATCTCGCAGTCATCGACCGAACCGAATGCGCCCGCGCCGCCCGAAACGGAAACCGTCATCCGGACGGTCTCGCCCGCCGCCAGATCCATTTCGACAGCCGGTGTCTGCCAGTTCTCCCAGCCGCTGCCCCTGCCGGAAGCCGTTTCTTTCCGGCTGCCCGCGCTCAGCGTGATCTCATATTCCGTGGATTCATCCGCCTGCAAGGTCACGGCCGCACGGTATCTGCCGGATTCGGTGACCGTGATCTGCGTCGATGCCGTGCTGCCGGAGAACGGCGCCTCCGAATACCAGTGCAGCGCATAGCCGCCGCCGTGCGCATCCTCGGCGCGCACATCGAAATGTCCGCCCGCCGTACCGTGCAGCTCCCATCCGTCAGGCTGCGCCGACCAGCCGCCGTCATGCTCAAAGCCGGGATTGCCGATCAGATTTTTGCCCTTATGCGGATCTCTGCCGCCGTCTGCTCCGCGGATATTCCGGAACACATAGAGCGAATCGAGCGGTCTGCCGTTTTTATCAAAGAGCGCCTGATTTTCGACGGAGCTGCCGCCTGCGTACTTCGCATCCGGATCGAATTCCTGTGCCGCATCGGTCGCCCAGCCTGCGCCGTATTTGTTCCACAGCCCGCTGACCGTCTGATAATCGCCGGAGAGTCCGAGCCATGCGGGTTCCCAGTAGAATACGCCGATGCCTGCGCCGTCCGGCACTGCCGCGACTGCGCGGAACAGATCGGTCAGGAACGCCGTCTGTCCGGCTGTGCTGACCGGATAGCTGACATAATCGCCGAGCTGCGAGGCCTCGCTGATCGTATTTCCGCCGAAATCGGTATTCTCATAGTTATATGCCCACGAGGTCTCAGCGACCAGCACCTTTTTGTGGTATGCTCCGGCAATATCGCTCAGAACCTGCGTGAGATTCTGCAAGGTGCCGTGCCAGTACGGATAATAGGATGTCGCAAAGACATCGTAGTCCACCTTTGTCTGCGCGAGCATTTTTGCAATATACGCCATATTGGAGGATTTCTCCGGATTCGTGAAATGCAGTGCGATCAGAATATTGCGGTCAAAGCCGCGCACGGCCTTTGCACCGGCATTCCAGAGAGAAGCCAGCTCGCGCCATTTGTCCTCGCTCCAGTTTCCATCCGCAAGATGCACGCCGCACATACCGGTCGTTGTCTCATTGCCGATCTGCACCATTGCGATCTCTGCGCCGGTATCACGGATCGTTTTCAGCGTATCTGCGGTGAATTTCGTAATGGCATCGGCCTTCTGCGCTGTGGAATAGTGTTCCCATGCCTTCGGCGCACGCTGCTTTGCCGGATCCGCCCAGAAATCGGAATAATGGAAATCCAGCAGCAGCTTCAGCCCCGCCGCCGCGCAGCGCTCTGCAATCCGGACAGCCTGCTGCACATCATTCGCACCGCCGCCGTAGGTCGCACCGCTGCCCGATGCAGTCGGATCATTCCAGATGCGGATGCGCACTGTATTGACACCGGCATCTGCCAGCGTCACAAAAATATCCTGCTCTCTGCCGGAAGCATCATAGAACCGGACACCGCTGTCCTCCAGTGCAGTCACCGAGGAAACATCCACGCCCTTGAACGGATCGCCGTCAAACGGCAGCCCCTGAATGCCGGAAAAGGCGACGGTCTCCGCGGCATCCGCCGGCATCTGCGGGATCAGTGTCCCGCACGATAAAAGAACGGCCGCTGCGGAAACAGCGGCCAACAGCTTTTTTATTTTCATAATCCTACCCCTATATTCTGCAATTCCCCGTGCAGCCTGCGGTTTTCCGCTTATCTGTTTTGATTATAGCATATCGGCAGACCGTTCCGAAATCGCTTTTGCATCCATTTACTGTGCGATTGTATCTGATTACGAAGACGCCGCAGCATCCGAAATGCCGCGGCGTCTTTCCCCCTGCGTTATGTTTTGTCGCGGACCTCCTTGCCGAACGGCGCAAGCGCCAACTCAGCGATCTTGAAAAACTGCTTGCCGAACGGAATGCCGATAATCGTAATACAGAGAACACAGCCGACAACGAAATTGGCAAAAGCCATTTCCAGTCCGGTTACCAGCAGCCAGACGGCGTTGACCAGACAGGACACCGCTCCCCCGTGACTGACGATCTCCTTGCCGAAGGGCATGAACGAGATCTTGGAGAGCTTGAAGCACTGCACACCCACCGGTATGCCGATGATCGTTGCGCACCACAATACGCCTGCGATAATCCAGCCCAGTCCGCTGAACAGACCGCCGCAGAGCAGCCAGAGAATATTTCCCATTGTCCGCATGGCACACCTCCTGACACCGTTCAGTCCGTCCGGCGCTTACAGCACGATCTCGAATGCGCGGTCGCCGTACTGCAAGGCAGCGCGCAGCACCGGATCGCCCCAGAGCCGCAGCGAAACGCCGCCGTCAAACTGATATTCATATACAACATTGCTGCCGTCCTGCTTGTCGAGCGGTTCTCTGCCGAAGGCTTCGGTCAGCTTTTCACGCGTCATGCAGCGATCCAGCAGCGCCAGCTTCCAGACCAGCTCCGCCGCCGTCATTTCGGCAGACTTTGCCGGCTCCTCCGGCACGGTCTGCGGCGGCTCGACGGCTGCCGGCATTTCCGGCTCCGGTGCGGAGACTGTTTCCGGAACGGCGGCTGCCGTGACGGTATCGTCCGTCAGCTTTTTCAGCTCCTCCGGCGATGCCTTTGCGATCCACATTGCCGTGAATGCGGGGACATTGACGCCGCCCGTCGCCGGAACGGCCTCTCCGGAGATCAGATCATACCAGCCGTCCCCGCCGATCGGCAGCGGCATCCCGCTCGGCTGATCGCTGAGGTTCAGCACGCAATAGACGGCACCGTCGCCCTCGCCGCGGCGGAATTCGAGCTGCTGATTGCGTACCTCGACCGTGTTGAAGCTGCCGGTATGCAGCGCATCCTTCAGCGCATAGGCTGCGCCGAGACGGTAGAGGTATTTCGTCAGCGGATTGTCCTCCGGATGCATATCGGCGATGTTCAGCGCCGGACGGAGATTGGCATCCGAGCCCTGCTGCTTCTCGCCCTTGATGCCGAATTCCGAGCCGTAATAGACGGACGGGATACCGGGCATTGCATAGAGCAGTGCGTAAACGAGCGGCAGATGACGGCTGTCGCGCAGCTGTGATGCCAGACGCGCAACATCGTGATTATCCGCGAAATTATAGAGCATCAGATTCGGATAAATATCCTTCTGACGGTTCATTGCATAGTTGATCTCGAAATAGTTCTTGTCGTTATGCGACGACCAGATGCCCTTCCAGCATTCGTAATTCGTCGAGGAATCGAGCATATCCGGATTCGCAAACTGCGCGTAGTTTCCGTGGATCAGCTCGCCCATGAGCCAGCAATCGGGATTGCGGCTCTTGATCGTATGCCGGATGCGGCGGAAGAAATCGTGGTCGATGCAGTCCGCGGCATCGAAGCGGATGCCGTCGATGTGGAACTGATCCATCCAGCCGATGATCGCGTTTTCCAGATAGTTGACGACATCGTTATTGCGCAGATTCAGCTTGACCAGCTCTTCGCAGCCGTGCCACGATTCATAGGAGAACGGATCGCCGAAGCGGTTGGAATTGCCGAACCAGAGATTGCAGAACCAGCTGCAATACGGGGAGTTCTGCCCGTTGCGCAGGACATCCTGAAAGGCGAAGAAGCCTCTGCCGACATGATTGAACACGCCGTCCACGACAATGCGGATGCCGTTTGCATGGAGCGCATCGCAGAGCCTTGCGAAATCCTCATTCGTGCCGAGTCTGCGGTCGAGCACGGTGTAATCATGGGTATCGTAGCCGTGTGTGCCGGATTCCCAGAGCGGGCCGAAATAAACGGCATTGACGTGCATCCTTTTGAGATGCGGTATCCAGTCATGGATGCAGTTGATCCGGCTGACCGGCTCTCCGCCGGGATTTTCCCACGGCGCGCCGCAAAGGCCGAGCGGATAGATGTGATAGAAAAGTGCAGATTGTTCCCAGGACATTGTCATAGCTCCTTTGGTATTATAGTTGTCTCATTTCCCCGAAGCCCCTACGCTTCCCTCCAGAAAATAGGTCGCTTCCATATCGGCGACATGGAGCGCGAAAGCGAGCGGATACATTTCCAGTGCACGGCCGATCGTATTCTGATCCTCCGGGCCGGAAAAGCCCATATGCCAGCGGATCGCCATTGCTTCCTCCGTGCGCAGATGCATGAAGAACTGGATCATCAGAACGGATTTCTCACCGTGACCGTAGGGCAGTCTGTCCTCGATCTTGTAGAACGGAACCTTTTCCCATACGCCTTTTTCGTTTTTGGCGTTGCGGTAATCGACGGTATAGAAATTCATCTTGCAGAGGTCGTGCAGCAGCGCACAGACTGCGATTGTTTCCTCGGAGTATTCCTTTATGCCGTAGACCTCGCGGCAGCGGTCTCTTTCGAGATAGGCCTTGAGATTGTGATAGACATTCAGCGAATGCTCAAGCAGGCCGCCGGCATAGGCGCCGTGATAGCGCGTACTGGCGGGGGCAGTAAAGAAATCGCTTGCATCGGAGAGCAGGTATTCCCGCAGGCGTTCGGCTCCCGGCCGCTTAACGCAGGCATCCCAGATGCTGAGAAATTCTTCCTTTTTGGCTTGCAGCTCCTGATCGGTCATAAGATGCTCCTCCTGTTGCTGATGCACAGGCAGTCCGCTTTCGGATGCTTGTGTCATGAATTATAACATATTTGCGGCAAGATTGCAAGTTTTCAGCAATATTTTGTGAAATCAACAGAAATGCAAATCTCAATTTTGTGCATGGTGATGCATTATTCGGTGATTTTACGCGCTTCCTCCAGAACCGCCGGATCGTCGTAATCGAATGTGTAGGTGCGGAATGCGTTGATGACAACGGTATTCTGCCGGAGCGAGAGCCGCGGGGTGCGGAGACCGTAGTTCATATGGACATGGCCGTGTATGAAGTATTTCGGCTGATATTTTTCGAGCAGTTCGCCGAAGGCCTCGAAGCCCTGATGACAGGGATCGTCCGAATCATGAAAGCCTGCGACCGGCGAATGCGTCAGCAGGATATCGAAGCCGCCGGTGCGCATGAGCTTCAGCTTCAGTCGGCGGATGCGGCGCTGCATCTCTTTTTCAGAATACTGATGCTTGCCGTGGCTGTAGCGCATGGAGCCTCCGAGGCCGAGAATGCGCACGCCGTCGTGCATATAGATCTGATCCTCAATGCACTGACAGCCCTCCGGCGGGATTTCGCTGTAGCGGCCGTCGTGGTTGCCGTGAATATAGAGCAGCGGCATATTGGACATGGATTCCACGAATGTGAGATACCGCGCATTGAGATCGCCCGCGGAAAGGATCAGGTCGATCCCCTTGAACATTCCGGGCTGATAGTGATCCCAGATATAATTGGATTCGAGATCAGACATCACCATGATTTTCATTTTTTATTCCCCGCTTTTTTCGTTTTATCCGTCAGACAGCTCCGCTGCTGCCGTCCTGCGGCAGGATGCTGTTCCATTTTGCGAATTCCTGATACTGCGGCTGAAGCTCGCTGACGGCCGGCAGTCTGCCGATGACATTATCCGGCAGCCAGTCGATCGCGACGATCTGGTCAGCGGTCAGTGTTTTGCCGCGGTCGATCCGGCATTTGCCGTTCTGATCGTAGACCGGCCCGCTGAACGGATCGAATTCATTCCGTGTCATCTGCTGCTGGACAAGCCCGACGAGCTTCTGCGTACCGATCGGCAGCTTGCTGGAGCAGGCGACGTCGATCGCGCCGGAGGACATTCCCCAGTAATAATTCAGTGCGTGCGTTGCATTCGCGGCACTGTCATTGTTCCATGCACCGATCAGCACCGAACGCACAAGTGATTCATAGAGCGAATTCCAGTTCCAGAGCGGCGCCGCCAGCCGGAAGGGTTCGCCGTCGAAATTTCTGTAAAGACCGAAGTCGGTGTCCGCATTCCGCGGCGCGCTGATATCGCGGTCGGAGATCAGGCTGATCTCCTTCTGCCGGAAAAATACCGCCGGATCGTGATCCTTCAGCGTATTCCAGTCCAGATAGACCATCGCAAGCGGATTCACCATCTTGACACCGAGCGCGAATGCCCCGATCGAAGCGGGCGTGCCGTAGATCGGATAATCCGCGATATAGCCGACGCGGTTGTTGCCGGTCATCGAGCCGGCGATCATGCCGGTGATGAACTTCGCTTCATAGATCCGCAGATAATAGGTGCGCAGCTGCTTGTAGGAATTGTTCATGGAGCAGTTGAGCAGAATGATCTCCGGATGTGCGACCGCCATGCGCATACTGGCCGCATGGAAGGTCGGTGAAGTCGTGAAGATCATCGTATGGCCGCCGGTGATCGCCTCTTCGATTTTTTCCTCCGCCTCCTCCGGCTCGCAGATGTAGGATGCGGTTGTGATCGCACTGCCGAAGGTATCATCCAGATGCCGCTTGCCGAGCTCGTGGTTATAGACCCACGCGGATTTATCCGGATCCTTCGGATAAATGAATGCGATATGCAGCACCGGCGCGGCGGTGAAGGAGATCATCTTCGTGAAGGACATTTTCTTTGAGGCCGCGGTCGGATCGAGGATGCGCTCGACCGGCTTTTTCTCGGCGAGAACGCGGAATTCTGTCCAGATGCGGTCGATGCGCTTGCGCAGCTCCAGTGCGGTCAGGCCGATCAGACGGTCTGCGCCGTAGATCTCGGCAAAGCGCAGGAATGCATCGCCGGTCGAGATCGGGAGCCGTTGTCCGTTGCGGCTGAGATAATGCTCCTCAAAGATCGAATAGAGGAATTTGACATCGCGCCGCAGATCTTCGTTCCACGGCTCAGCGGACCCGGCGTCATTTTCCTGCGGATCAAAGATGCGCAGCAGCCGCTGAAATTCGCCGGGCTGATTCATCTGGATCTCGTAGATCCCGGTGATGCGGTAAAATTCGATAAATTCCTTGTAGATGCGGTAATTCGGATTATCAAGATCCTTCGGGAGGATCCGCGTGACCGAAGCGAGGATGCTGACAGCGCCGTTATACTTCGAGACGCTGACGCGCTTGTTTCCCTCGACGACATAGAATTTCTGCAAATATTCATAGACGATAATCGGTTCATTGACGCCGACCTCCTGCACGGAGTCATAGAGCGCCGACCATTTGCTTCCGAATTCTGTTTCATAGTCCAGCAACGGCATGAATCCGGAGGAAAACGCATTTGTCCGCTCAGCCTGTGCGGTTCCGGCGATCATAGAGATCGGGATCTCGAACTGTCCCAGCGGGATCCTGCCGCCGATCTCAGTGCCGCGCAGAATGTCCTCCAGCGTCGGCAGATAGGGATAGCTGCCGTCGGTGCCGGCGAGATAATGCTGACGCTCGCCGAGCTTTTGTGCTCTGATATAATCCTGCATTGCCATGATGTAGTCTCCTTTTCTATATAACGGGAAAGCAGCTTTTGCGGTGCGGAAAGGCACCGCAGCGTACTGTATTATTGATGTGCCAATGAAATCTTGAAGAATAGATGCGCAGGGTTTTTGTCGTGAGACAAGGCGGAAAGCCGCCGCCTTGCTGACGCAAGGATTTCTAACGCAGTATCACGGCAAAAAGACAGGCAGATATCTTCAAGAGATAGTTGGGACACCAATATTATACCACATTATTATGAAAAGCGCAATGGATTCAGGTAATTCTTATCTCCTGCTTACACGGCCTGATCTCATATCGGATCCTGCCCATACAAAAGCCGGAACAGATGCAGTGTTCCGGCTTCACTTTTTATTTAGGGCAATGCTGCTCAGAGCTGGCGGTGCAGATAAGCAGCCAGATTATTCGTCAGATTGTATGAAAATATGCAGGCGGATGCGCTGCCAAGCCGTCAGGCGTACTTTGTGCGGTGCGTTCTTTATAGCTCATACCGCCGCAGTTCGCAGTTTCCCATGAAGAAATGCGAAAATGCATCGGTTGTCATATCCTTGAAATAGGTCTCGGCGGCGCGGCATACCCCGCCGTGACAGACGCACAAAACCGTCATCCCTGCATACTGTCTCCGGATATCGTCGATGCAGCTGTAGACGCGGTGTGCAAGCTGTAGGAGCGACTCACCGCCGTCCTTCATGCGCACGCCGAATTCCCGCTTTGCTGCCTGAAATTCCGGGGATCCGCCGCGCGGCTGTCCCTCATATGCGCCGTAATCCCATTCACGCAGACGCGCATCCGTTATGACAGGTGCATGGATTCGCGCAGCAACGATCTCCGCAGTCCTGCGGGCGCGTTTCAGCGGAGAGCAGAGAATCAGGTCGATATCGCCCTGCTCTGCACAGACCGCCGCAAGCTGCTTCGCCTGCATGATGCCGTTTTCCGTCAGCGCACAGTCCGTGACACCGCTGACATGATTTTCGGCATTCATAGTCGTTTCGCCGTGGCGGGTGAAATAAATGCGCGTTCTTTCCTGCTGCACATCGGGTGTGCGAGAGAAGATCTCCGGCGGCAGATGTCCGTTTGTATCGCGGAACAGCTGCATCATTTCATTTGTGAGACTGTGCTGCTGCGGCTGTAATTCAATCGCCTCCGGTCTGCACCAGACTGCCGATTTCAACTCATTGTCATCCATTCTGATCGGCTCATCGCCGTCCGCTTCGCAAAAGAATCCCATGAGGATATCCTGTGCCATGCCCCACGGCTGCGACTTGTAATAGCGGATATTCCGCACGCGCAGTCCGGCTTCCTCCATGACCTCGCGGGCGACGGTCTCCTCCAGTGTTTCGCCGATCTCGGTGAATCCCGCGACCAGTGCGTTATGCGCATAGCCGCGGCGATAGCGGGTGATGAGAATGCGTCCGCGGCTGATGACGCCGACGATCACGGCCGGATTGATGCGCGGATAGACCTTGTGTCCGCATTCCGGACAGACCAGCGCGCGCTCGGCCTTATCATGCTGCATTCTGCCGCGGCAGACACCGCAATACCGGTTGTCTGTATACCAGATATGCAGGTGATAGGCTGTGAACGCCGCATAGAGATATTTGCCGGCGCACCGGTCGCGCAGTTCCCGCATCGAATAATATATGTAGCCGTCAGGTCCGGCGGCATCCGCAAGAAAGAAATCCTCGTTATCGACCGAAAACAGAAAGACTGCCGTTTCGCCCTGACCGCCGATGTCCCGCAGGCGCGGAAATTGCAGTTCACCGTCTGTGATTGCTGCCGAAAGACTGCCGTCACGGAAGCACATCATGATGCTGTCCGGCTGCAGCGGCTTTGCCTGCCAGCTGTTATTCAGCCGGCTCGGTGCAATATCCTGAATCATAGCGCTTCCACCGTTCCTTTCGTGCTGCTTTCATCCGCTCAGCTGCAATAGCGCCGGATCCACGCGATGCAGTCCGTGAACCACTGCGCACAGACCGGAACCATATGCCAGTCGCCCATTGCCGTTGTCTCATCCGCAAAGGAAAGACCGTGCGAGCCGTGCGGATAGATATGCGCCTCAAACGGAACGCCCGCCGCCGCCAGCGCATTCATATACAGAACCGAATTCTGCACCGGCACCGCATTGTCATCGCTCGTATGCCAGAGGAAGCAGGGCGGTGTATCTGCGGAGACCTGCTTTTCCAGCGAGACGGCATCCGCCTTCGGATTATCTGCATAATGATCCGCATCCTCCGCGCCGATCAGATTCGCAATCGAGCCGCGGTGGGCAAATTCGCCCGCCGTGATGACCGGATAGCAGAGGATCTGCCCGTTCGGACGGCAGTCCGCGCCGTAGACATCCGCGAGCAGGGGACGGTTCCAGTAAACCGCGAGACTGCCTGCGAGATGTGCACCCGCCGAGAAGCCCAGCACCATGATCCGCTCCGGATCGACCTCATATTCCGCGGCGTGCGTGCGGACATACTGCACCGCCGCCGCCAGCTCCGCAAGCTCCGAGGGAAACGCTCGCTTGCAGTGATACCACAGGACAAAGGCCTGCACCGCATAGCCCGCAAAGCGCAGTGCGACCGGAACGCCCTCGCGGTCGGAGCAGAAATCGTAGCCGCCGCCCGGACAGATGATGACCGCAGGGCGGGATTTTGTGCCGTTCTCATCCGAATGCGGCAGCGTGACCGGCTCCAGAACGGCCGGCTGCTCCGGTGCATCAAGCGAGAATTTTTCATAGGGGACTTGCAGTGCGATGGGTTCTGTTTTCATGGCTGCACCTCCGTAATAATAAAAATGTGCGGTTATTAAGACAAACCGGAGTTTGTCGCCGGGCAGTGCCCGGTGCCGTTTCCCTACGGCGCCGTTTCGCGGAGCATACCAGTCTCGTCGCTGTTACGGCGCTGGCCGCGCCTATTTTACGGTCTGGGGAAATCTCATTTCGCTTCCGGCGATGTCATCCA
>CAMOOV010000007.1 GCA_946621745.1 uncultured Ruminococcus sp.
GGGCAGCGCCCCCACATAGCTTCGTTAGAAGCATCGCCAAATCCCGGTTTGTATTCAAAGAAGCCCCTGTCAGTTTTCTTCTGACGGGGGCTTTGTTTATATGAGTGCTTTTGTCATGCGGATGCAGTCGAAGGTCTCACCGTGAATGACTGCACTGCTTACGGCTGAATAGCCGAGCTTTTCATAGAAGCCGGTCTTTCCGGTGCGGCTTTCGAGAACGGCTGTCCGGAATCCCTGCTCCGCTGCCCAGCGCTCCGCCTCCAGTACGGCGCGGCTGCCGAGTCCCTGCCCGCGGTATTCCGGCAGTACCACCACCCGCCCGAGCATGATGTCCTCCGCGCTCTCCGGATAGAGCCGGCAGCAGGCGACCGGGAAATCATCATCCAGCAGCAGGATATACTGCGCATCGGGCGTGTCGTGCGCATCAAACTCCTGCTCCAGCGTGATGTGATATTTCCGTGCCATTGCCTGAATGCGGATATAGTAAACACCGGCGCGCTGCGCAAGCGTTTCGGTTCGGATGACGCGGATCATGCTGCGCTCTCTCCTTTCGGCAGATTTCCGGCACAGTAAAGCGTATCGGCTTTTTCTGCCGCCGTGACAGACTGCACACGCCTGTCGGATTCCTCTCCGGCATCCGGCACAGCGGTACACCGGAGCAGCTTTCCGTTCGAGATCACATAAGCCTCTTTTCCGCCGGTCACGATGAAATCCCCGACATTGTCCGCGATGACATCGGTCGGATGCAGTGTGGTATCCTCGCTGCGGTAGAGATAATATTTGGCATTCTCCGTTTTTGCGGTGAACCAAAGCGAATCGCTGCGGCTTTGCAGGGAGTTTCCTACGAATTGCGTAACTCTTGTATTGCCGTCCTCCGAATAGAGCGTCTGCTCCCATCCCATGACGAAATGCGAAGTGCCGGGCTGTCCATAAATCGAAGCATTGGGCATAAAGGACTGCATGGACTGCATAACGATCCGGTCGCCGGAGAGCGCGCCCGTATACATCTGCCTGATCTGCGAATCGTATGCAAGGGCACAGGAGAGCAGCCGTCCGTGCGGCGCAATGCGGAAGACCGGATCGAACGCGTTGCCGAAGTCTGTCATCTCGATCTCTGCCGGCGTATATTCATGATAGAGTGCCTGCTCCCATGCCGAAGCGCGGCGCATGAGAAAATACGGTGCCTCGCGGCAGATATCCAGATATTCATCGCCCTGCTCCGGATCGGCCGCGCAGACCGGATAGACGCGGTCATGCTGCCGCTTGAAATAGCGGATCTCCGCCTGTTCACCGTGTTCTGTCTGGATGATATAATAGCAGCAGCCGTCCGGATATGCCTGAAGAAAACGCGGCATCGTGAGCGGCCCCGCAAGCTCGGTGCTGTCGAACTGCTCACAGAGCCGTGGTTTTTGCAGGTCGAGCTGAAAGAGCGATATCATCTCGCCTTCATAGGAGCCGGTGAAATAGAAGTAGCGGCTGCTGTCCGTGTGAGGGATCATCCATGAGGTGATCGCCGGAGACTGGAACTCGATTTCCGACGGCTCATCTGTTTCCGAACAGTATAACAGCGTGCAGGGCGCCGGAGCATTTTCCATTGCGCTGCATCTTCCGGTATAGCGGCTTGTCCACATCATTCCCTCCTCTCCGCGCAGCCAGAAAACGGAATCCGCCTCCGGAGCCGTCCAGAGACGGCAGATATTCCGGTCGAGGACTGCGGCGCTGCTCTGTGCGGCATCGGCAGACTGCCGGCAAAGCTGTCCCGCGGTATTGACATAGAACACCGAATTGCCGAGCAGGATATAGGGCTGCATCAAGCTCAGCTCGTCCGACGGATCATACGCGTCGGAAAAATATGTAAAGTTCATGCTTGAAAGCCAGCCGGAAAGCGATATGGACGCGACGGTCTGCTCCTGCTCCATATTGCTGAGTGTACGGCAGGCGAGCGTGCAGACACCGCTTTCCTCGGAAAAGCTGCGCGGATAGTAGACACGGCTGCCGTCGGGACTCAGCTGCATCATCGCTTCCGGATGCGAAAGTGAGAAAGCGGACGCCCAGTCCTCGCAGAGCAGATAGGAGGTCTGCGCGGCTTCATTGCGGAAATAGAGCGCGCCGTCCGCGGCATAGAACGCATAGCCGCTGTCTGCGGCGATCTGAACCGGCGGCGACGGCTTTTCGCGGAACAGCCCGATGACGGCGGCAATGCTCAGTGCAATGATGCCTGCGACCGCAATGACGGTCAGGACAGTGCCGGTTTTGCTGCGAACGGGTTCATCGGCTTCGGCAGCGGACGCATCGGATTGCGTGCCGGTCAGCATGGGGAGATTGCCGTAGCGCTCCGCGAAGCGCTTCTGCATGGCTTTTCCGGCGGCATCGGCGCGGCGTTCCTGTTCGAGTGCAGCAGCGAACAGATCCGGCTCGCTGTCGAGCGGCATCCCGCATTCGGCGCAATGCTCCGGTGCCTGTTCATATTCCGCGCCGCAGTAGGGGCAGCGTATCATGGTTTTCACCTCCTGTAGGTTATGGCCTTGCTGATTGCATCATACCACATCCGCTTCTATTTGTCAACCGGGTCGGGCGGGCAGTGCCCGGTCGACAGTGCCGGCCGGCAGTGCCGGCCTCCAATTTGCTAAAGGCACGGTCGCGCTCACTGCTCCCGCCTGACTTGATATACGCTGCTGTTCGCAGCTTTTACCCCGTGACTGAAATGCAGCGCATCGGGAGCATAGCCAGTGTACGGCGTACTTGTTATGCGCACTGTGCAAGTGAAGCCTGTAAAAACGGGCAAGGCGCATCTGACGGAACACAGAGAGAGGAGAGATAAGGAAGGGGAGCGCGAGGGGGCAACCTTAAGAGAGGGGAGACCGGGCAGTGCCCGGCTCCAGATTGCCTCTTCCCTCTCTTGTGGTTCCCCCTCGCACCCTGCGGAACGGCTCATACGAAAAGCCAACAATCAAGCAAACTAAAAAACTCAAAGCCCTATCCTGCCCCGGTTTACTGCAAATCAGCTAATTTTCTTTTCTCTTATCCATTGCACTTTCTGTCATTCTATGCTATAATAGATTATAGCCTGTCCGGAATTCCGTACAGACTGTATGACATCAAAACTGCATACGAAAAGAGGGAAAAGCAATGCTGGAGAAATTTTTCAAACTAAAGGAAAACAACACCAACATCCGCACAGAGGTCGCTGCCGGTATTACGACATTCATGACAATGGCGTATATTCTGGCGGTCAATCCGTCCGTGCTTGCACAGGCAGGCATGGACAGCACCGCAGTCCTGCTCGCGACCTGCCTTGCATCGTTCATCGGAACGCTCTGCATGGCGCTCATGGCGAATCTGCCCTTTGCGCTTTCCGCCGGCATGGGACTGAATGCGTACATGGCATATACGGTCTGCGGCGTAATGGGCTATCCGTGGCAGGTCGCCCTGTTTGCCGTTTTCATTGAGGGCATCATTTTCATCATTCTTTCCCTGACGAATGTCCGTGAGGCGATCTTCAATGCGATCCCGCTGACGCTGAAGCGTGCGGTCTCTGTCGGAATCGGTCTGTTCATCGCGTTCATCGGCCTGCAAAACGCCGGACTTGCGGTGGACTCCGCAACGCTGGTCGCTCTGACCGATTTCAGACTCGACTTCCATTCGCACGGGCTCTGTGCGATGCTGGCGCTGATCGGTGTCCTGCTGACCTCGGTTCTCTATATCAAAAAGGTCAAGGGCTCGATCCTGATCGGCATACTGGCGACATGGCTCATGGGTATCGTCTGTGAGCTCTGCGGGCTTTATGAGCCTGTTCCGGATGCCGGCTTTTACAGCATGATCCCGTCCTTCCGGATGACAGATTTCTCGAAGCTCGGCGAGACCTTCGGGCAGTGCTTCCGCCTGGATTTCGACGGTATCGGCATCTTTGATTTCATTATTGTGATTTTCTCGTTCCTGTTTGTTGACCTGTTTGATACGCTCGGCACACTGATCGGTGTCAGCACGAAAGCGGGAATGCTCGACAAGGACGGCAAGCTCCCGCGCATCAAGCCCGCGCTGCTTGCCGATGCGATCGCGACCTCTGCGGGCGCAGTGCTGGGAACCTCCACGACAACGACCTTTGTGGAATCCTCGGCGGGTGTTGCAGCGGGCGGCAGAACCGGTTTGTCCTCTGTTGTGACCTCTGTGCTGTTCCTGTTCTCGATGCTGCTCGCACCGATCTTCACCTCGATCCCGTCCTTTGCGACAGCGCCCGCGCTGATTGTTGTCGGCTTCCTGATGTTCACGACGATCTCCGAGATCAAGCTCACGGAGGACAATTACACCGAGGCGATCCCTGCATATCTCTGCATCATCGCAATGCCGCTGTTTTACAGCATCGCGGAGGGCATCGCAATCGGCGTGATCTCTTATGTGATCCTGAGCGTTTGCTGCGGCAAGGCAAAGAAAGTCAATCCGATCATGTACGTGCTGGCTGTGCTGTTTATCCTGAAATCAGTGCTCCTGTAACGACCGCAAAGGAATCAAAAGATCGGGTATCCGCGATCATCTGCAAATAAAAATCATCCCGCCTGTGCAGGTATTCACAGGCGGGATGTTTGTTTCAGTGCGATTCAGACATAGTCAACGACATTCACCCAGCGGGAGAGCAGCTCGAAATCATCCGCGCTGTTTTCCTTGACGGACTGCGATGCTGCCACAATCGGCATCCAGTTCTGCACATATTGCAGCGCCGTATCGCTCATCTTGCAGAAAAGCCGCAGATATTCCTTTGCAAGCGGCTCCTGCCCGTTCAGCACGAGATAGAGATAGGTTCTCGCGACATCCGCGGAGGCATTGCCCTGTGTGGCGTGTGCCCAGTCAATGATAAAGGGCGTGCCGTCCGGCGTGATGATGACATTCGACGGGTTGAAATCGCCGTGGCAGACCTTCTTGTGCTTCGGCATACCCTCCAGACGCGTATGCAGCTCAAAGCGGACGGTCGCCTCAAATTTGCTGTCGCTGATTTTGCGGTGCATCTTATCCTTGAGCTTGGTCAGCAGCGGTGCGCGCTTTGTGTGGATCAGCATTTGCAGCTCGACGAGCTGGCGGAGATATTCGTCCTTCTTCTCCGGATGCTCCTCCATGAGCTGCTGGAGCGTCTTGCCCTCGATATAATCGGAGCGGATCGCCCACTGCTCGCCCTCCTTGAAAACCTCGCGGATGCGCGGGATATTGAGATCGGTCTCCTCCACACGCGCCTGATTCAGCGCTTCATTCAGTACGGATGCCTTGGAATAATCCGCGCTGAACAGCTTAACAACGGTATCACCGTCGCGGTAGATCACTTTGTTCGGTCTGGTCGCGATGACCTGATCCTCCTGATACAGCATGATGATTGCCCCCTTTTCAGACCTGTTCGCTGTTCTTGCCGTAATACGCATTCAGATACATCTGACGGATCTCGCTGATGAGCGGATAGCGCGGATTTGCGCCGGTGCACTGATCGTCAAAGGCCTGCTCGCACATTTCATCGAGCCGGCTGAGGAAGTCCTGTTCATCAATGCCCCATTCGCGGATGCTGTCCGGAATGCCGATGAGCTTCTTGAGATCATTGAGCGCCTTGATGAGATTTTCGAGCTTCTCGGTATCGTTTTTGCCCTTGATGCCGATGGCCTCGGCCATCTGTGCATAGCGGCTGAGCGTATGCGGATAGCTGTACTGCGGGAATGTGCCCATTTTCGGCGGCACCTCTGCGGCATTGAAGCGCAGCACCTGCTCCAGCAGCAGCGCATTCGCAATACCGTGCGGGATGTGGTGGAAGGCACCGAGCTTATGCGCCATCGAATGGCAGACGCCGAGGAACGCATTGGCAAAGGCCATGCCTGCGAGCGTCGCGGCATTCGCCATATTGCCCCATGCCTCAATGTCCTCCGCGCCGTTCTTGTAGGTGCGCGGCAGATTCTCAAAGACGAGCTTCAGCGAACGGATCGCAAGGCCGTCGGTGTAGTCGGTCGCGAGCATGGACGCATAGGCTTCGAGCGCGTGTGTCGCAACGTCGATGCCGGAAGCCGAGGTCAGGCTCTTGGGCGCGGTCTTCATCATATCGGGATCGACGATCGCCATTTTCGGCATCAGCTCATAGTCTGCGAGCGGATACTTCACGCCGCTCTGCTCGTCGGTGATGACGGCGAAGGGCGTGACCTCCGAGCCGGTGCCGGCTGAGGTCGGGATCGCGATGAAATAGGCTTTTTCGCCCATTTTCGGGAAGGTGTAGATGCGCTTGCGGATATCGGAGAAGCGCATTGCCATATCCATGAAATCCGCATCCGGATGCTCATACAGCACCCACATGATCTTTCCGGCATCCATCGCCGAGCCGCCGCCGAGTGCGATGATGACATCCGGCTGGAAGGCGGTCATCGCGGCAGCGCCCTTGCGGGCGGAATCAAGCGTCGGATCCGGTGCGACCTCAAAGAAGGTCGTGTGGACGATGCCGAGCGCATTCAGCTTGTCAGTGATGCATTTGGTATAGCCGTTCTTGAACAGGAAGCTGTCGGTGACGATGAATGCACGCTTTTTGTGCATGACCGTGCCGAGCTCATCGAGCGCGACGGGCAGGCAGCCCTGCTTGATATAGACCTTTTCCGGCGCACGGAACCACAGCATATTCTCTCTCCTTTCGGCAACGGTCTTGATGTTGAGAAGATGCTTGACGCCGACATTCTCGCTGACGGAATTGCCGCCCCACGAGCCGCAGCCGAGCGTCAGCGACGGCCGCAGATCGAAGTTATAGAGATCGCCGATGCCGCCGTGAGAGGAGGGCGTATTGACGAGGATGCGGCAGGTCTTCATGCGCTCTGCCATTGCGTCGATCTTTGCGCGTTCGGTGACAGCGTTGAGATAGACCGCGGAGGTGTGGCCGAAGCCACCGTCCGCGATGAGGCGCTCCGCCTTCTGCATGGCCTCTTCGAAATTCTTTGCGCGGTACATTGCAAGCACCGGCGAGAGCTTTTCATGTGCAAATTCCTCGTTGATGCTGACATCCTCGACCTCACCGATCAGAACCTTTGTCGTTTCGGGAATTTCGACGCCGGCGAGCGCTGCAATGGTATGCGCCTTCTGACCGACGATCTTCGCATTCAGCGAGCCGTTGATGATAATAGTCTTGCGCACCTTGTCAAGCTCGTCGCCCTTGAGGAAATAGCAGCCGCGGGCTTCAAATTCCTTCTTCACCTTGTCATAGACCTTATCCAGCACGATCGTTGACTGCTCGGATGCGCAGATCATGCCGTTGTCGAAGGTTTTGGAATGGATGATCGAATTGACCGCGAGGATGATATCCGCGGTATCGTCGATGATCGCGGGGGTATTGCCGGCGCCGACGCCGACAGCGGGCTTGCCGCTCGAATAGGCCGAATGCACCATGCCGGGGCCGCCGGTTGCGAGGATGATATCGGAATACTTCATGACGGTATTGGTCATGTCGAGCGAGGGCTTGTCGATCCAGCCGATCAGTCCCTCCGGCGCACCGGCGGCATAGGCCGCCTCCGCAACGATCCGTGCGGCCTCAATGGTGGAAGCCTTTGCGCGGGGATGCGGGGAGATAATGATGCCGTTGCGGGTTTTCAGGGTGATGAGCGTTTTGAAGATTGCCGTCGAGGTCGGGTTTGTGGTCGGGATGACCGCCGCGATGACGCCGATCGGCTCTGCAATGCGCATCGTGCCCATTGCCTCATTGCGCTCGATCACGCCGCAGGTCTTGGTATTGCGGTAGGCGTTGTAGATATACTCCGATGCGAAGTGGTTCTTGATGACCTTGTCCTCGACCACGCCCATGCCGGTCTCCTCAACCGCCATTTTTGCGAGCGGGATCCGCGCCTGATTGGCTGCGATCGCAGCTGCGCGGAAGATCGCATCGACCTTTTCCTGCGGGAACTGTGCATACTCCTCCTGTGCCTTCCGCACGCGGGCAAGGAGCGCTTTCAGGGCATCGACCGTATCAACGATTGGATACTCTTTCATAATGAACCTCCGTTCCGTCAGTCATTTGCTGTGTTTTGCAGCAGCATTGGCATTGAAAAGAGAAATTGAAAAAGGCGGTGCCGGTCTCTCTCCGCCGCGCGGGGAGCGGAGACAGGTACCGCCGTAATTTCCGATAGGTTTTATGCTCAGCCGATCACGGAGAGCAGTACGCCGGCCGCGACCGCAGAGCCGATAACGCCCGCGACATTCGGCCCCATTGCGTGCATGAGCAGGAAGTTGGTCGGGTCGGTCTCCGCGCCGACCTTCTGCGAGATGCGCGCTGCCATCGGGACGGCGGAAACGCCTGCCGAACCGATCAGCGGATTGACCTTGCCGCCCGTGACCTTATACATGATCTTGCCGAAGATCAGACCGCAGGCCGTGCCGAGCGAGAATGCGATGACACCGAGCAGCATGACGCCGCCGAATTTGAGATTGATGATCTGTTCCGCCTTGGTGGTCGCGCCGACGGAGATGCCGAGGAAGATCGTGATGATATTCATGAGGGCATTCTGTGCGGTGTCGATCAGTCTGGCAGCGACGCCGGATTCCTTGAGCAGGTTGCCGAACATCAGCATACCGACGAGCGGAGCAGCCGACGGAACGAGCAGCGAAACAATGATCGTGACCGCGATCGGGAAGATGATCTTCTCGGTCTTGGAGACGGTGCGGAGCTGTTCCATCTTGACAGAGCGTTCCTTCTTCGAGGTCAGCGCCTTCATGATCGGCGGCTGAATGATCGGAACGAGTGCCATATAAGTATATGCAGCCAGCGCGATATTACCCGTGGTAATCGCACCGCCGCCGGTCAGCAGACGGGTGGAGACATAGATCGCAGTCGGGCCGTCCGCACCGCCGATAATGGCGATCGAGCCCGCTTCCGCAGCGGTAAAGCCGAGCAGTCCGGCAACGACGAAGGTGAAGAAGATGCCGCCCTGCGCCGCCGCGCCGAGCAGAAAGCTCTTGGGGTTTGCGATCAGCGGGGAGAAGTCGGTCATACAGCCGATGCCGAGGAAGATCAGCGGCGGATATATCTGCAATTTGACGCCGAGGTACAGAATATCCAGCAATCCGCCTTCCTTTAGTACCTCTCCGTAATTGACATGGCCGTCCACAAGCACCCAGAGCTCCGGATGATAGAGCCCGGCCATCGGGAGATTGGTCAGCAGCATACCGAACGAGATCGGCAGCAGCAGCAGCGGCTCGAAGCCCTTTGCGATCGCCAGATACATGAATACGAATGATACGAGAATCATGATGAGATTCTTCCAGCCGCCGTCGGCAAACAGCGCGTGAAGTCCGCTGTCAGACCAGAGGCCGCCGAGCGTGTTGGTGATAAAATCTAATACACCGCCCATTGTTTTTTCCTCCGTTTTTTCTTTTTATGTTATTGCTTTGATGCTCAGAACGGTCTGGTGGCATCCGAGATGCCGGCCTGTGCCCAGACAGATCTGCCGGAGCCGCCGCGAGTGACCTGCTTCACCGAACGCAGCCGGTATTTCTTTCCGTCGGCAGCGCCCATTGCCGCGATTGCCGCCATAATGACCGCGATGACCTCGCTGTCGTCGGCATCAGCGGCCGGTGCAGGAGCGGGAGCGGGGGCAGCCGTTTTCTTCGGAGCAGCGGGCGCCGCTTTTTTCGGAGCGGACTTTGGTGCCTCTGCCTTTTTCGGAGCCGCTTTTTTCGGCTTGCCGGACTGCTTCTGGAAGAGGCCGCCGGTCGCATACAGGAATATGACGAGGATCAGCAGCGCGACGAAAACGACGGCGAGACCAATCAGTGTCATGGACGCGATCTCAGTGCCGGTGAGCTTTTCTGTACCGCGCAGAACCTTATCCGCCGTCAGGACGGGTAACAGTGTCATGGTAATTCCTCCCTCTGTAATCACATACATATCTATTATACTCTATTTTCTGAAAAAAGGCAAGTGCTTTTTGCAGAAAATTCGTGTGCTTTCCCCCGAACAAAACTGACAAATCCGACATCCGGGCGCGGAGCCCGCGCCGGCGTTATGCTAAAGGCACGGTCGCGCTCATTGTTTTAGTGTTCCGAATACACGCTGCTGTTCGCAGCTTTTGCACCGTGACTGAAAAACAGCGCACCGGGAGCATAGCCCGCGAACGGCGTGCCGGCTATGCGCACGGTACAAGTGAAGCCTGTAATTACCAATCAAGTGAAGTGCTCGGAACACAGAGAGAGGAGAGACCGGGCAGTGCCCGGCTCCGGATTGTCTCTTTCTCTCTTATGGTTCCCCCTCGCATCCAGCGGAACCGCTTAGCCGATCATCAAACTATTAAAACAAACCGAAAGCGCTGATACCCGTATTCTCATTGAACGAATCAGAATCATAACGATTCTTTGTATGCGCACTTGCATTTTCTCTCATAATATGGTATAATAAGAGCATTGAAGTTTTTGATTTCCGGTGAGGGAGGTGCAGCGTTTGGTCGGAACTGTCCTGCTTATCATACTGTTTGTACTCTGTGTGCTGCTCCTTTTGCCGGTGCGCGTGACGGGCTGGTTCCGTGACGGCAAATGGGCTGTCGCGGTATATTATGCATTCTTCTGCGTATTCCATAAGGAATCAGAAGAGAAACCGGAGCCGCAGATGCCGCCGAAGCCGGAGGATCTGCCGGAGGGCGAAGCGCCGCCCCCGCCGGAACCCGAACCGGAGCCGGAGAAACCGAAGAAGCCCCAAAAGCCGGAGAAACCGGATTTGCCCGAAAAGCCGGAGCCTGCCGCTGCGGAAAATGTCCCGAAGCCGGATACGGTCACGGATACACAGCCCGCTGCGGAGACAGAGCCGGAGCAAACACCGGCGCCTGAACCCGTCGATCCGGAATCGCTCGCGGATGATCCTGATATTCAGGCAGTCATTGACGAAAAGCCGCGCCGGAAACGCCGGAAGAAAAAGGACGAATCGCCCGAAGAATCTGAACCGACAGAGGAAAAGCCGAAGAAGCGCGGCTTTATCCGCTGGATCAAGCCGGATTCGCTGAAGGGCTGGCTCCGCCTTGCAAAGGACGGCCTCGGCGCACTGCCGCCCGCCCTGCGCTTTCTGACGAAGCATCTGCATTTCCGCCATGTGAAGCTGTATCTTGCGGTCGCCTCGGATGATCCCGCGAATACCGCGACGCTCTACGGCAAGATCTGTGCGGCGGCCTACAACCTTCTGGCCGCGCTGCAATGCTGGGTGGATATCGAAACGGACGAATTCCGCATTCTCGCGGATTTTTACAATGAGAGCATCACATTCAGCGCTGCGCTGGAGCTGCGCGTCTCACCGGCGGCAGCAATCCTCATGGTGCTGATCCTCGGCATCCGGTTCCTGATCAATTCGATCCGGACATACCGCGCCGAGCGGAAGGAAGAAAAGCTGCGCGCAAAGGAAACCGCACCGGCGGAGGCATAATACTATTTATATTATCTGTATCCGAGCGGGATATCCCGCAAAACCATATTTCAGGAGGAATCAATTATGAGCGAACGCAGCAATGAGCATCCGGTACAGGAAACCATGCGTGTCACAATGGAACAGATCCGCGGCATGGTCGATGCGAACACGATCATCGGACAGCCGATCCAGTGCGAGAACGGCACGACTGTCATCCCGATCTCAAAGGTCAGCTTCGGCTTTGCATCCGGCGGCTCCGATCTGCCGACCAAGGTCGCAAAGGATATGTTCGGCGGCGGCGGCGGCGCAGGCGTGACGATCTCCCCGGTCGCATTCCTCGTCATCATGCCGAATGATGTCAAGCTGCTTCAGCTTTCCGTCAATGCATCCACGCCGAATGCAATCATCAACATGGTGCCGGATGTCATGGACAAGGTGACCGGCTTCCTCGCGGGCAGACAGGAGAAGAAGGCTGCTGCTGCCGAGACCGCGGTCGTCGAGACAGAATAATCACCGGCAGGAGACTGCCGCAGGGCAGTGCGCGGCCGTGAGACTGCGCAGCTGCAAAATCAGGAGATCTTATGGAAAAAATCAGAGTTCAGAAATTGCTTGCGGATGCAGGATACTGCTCGCGCCGGAAGGCGGAGTCCCTGATTGACGCGGGCAGGGTCAGATGCAACGGACATCCCGTCCGGCTCGGCGATAAGGCGCTCCCGACCGATATCATCACGGTCGGGGATGAACGCGTCTTTATCCCGAAGAAGAAAGAATTCCGCTATATCATGCTGAATAAGCCGCGCGGCTATGTCACGACGCTTTCCGATGAACAGGGGCGGCGCTGCGTGACCGATCTGCTGGACGGCGTAGATACCCGCGTCTATCCGGTCGGACGGCTTGACCGCAATTCCGAGGGGCTGCTGCTCTTTACGAATGACGGTGCCTTCGCGAACGGCATCATGCATCCCTCGCGGGAGGTCTCCAAGACCTATCGCGTGACGGTGCGCCCGCCGGTCTCGGAGGAACAGCTCGCGGAGATGGCCGCAGGCGTGACGCTCGACGACGGCTTCAGAACGGCACCCGCGAATATCGTCACGCAGGTCACGGAGCCGACGAGAGTCGTGCTGCTCGTGACGATCCACGAGGGCAAAAAGCGCGAGGTGCGCCGGATGTGCGACGCCGTCGGGCTGGAGGTCGCGAGACTGCGCAGAGTGTCGATCGGCCCGGTGAAGCTCGGTATGCTGAAACCCGGCGAATGGCGCGATCTGACGGCGGAGGAACTGCGTGCGCTCCGCAATGCGATCGGAAAGGGATAATATGGATACGCTGAAGCTCGAAGTCGTGCCGGAGTCCGTGCAGGAGACAAACGGTTATCTGCACGGCATCTGCGGCACATGGGCGGGCAGGCCTGTTCCGTTCATGTGTCAGCCGCAGACAATGGACATTCTGATTCCGGAGAGTCTGGAGCCGATCTATCCCGCGATCGAGGAAGCAGTCGTGCGGTATCTGCGCAAAACAGGCCGGATGCGCTGAGGGCAACAAAAAAGGGAAAGCCTGAAGCCTTCCCTTTCATGTCACATAATGTGATTGTTCTGTTTGATTGCGGCGCGTGCCTTGTTCACAATGGTTTTATCGTTTTCGTAGGTCAGCATATGGGAGGCGCGGACAATGTCCACCCAACGGATCTCGGCGATCTCCTCCTCCTGCGGCACATAATCATAATTGCGTGCCAGCGCGAGAAAATAAACGACCACCTTCTGTGTATCCCGCCGCGGCGAATAGGAGACAGTCTCCCGAAAGGTTTGATCGAGAATCACATCCAGACCGGTTTCCTCCTTGATTTCGCGTCTTGCGGTTTCCAGCTCCGTTTCATCGCCCTCGACATGACCTTTGGGAAACGACCAGTGGCCGCTGTTGATGTGTTTGATCAGCAGAATCTCGATATTTCCGTGAAACCGCCGGTACACGATCGCGCCGCAGGATTTTTCATGCAGCATTCCAAAGTTCCTTTCGTATGGATTTTGCAACGGGTTGTTGTTACTTAACATTATAACACAAACAGCAGGATTTGTAAACACCTTTTGACAGAAAATCTCACAGCTTTGCGGAAAATAGTGACCGCGTACATTTATAAACGGAAAGGATTTGTTTGATATGAACAAAAAAACAGCATTCAGCGCAGCGGATATCCTGCTGCCCGATCAGCAGCATATGTCCGGTGTCTGGGCGGTCTGCGCCTGCGATCAGTACACCGGTGAGCCCGCATACTGGGCGGAGACAGACCGTCTTGTCGGCGAAAAGCCCTCTGCGCTGCGGCTGATCCTGCCGGAGGTCTATCTGGAGGATGCCGATGTGACCGACCGCATCGCGAAGATCCAGAAAACCATGCAGGAATATCTGAGCGCGGGTGTCTTTGCCGAATACAAAAATGCAATGGTCTACATTGAGCGCATCCAGTCCGACGGCAAGATGCGTGCCGGTCTGATCGGCAAGATCGACCTTGAGCAGTATGATTACAGCAAGGGCTCCGTTTCGCCTGTCCGTGCAACGGAGGCGACCGTTCCGGAGCGCATCCCGCCCCGTGTCCGGATCCGCCGCGGCGCAGCGCTGGAGCTGCCGCATATCATGATCCTGCTCGATGATACGAAGAAAACCGTTATCGAACCGCTCGGCGAAAAGACCGGCTCCATGCAGAAGCTCTATGATACGGAGCTGATGCAGGGCGGCGGCGCGATCAAGGGCTGGCTCGTTCCGGCGGAGGAGCAGGCGCGGATCCTCGATGCACTGACTGCGCTCGGCACGGAGTCCGGCGAGGAGCATCCGCTTGTCTATGCAATGGGCGACGGCAACCATTCCCTCGCGACCGCAAAGGCATTTTATGAGGAGTGGAAGGCCGCAAATCCCGGCGCCGATACCGAAAATGCACCGATGCGCTATGCGCTGGTCGAGCTGGTCAATCTCCACAGCCCGGCGCTCGAATTTGAGGCGATCCACCGCATTCTCAATCAGGTCAATGCGGAGAAGCTGCTCGCGGATATGACGGCGGCGCTCGATCTGCGCACCGATGCGGAATCCGCACAGCGCTTTGAGGTCATCTTCGGCGGCAAGACGACCGCTTACTATATCCACAAGCCGACCTCGAATCTGACGGTCGGCAGCGTGCAGAGCTTCCTCGATGCATGGCTCCGCGAGAACGGCGGAAAGATCGACTATATCCACGGGGCGGAGGTTGTTGCATCGCTCGCGGCAGAGCCGGACAGCATGGGCATTCTGCTGCCGGATATGCAGAAGGCGGAGCTGTTCCCGACCGTTATCAAGGACGGCGCACTGCCCCGCAAGACCTTCTCGATGGGTCATGCGGCGGATAAGCGCTTTTATATGGAGTGCCGCCGGATCACGACCTGAAACGGCGTGACGGTTTGATGAAAATCCTGTGGAATCTATATACAAGTGTCGCTTATCCTCTTGAATAATCGAAAATTATATGTTATAATGGAAACAGATTCCCGCACATTCAGATGACGGAGCGGGGAGGAACGGAGCCATACGGCCGGCAGATGCCGTATGATCCCGCGGAATCCGTGACGGTTCATATGACGATCAAGGGGTGGAAACAGTCGGGCGCAGCGTCCGGTTTTCACCCCTTAACTTTGAGCCGGTCGGCAGGGCCGACAGCCGTTATGCTAAAGGTCGCGCTCACAGGCTGATTTTCACAAACACACGCCGCTGATCGCGGCTTCTGTGCAGGGACTTAGGGCGTGATCCGGAGCGCCGTCTCGTGATCCGGAGCGCCGTCTAAAGATTTTGGTCGAGGGCGAAATGTTCCCGGCGTTCAAGCAACCGCGGGTTTGGTGTGCCTTCGGTCAGTAAACTGACATGGAGTGAGGCAACCATTCAAAACAGCATCCGTGAAGCGGATACCTTATAAAAGGAGATTTCAGTATGAAACAGAAGATCCTGCGCGCCGGAAGCGGACTGCTTGCCGCGCTGACGATGCTCGCCGTATGTACGGTCAGCGCCGCTGCCGAGGACTCGGAGGATTCCGAAGAGATCGTAACCTATACCAGCGGCGACTATACCTATTCCCGTCTCGTTGACAGCGAGGACGAGGAAAACAAAGCCGCCTGCATCATCAACTATAACGGCAGCGAGACCGACATCGTGATCCCGGAGCAGATCGAGGGACTGGATGTCGTCCGGCTCGGCGATACCGCGTTCACCGGCAAGCATCAGCTTGAGCGCGTGACGCTCCCCTCGCATTTGCAGGAGATCGGCTCCTATACCTTCGCAGACTGCCCGTGCATTCTGGAATACAAGGTCGCGGAGGGCAATTCCAATTTTGAATCGCGTGACGGCGTGCTTTATACTGCGGACGGCAATACGCTCCTGCGCTATCCGCTCGGCACGGAGCCTGAAAAGGTCACAGTGCCGGACGGCGTGAAAATGATCGGCAATGTCGCATTTACCTGTAGTCCGGATATTAAGGAGATCGAGCTGCCCACCTCGCTTGTCGCGATCGGCATTTCGTCCTTCTCCGACTGCCCGATGCTGAAAAGCGTTGAGATCCCGGAGGGCGTTGAGCTGATCGACAGCTTTGCCTTCAACAGCTGCAAGAATCTCGAATCGGTCAGGCTGCCGTCCACGCTGATCCAGATCGGCGACGGCGCATTTTCCGGTACTGCGCTGACAAAGATTGGCCTGCCGAGCAGTCTGCAAAAGATCGGTATGCAGGCCTTTGCCGCGACGAAGCTCACCGAGGTCAGCATTCCGGCGAGCGTCACGGAGATCGGCTATTCGGCATTCGGCTGGGATGTCAGAGCCGACGGCGAATTTGTCATGAATGAGGATTTTGTGATCTACGGCGAAAAGGGCTCCGTCGCGCATGAATATTGCTTTGATTCGGATGACGGCAACCATTTCACCTTTATCGACAACAGCGGCCAGTCGGACAGTGCTGCGGACAGCAGCGCAGAGAGCGCTGCGGACGAAAGCGCGGATGAGCATGACCATGACCACGATGCGGAAAGTTCTGCGGAGAGCAGCGCGGCAGAGGGCAGCAAGGCGGAGCAGTCCGGCAGCGGTATCGGCATCACAGGCCGCGTCATCGGCATCACATCCTGTATCGGGGCAATGCTCGGTATTATCGCTGCTGCCGTGATCAGCAGCAGGAAATCCAAGAAGGAGAAATCCAAGAAGGAGACCGGAGAAGATGAGTAATGCACGGAAATTCCTTGCCTGTATCGGCGCAGGTCTCCTGATGCTGACGGCGTCCCTGCCGGCCGCTGCGGAGGATGCGCCGGCGGAGGATGAGGGCATCAAGGTCGGCGACCTGACCTTTGCCGAGACAGAGGGCGGCTATCAGCTTATCGGCGCGGCGGAAACCGTGACCGATGTCAAGGTGCCGGAGAAGGTCGAGGGTGAAAAGGTCGTTGCGATCGGCGACGGCGCGTTCAATGAATGTGTCTCGCTGAAAAGCGTGACGCTGCCGGATTCACTGGAAAAAATCGGCGCGGGCGCATTCTATTACTGCATGGCGCTGGAAAAGCTGGAAATTCCTGATTCGGTCACGGAGATCGGCAACTATGCCTTTGCGAACTGCTTTGCGCTGAAGGATATCACGCTGCCGGAAAATCTGGAGGTGTTGCCCTCCTATGCATTCTCCTATGATATCGCGCTGGAGGAGCTGACGCTGCCGGCGCATCTGGTGCAGATCAGCCCGATGAGCATTGTCAGCTGTCTGCTGCTGAAAACGGTGCATATTCCCGCATCCGTCCGGCAGATCGACGAAATGGCGGTTTTTTCCAACATGGGACTGGAAACGGTTGACATTGCAAAGGACAACAACAGCTTTATGACCGACAGTGCCGGCGCGGTGCTGTCGCGGGACGGCAGCAGACTGCTGCTCTATCCGGCGGGCAATACCGCGGAATCCTACGACATTCCGGCGGGTGTTGCGGCGATCGACGCGTATGCATTCACCTCTGCGCTCAAGCTGAAAACGGTTACGCTGCCGGAGTCGATCAAGACCGTCGGCGACGGCGCATTCTCCGGATGCAGCAGCCTTGCATCCTTTGATTTCCCGAAGCAGCTGACGGCGATCCCGTCAAGTCTCTTTGCGGACTGCGAATCGCTCAGCAGCTTTGTGATCCCGGATACGGTCACGGAGATCGGCGCCTATGCATTTTACTGCTGCAATACGCTTTCCGGCGTGACGATTCCGGAGAATGTGACGAAGATCGGCGCCTATGCATTCTGCGGCTGCAATGCCATGAACGAAATGACCGTGCCGAAATCGGTCGCGGAGATCGGTGACTGCGCATTCGGCTTTGAGATCGTGAAGGACGCGGAGGGCGGCACGGAAAGCGCGGCTGTCCGCACGGATTTCACCCTCGCGGGACGCTCCGGCTCTGCGGCAAAGACCTATGCGGAGTCGAGCAGCGTGAAATTCAAACAGATCGGCCTCGGCCCGACGCTGACGGTCATCATCATCGTCGCGGTACTGGCAGTGCTGGGTGTCATTCTGGCGCTCGTCATCCCGCACCGCAAAAAGCCGGCAGAGGAGAATGCTGCGGAGGAAAAGCCGGAGGAGCCCGCCGATCCGAATTACGCGAGCATCCTCGCGGATGATGAGGAAAACGGCGATCCCTATGACCGCAGCAGCGGCATTCAGCCGGAAGACAATGATTCAGAGACTTGAAGGTAAGAAGCTATGAAGAAAAACCAGATCGGCCCGGCCGTTGAAAAGGCGGGGCTTTATGTAGTCGGCGTGATCTCATTTCTGACAGCGCTGTTCCTTTCGCTGGTCAGTCTGCTGCATACGACTGTGGTCGCGAAGGTCAATGAGGGCGAGGGCGTGCAGTCGATCGTCTATCACATCAAGGAGCGCGTCGAATCGGTATACTATCTGAACGATAATCTGATCGTGAATCTGCTGGTGCTGGCGTTCCTGCTGGTCGCCTGCTTTACGCTTATCAAGCGGCTGAAGATCCGGCTCTCAACACGGATGCTCGGCCTGCTGATGTTCCTCTGGACATTCATTCTCGGCGTTGTGTGGGTACTATCCTCGCAGTCCGCGCCGACGGAGGATTCCGGCACAGTCACCTCGGCATCGTGGGCATTCGCGGAGAATAACTATAGCTGCCTGCGTGATATCCGGTATTTCCACAACTACGCATTCCAGCTCGGCTATGTGATGTTCAATGAGTGGATCATCCGCTTCATCCAGTTCTTTAAGCATATGGACAATCTGATGCCGCTGGAGGTTCTGAATGCAGTGTTCCTCGGCGTCATCAATCTGTTCCTCGTGAAGATCGCGGACAAGCTGTTCGGCGACCGCCGCGTGACGGTCCTTGCGGCGATCCTGCTGGCGCTCAGCACCGCGCCGATCATCTCCTGTTCATTTGTCTACGGCATTTATCCGGGCATGATGTTCGCGGTGATCGCGCTCTACTGCGAGATCTGCTTCCTGAAAGAGACAGATCTGAAAAAAGGCATTCTATATGCGGTCCCGGCGGCGCTCTGCATTACGCTGGCGGTCATGGTCAAATCAAACTATATGATCTGGCTGGTCGCGATGCTGCTGATCGCCGCGGCAAAGATGATCGGCAGAAAGAAATTCATCCGCGACGGCATTTTCATTGTCGTGACGGCGGTCATGGCACTGAATGTGCAGTCGCTCGTCATCCGACACTATGAGAAAAAGGCCGGCGTTGAGATCACCGGAACGATCCCCTATACGGCATGGCTCGCAATGGGCATCAACGAGAGCGAGGACGCGCCCGGCTGGTACAATTACGGCTATACGCTCGGCACGATCGAGCAGGCGAATTTCGACGAAAAGCTCGCCGCGGAGCGGATCTCGGCGATCCTGCACGAACGCATTGACTATCTCCTGAAGCATCCGCAGTACACGAATGATTTCTTCTATTACAAGAATGTCTCCCAGTGGAACGACACATCCTATCAGTCGATCTGGAACAATCAGGTGCGCGGACAGTACAAGGAAAAGAACGCCTTTGCCGCGTGGGTGTGCGGAAAAGGCGAGCCGACCGTGAAGAAGCTCATGGACTATTTTGCACAGCTCATTTTCTTCGGCTTCTGCATCGGCTGTCTGGCGATGATCCGCTCGAAGAATTTCATGCTGACGCCGCTGCCGGTCGTATTCCTCGGCGGATTCTTCTACCACATGATCGGCGAGGGCAAATCACAGTATGTGCTGCCGTATTTCATTGCGATGTGCGCCTTTGCGGCATACGGCATCGTGCAGCTCGGCGACTGGGTCGGCAAGCGGGTCAGTCCGGCATATTATCGCCTGTACTGGCTGATCGGCACCGGAAAGCCGCAGCCTGCCGCAGAAACCGCAGCGGCAGCATCCGCCGGAACGGAGACCGTACCGGAAGAAGCGGCGCCGGAGACCGCAGCGGAAAACAATGCGTCGGAAACAGAAGCGGCACAGCCTGAAACAGCGGAGCATACAGCGGAAGCAGCCGCAGCATCGGAGGAGGAAAACAATGACGGAGCATAATATTCTCTATATGGTCGTACCCTGCTACAATGAGGAGGCCGTGCTGGGCGAGACCTCAAAGCGCCTGCGCGAAAAATATGAAGCGCTGATCGGTGCGGGGCTGATCTCGCCGGACAGCCGCGTGGTCTTTGTCAATGACGGCTCAAAGGACAGGACATGGGAGATCATTTCCGCGCTGCATGACGAGGCACCGGAGTATTTTTCCGGCATCAATCTTGCGCATAACGCCGGTCATCAGAATGCGGTGCTGGCCGGACTGATGACGGTCAAGGATCTCTGCGATATGGCAATCACAATGGATGCCGATTTGCAGGATGATATCAATGCGATCGACGAAATGGTCAAGGAATATCACGCGGGCAGTCAGGTCGTTTACGGCGTGCGCAGCGCCCGTGATACGGACACATTTTTCAAGAAATTCACGGCGGAATCCTTCTATAAGCTGATGCAGAAAATGGGCGCGGATGTGGTCTACAATCACGCAGATTTCCGGCTCATGAGCAGACGCGTTCTGCAGGAGCTGGGCAATTTCCGCGAGGTGAATCTGTTCCTGCGCGGCATGGTACCGCTGATCGGCTTCAAGAGCAGCAAGGTCTATTATGAGCGCGCAGAGCGCTTCGCAGGCGAGAGTAAATATCCGCTGAAAAAGATGCTCGCCTTTGCGATCAACGGCATCACCTCGTTCAGCACGAAGCCGCTGAAGCTCATCACGGGGCTCGGCGTTATCATGTCCGTTATGGCGGTGATCGCGTTCATCTGGGCATTCATCGTCAAACTGCTCGGACATTCGACGCTCGGCTGGTCGAGCATGATGTGTTCAATCTGGCTGATCGGCGGATTGCAGCTTCTGGCGCTCGGCATCATCGGTGAATACATCGGCAAGATCTATGCGGAGGTCAAGCAGCGTCCGCGCTATATCATTGCGGATTTCATCAATGATGCGCCGCAGCATGAGGAAGATCAATAAACAAAAACCGCGCACCGTTTTGTCACAGTGCGCGGTTGTTTTATCAGAACAGATTTATGATCGCCTGCAATCCGCCGTAGGAAAGCAGACACATGATGATTGTTGCGAGAATCAGGCCGAGGAAGATCGCCGGAACGGATTTTTTGCGGCTGACATGAAGCAGCGCCGCAATCAGTGAGCCGGTCCATGCACCGGTTCCGGGAAGCGGGATGCCGACAAACAGCAGCAGGCCGAGAAATTCGTACTTGCGGATCTTTGTCGCTTTGGGGCCGGTGCCGCGTGCCTTGAGCCAGAGCGCCAGCTTGCGCATCCAGCCAATCTTGCAGCCCTCCATCCAGTTGAGGATCTTTTCGATGAACAGCAGAATGAAAGGGATCGGCAGGATATTGCCGATGATGCAGACGCCGATCGCCTCCCACATCGGGATATTCAGGATCGAAGCTGCGATCAGACCGCCGCGCAGCTCCAGAATCGGGATCATCGAAATGATGAAAGGAATCAGGATCGGCGGCAGACCGCCGAGCAATTCGGTCATTTTTTCAGCAAGCCTTTCTGCGCCGCCGGATGCGAGCAGAACGGACATACACGCGCTCAGGTGCATAACGGTTTCCTCCGTACAAATATTGGGATTGCCCTGCGGACATCCCGCAGCGGCCGAATACTGACATTATCCCATAAAAAAGCCCCGCCGTCAAGCATTTTGCAGAAAATTGCCGCTTTTGCACAATTTTTTGCGGTCATTTATCCGAAATCGTAGATGATAACCAAAAAGAAGCAAATGGAAATCCGGTTCCTTGCTGAAATGCATAAATCGCTGCCCGCCTACTTTCTTTTTTTATCCGGGTATGATAAAATAGACCTGTACGCTGTGTAATCGGCGCCGCTGACTGTCGGACTGAAACATTTTACACAGCAGAAAGGAACGGAAAACGATGGGCTTTTCGGTTAGGGAACTGTTTAAGAAATACGGCGACAAGGTCGTTGTCGATCACCTGAGCTTTGAGATGAATGAGCCGGGTGTCTATGCGCTGCTCGGCACGAACGGCGCGGGCAAGACGACCTCGATCCGCATGATCCTCAATATGCTGTCGAAGGACGGCGGTACGGTCGAATGGAACGGCGGCCCGCTCTCGCTCAAGACCTGCAATGTCGGCTATCTTGCGGAGGAGCGCGGCCTTTATCCGAAGAATACGCTGATGGATCAGCTGATGTATTTTGCCTCTCTGCGCGGACTTTCCCGCTCTGAGGCAAAGGAGCGCATCCGCTACTGGGCGGAGCGGCTGGAGGCGACCGAATACCTCTATCCGCAGCAGACCGGCGCGAAGGCACCGAAGCCGAAGAAGGCCGATGAGCTTTCCAAGGGCAATCAGCAGAAGATCCAGTTCATGCTGGCGCTGCTCAGCGATCCGGAGCTGCTGATCCTTGATGAGCCGCTCTCCGGTCTGGATCCGGTCAATACCGATGTGTTCAAGAGCATCATCCATGAGGAGATCGGCAAGGGCAAATACCTCATCATGTCCAGTCACCAGATGGCGACAATCGAGGAATTCTGCACCGATCTGACGATCCTTAACCGCAGCAAGACCGTGCTTCAGGGCAATCTTGCCGAGATCAAGAAAAGCTACGGCCGCATCAATCTGTTTGTCAAGGCAGAGCAGGAGCTGCGCCCGATGATCGAGCAGGCCGGCATTACGGTGCTTTCGAGCGTCGGCTTTTCGTATCAGTGCCGCGTAACGGGCGAGGAGCAGGCGAATGCGCTGCTTCGTTCGCTGGTCTCGCAGGGCATCACGCTGATCGCCTTTGAGCTGCGTGAGCCGAGCCTGCACGAGATCTTTGTGGAAAAGGTGGGCGAAGTACATGAAGAGTCTTGATCTGCGCGGCACCGGAACGGTCTTCCGCTATACGGTGCAGCAGCATTATAAAACCCGTTCTGTTATCATTTTCCTGCTGATTCTGTTTCTGGGCGCACTCGCGGTCTTTCCGATCCGTGCGATGACCGGCAGCAAGGCCGTTACCGAGACAAAGATCCGGCAGGTCTATCTCCGCAATGAGACCGGCTTTGTGATCGAAGCGGAGGATGTCAAAAAGGACGATGTATTTTCCGGTGTGGAAATCATTGACACAAAGGATGATGACGCGGCGCTTGCAAAAACGATCGCAGCCGAAAAGAATGCGGCAGCGACGGTCATGACGCTCGACCGCGAAAAAATGTGTTTCGATATCCGCACGAATTACGGTGCGGACAGCGAGGTCGTCAATGCGGATGCGGAGGCACTGAATCAGGTGCTGAGCCAGGCACTGCATCAGGCGCTGCTGCGTGCACAGTCCGTGACGGCGGAGCAGGAGACACTGCTGCACAGCGCGGTCTATTCGCAGGTCTCCAAGGTCAGCGACTATCTGCGCAATGCAGAGGAGACCGGTACGGATACGCACGTTTTTGCGAATCTGCTGTATTGTTATCTGATTATCATGCTGAATACGCTGGCGATGAGCTATGTATTCCAGCAGTGCATGGAGGAGAAGGTCTCGAAGCTGGTCGAATCTCTGCTTGTCAGCGTATCTCCGACATCACTGATTCTCGGCAAGCTGCTGGCCGTCACGCTCTTTATCTTCTTCGGACTGGGACTGGTCGTTCTCGGCCTGTTTATCTCGTTCCGGATCGGCTCGCAGATGACGGATCCGAAGATCCTGACAGATATGATCAAAAATCTGATCCATGTCGATTTCTCGGTGCTGCACATCAGCGTCGGAACGATCGCGCTCTTTTTGCTCTGTACGCTGCTGGCCTATGCGATCGCCGCATCGTTCAGTGCGATTGTCGGCTCCTGCTGCTCCCGCACGGAGGATACGCAGCACGCCAGCCTTGCAGTCGTCATGTTCATCATGATCGGATATCTGGTCGGCGCGTTTGTTCCGATGTTTGAGAATGATGCTGCGTATAATATTGTATCCCTGTTCCCGCTGACCTCGATCTTCTCTGCGTTCCCGAATTTTGTCTGCGGAAAGATCACCGCAGGTGTCTTTACGGTCGCGCTGCTGCTTCAGGCTGCGACGGCGTATTTTCTCATCAGGACGGCGGGCAGAGTCTACCGGATGATGATCTTCTACCGCGGTGCATTCCCGAAGCCGAAGCAGGTGATCCGGATGATGCGCGAGGAGAGGGCGGCTGCACGGTATGCAGCGGCCGGAAAGGAGGATCCTCATGGCAAATAACGGCGCACAGCGGAGCGCTTTTTCCGGGATCGGAAAGGTCTACCGCTTTTCACTGAAACAGGCAATCGCCACAAGGGGCTGGCTGCTTTCGACATTGATTCTCGGCCTGCTGCTGCTGGTCGGCATACCGGGTGCATTGTTCCTTGCTTCGGCCGCCGAAGATGACAGCAGCACCGCGGATGACAAGGAAAAGAATATCCGTCTGGTCTGTGTCTGCGATGAAACGGAGGGTGAAGCGGATTATTCCGTGCTGAATCAGCTTTCGGAGGAGCAGTATGAATTCAAAAGCTGCGCTTCGATGGATGCGGCGATACAGGAATCCGTCGGTGCACGGGATGCTGTGATCCTGCGCGTGACCAAGCAGGACGATGCCTATTCGCTGACGGTCTATCTGCCGCAGATCACGGATATCTCGCGCAGCCGTGCGAGCAGCTTCGGCACATTTGTCGAGCAGAGCTTCCGCTCGATTCTGCTGCAAAAGGCAGAGATCACCGCAGAGGGCGCAGCGCTGCTTTCGATGCCCGTCAATATGGGTACGGCTTCGGTCAATGAAAAAGCGGAGGTAGAAAGCAACGATGTCAATTCCGCGAAATTTATCATCAATATGCTGATGCCGTATTTTATGATGATGCTGATTTACATGATGGTCGTGCTGTACGGTCAGAGCATGGCGAACAGCGTCATGCTGGAAAAGACCTCGAAGCTCATGGAGACGATCCTTGTGACCGTGCATCCGTTTGCGCTTCTCATGGGCAAGATGCTTGCAATCGCGACGGCAGCGGTGCTGCAAATCCTGATCTGGCTTGCGGCGCTGATCGGCGGCCTGTTCGGCGGAACATCGGTGCTGCTGGATTTTGTGCCGAAGTCGGCGGACAATCATGTCGTCGCCTCCGTGCGGCAGATTACCGACCTCAATACCGGCATTTTTTCAATCAAGGGCGCTGTCATCAGCATCGGATTTATGGCACTCGGCTTCCTGCTGTATCTTTCGCTTTCGGCGCTGTCCGGAGCGGTTGCATCCAAGCAGGAGGATCTCAATAAGACCAACATGATCTTCTCGCTGATCCTTGTCGGCAGCCTGCTGCTGACGATGTCGAGCGGTATGCTGGACAATATGTCGGACGGTCAGCTTCCTGCAAGCCCGCTCTGGCTCAGACTGATCCCGTTCACGGCGATCCTTGTCATGCCGGGCAGACTGATCCTCGGTGAAGAGACCGGGCTCTCGGCGGCGGCATCCGCCGGTATCCTGCTCCTGAGCGTGATTCTGCTGATCGCGCTGGCGGCGGCGGTCTATAAGCTGCTGGTGCTATACCGCGGCGAGCTGCTGAAGCCCAAGCAGATTGCGGCCATGCTGAAGGAATCGCGCAAGCCGAAATCGGACGGCCCTGCGGGAGTGTAAAACCGCACCGGATGCATCCGTAAAATCATAGAATTTGGCATGATGCACAAAAACAAGATCAGAAAACCGCCAGAATTTCTATATGAAGTTCCGGCGGTTTTCTTGCCAATCTGCAAAAAATATGGTATAATAGTAACGCACTTCGCACGGATCTGCACAGCCGCTCGGTTCAGAAGGCGGTTTTTTCGTCTCAGACGCGGCGACTCCTTGTGCGTTCCGGAGGTCAAACCAAATTTTTTATTTTCATCAGGAGGTATTCCAAAATGGGCGTAGTATCTATGAAACAGCTCCTCGAAGCCGGCGTTCACTTCGGTCATCAGACCAGACGCTGGAACCCGAAAATGGCTCCGTATATCTTCACGGAGCGCAACGGCATCTACATCATCGACCTGCAGAAGACCGTTCGCAAGCTCGAAGAGGCTTACAACTTCGTGCGCGAGCTCTCCGCAGAGGGTAAGTCGGTGCTGTTCGTCGGAACGAAGAAGCAGGCTGCCGATTCGATCCGCGACGAGGCACAGCGCAGCGGCTCCTACTTTGTCAATGCACGCTGGCTCGGCGGCATGATGACCAACTACAAGACCATCCAGCAGCGCATTAAGCGTCTTGAGCAGCTCCACGCTATGGAGGCAGACGGCACATTCGCGCTGCTCCCGAAGAAGGAAGTTGCAAAGCTCTCCCTTGAGATCGAGAAGCTCGAAAAGTTCCTCGGCGGTATCAAGGGCATGAAGCAGCTGCCGGGCGCACTCTTCATCGTTGATCCGCGCAAGGAGAAGATCGCTGTTGCTGAGGCAAAGAAGCTCTGCATTCCGATCGTTGCAATCGTTGATACCAACTGCGATCCGGATGATGTCGATTATGTCATTCCGGGCAACGACGACGCGATCCGTGCGGTCAAGCTGATCGCAGGCACCATCGCAAATGCTGTCATCGAAGGCAGACAGGGCGCAGATGCACAGGCAGCCGAGGAAGCTGCTGCTGCCGAAGAAGCTGCTGCTGAATAATTTCACGGGGAGGATATAACAATGGCAAGTTTTACCGCAAAGGATGTCAATGATCTCCGCAAGTCCACCGGCGTCGGCCTCATGGACTGCAAAAAGGCTCTGACCGAAGCGGACGGCGATGTCGAAAAGGCAATCGTCATCCTCCGTGAAAAAGGTCTGGCAAACCAGGCGAAGAAGGCTGACCGCATCGCTGCCGAGGGCGCTGTCATTGCAGTGACCAATGCAGACAACTCTGCTGCTGCGATCGTCGAGGTCAACTCCGAGACAGACTTCGTTGCACAGAATGAGGAATTTGTCGGCTTCTGCGAAGGTCTGGCACGCACAGTCCTCAATGAGAATCCGGCTGATCTGGACACCCTGAATAAGACCAAGTTCGACGGCAAGGATATGACCGTCGAGGAGGCACTTCAGGAGATCTTCCTCAAGTTCCGCGAGAACCTGAAGATCCGCCGCTTTGCACGCCTTGAGGGTGTTGTCAAGGAGTATGTCCACTTCAATAAGAAGGAAGGCGTTATCGTTGCGGCTTCCTGCGATGCAGGCGCAACGGATGCCGTTCTGGAGTGCCTCAATGATGTCGCACTGCAGGCTGACGCGATGAAGGCAACCTACCTCACGAAGGAAGAGGTTCCGGCATCGGTCATCGAGCAGGAAAAGCAGATCGTCATGGCACAGATGGCTGACGATCCTAAGATGGCAAACAAGCCGGAGCAGGTGCTCGCGAAGATCGCTGAGGGCAAGCTCGGTGTGTTCTACAAGGACAACTGCCTGCTCGCTCAGGAATTCGTCAAGGGCGAGGGCGAGAGCATTGAGCAGTATGTTGCAGCCTGCGGCAAGAAGGCCGGTGCTGCAATCACAATCAAGAGCTTCGTTCGCTTTATCTGCGGCGAGGGCATTGAGAAGCGTGTTGACGATTTCGCAGGCGAGATCGCAAGTATGCTGAAATAATTACCGGAATGCACAGGCTGTCTGCACAAATTTTCGCAGACGGCCTGTAACCGGTATGCTTCTCACTGAAAATGCGCGGGAAAACCGCGATGTTTTTGGGAATATCTTGCTGATTCTGACTGTTTTTCGCAAGAAAATTGGAAATTCCAAAAATGAATGACAGATTAGTCATAAACATGATACAAAAAGTCATTGCATTTTTTTTCAGATTCAGTTAAGATATAGATGGTATCATGTGAATGTGGATGAAGAAGGGGACATCCACCTCACGGTGCGGCACTTGCCGCATGACCACACACATATACATTTTGGAGGAGTATGAACATGAAAAAGATGAGAATTGTTTCCGGCCTGCTCGCTATGGCAATGGCAGCTGTCAGCTTCGGCACGACTGCTTTTGCGGCTGATAATGTGCAGGTTAAGGTCGGCACTGACACCGTCGAGGCCGGCGCGAACTTCAGTGTTGATGTTGAGCTGGCTTCCGTGCCGTCTTCCGGCCTCAGCTCGATTGACTTCGCAATCAATTATGATAAGGATGTCCTGAAAGTGACCGATGTGAAGCTCGGCACTGTCGGCGATACCGGCGCAAAGGCTGCTGAGGGCGACCTCGGCGATACGCTCTTCAACTGGTATGACAACGGCAAGCAGATCGTGATCGTCTGGGCAACCGGTCTGACCGATTCCAAGTACTGGGTTGCCAAGGACGGCGTGTTCCTGACCATCTCCGGTACCGCTTCTGCAAGTGCAGCAGCCGGCACTGAGTCCAAGCTGACTGTCGCTGCGGCTGACCGTGCGGTTTATCCGGGTGCTTCTGAGAAGGCTTCTACTTACTTCTCTGCTGTCGGCGCAGACGGCAAGACCACCGATTACACCGGTTCCTTCACCGACGGCTCTGTCAAGATCAAGGGTAAGGAAGATGTTCCGGATGACGGCGATGTCCTTTGGGGCGATGCCGACCTCAGCGGCGAGGTTGATGTTTCTGATGTCGTTCTGATCGCTCGCTTCTGTGCTGAAGCAGACGGCGCTGATATCACCGCTCAGGGCAAGAAGAATGCCGATGTCACCACGCACGCTTCCAAGGTCGATATTGATGACGCTACGCTGATTCTGAAGGCTGTCGCAAAGCTGATTCCGGAATCCGATCTTGCACCGAAGGCATAATTCCAGCAATTCGCTGAAACAAATCTGCACTGTCTGAAGGGGACAGTGCAGATTTTTTTGCGAAAATGCGGCGGATGCTATTGCATCTTTGCGGAAAGTGTGGTATAATAACTGTATCTGTGTGAAACAGGAATAAACCGGAAAGGATTGAAAAATATGTTCAATGATCTGATTGATACGATCGGTTATGTATCCAAATGTGATCCCGATGTCGGCGCTGCAATGCAGCAGGAGCTGGCACGGCAGAGAAGAAATCTGGAGCTGATCGCAAGCGAAAACATCGTCTCGCCGGCTGTCATGGCGGCAATGGGCTCTGTCCTGACGAACAAGTATGCGGAGGGCTATCCGGGCAAGCGCTATTACGGCGGATGTGAGGCTGTCGATATCGTCGAGTCGATCGCGATCGAGCGCGCAAAGCAGCTCTTCGGCGCGAAATTCGCGAATGTGCAGGCACACTCCGGCGCACAGGCGAATACCGCTGTTTACTTCGCACTGCTCCAGCCGGGCGATACCGTTCTCGGCATGAGCCTTGCACACGGCGGCCACTTGACGCACGGCTCGTCTGTCAATCTTTCCGGTAAATATTTTAACTTCCTCTCCTATGGCGTCAACGACAACGGCATTCTGGATTACGATGCCGTCGAGAAGCTGACGAAGGAGCATCACCCGAAGCTGATCGTTGCGGGTGCTTCGGCATATCCGCGTGCAATCGACTTTGCGAAGCTCGCTGAAATCGCACATAACAACGGCGCAATGCTCATGGTCGATATGGCGCACATCGCCGGTCTGGTCGCAGGCGGCCTGCATCAGTCCCCGGTCGGCTATGCCGATGTCGTCACCACAACCACGCACAAGACGCTCCGCGGCCCGCGCGGCGGCCTGATCCTGACCAATGACGAGGAGCTTGCAAAGAAGATTAACAAGGCGATCTTCCCCGGCATTCAGGGCGGCCCGCTGATGCACGTCATCGCAGGCAAGGCTGTCTGCTTCGGCGAAGCACTCAAGCCGGAGTTCAAGGCATACGCAAAGCAGATTGTTGATAATGCACAGGCGCTTGCAAAAGGTCTGCTCGCACGCGGCTTCGATCTCGTTTCCGGCGGCACCGACAATCACCTGATGCTCGTCGATCTCCGTCCGGTTCATATCACCGGCAAGGAGATGGAGCACCGTCTGGATGAGGTCTATATCACCGTCAACAAGAACGCGATCCCGAACGATCCGGAGAAGCCGATGATCACCAGCGGCATACGCGTCGGTACACCGGCAGTGACAACCCGCGGTCTTCAGACCGAGGATATGGAGAAAATTGCGGAGTTCATGTATCTCACCGCAACGCAGTTCGAGACAAAGGCAGACGAGATCCGTGCCGGCGTCAGCGAGATCTGCGCAAAGTATCCGCTCTACGAATAATTCTGATTTGGTACGATATTGCGAAAGCAGGACACGCGCTGTCCTGCTTTCGGTGTGTCTATGGGAGTGACAAAAATGGACTTCAATGTGATGAACATTCTGCTGGACTGCGGCATCATCCTGCTGGCGACAAAAGCAATGGGTATGCTGACGCGGAAGATCGGTCTGCCGCAGGTTGTCGGCATGATCCTCGCCGGATTGCTGATCGGCCCGGCACTGTTCGTTCACAGCTCTTTCCCCGGCCTGATTCACCCGACCGCGCAGGAAATGAATGTGTTAAAGAGCTTTTCGCAGATCGGTGTCGTGTTTATCCTGTTCTCAAGCGGACTGGAAACCGATTTCCGTGAGATGAAGCGCAGCGGCGCCGCCGCAACGGTCATCGCGCTTGCAGGCGTGCTTGTCCCGATTTTGCTCGGCACGCTGACAGCGCTGCTGTTCATGGGCGGATTCTCAGCCGTTCATGACCACGAAAAGCTCATGAATGCGCTGTTTATCGGCTGTATTCTCTCCGCGACAAGCGTCGGCATTACGGTCGAGACGCTGCGTGAGCTGGGCAAGCTGAAAACGAAGATCGGCACGACCGTTCTCAGCGCCGCGATCATCGACGATGTGATCGGCATTGTCGCGCTGAGTATCATCACCGGTCTCGGCGGCGAGGGAAATATCTGGATGACACTGCTGCGCGTCGCGGGCTTCTTCGTGTTCACGGTCATCGCCGGCTACGGGATGCGCATTTTGTTCAAGAAGCTCGTCAAGGCCTATCCGCACAAGCGCAGAACGAGCATTTTCGCCTTTGCTGCCTGCTTCCTCTTTGCCTATGCCGCGGAGGAATTCTTCGGCATCGCGGCGATCACCGGCGGCTATATGGCCGGCCTGATGCTCTCCGGTCTCGGCGACAGCAATTTCGTTGACCGCAAGGTCATCGTCTCCGGCTATATGTTCTTTACGCCGATGTTCTTCGCGTATATCGGCATCAGCGCGGATTTCAGCGCGTTCCGCTGGTCGAGTATGCTGTTCGTGCTGGCATTCGTCGCGGCGGGCATCATCGGCAAGATCATCGGCTGCGGCGCTGCGGCGCGATGTTTCGGATATGACGGGCAGGAATCGCTGGCGGCGGGCTTCGGCATGATCGCGCGCGGCGAGGTCGCGCTGGCGGTCTATGCGACCGGCTCGGTACTGATCGCACCGCAGGGCGGCATTGATCCGCTCGTTGCGACGATCTTCCTCATTATCATCAGCTCGATCCTCTGCCCGATTTTCCTGAAGCTGGTCTTCCGCGGACACAAGGCCGCCGATCTCGAAGCTGCCGCTGACCACAAGGTCACGATCTCCTCGGAGGCACTCGAAAATGTGCATCATCATATTGAGGGCGGCGATGAATAACGTCCGCCATTGGAGGCAAAGAATATGGATACAAAGCTGATCCTTGCGAGCGGCAGTCCGCGCCGGCGGGAGCTGCTCGGCAAGCTGGATATTCCGTTTTCGGTGGTCGTATCGGAATGCGATGAGACACTGCCGGAGGGCGTTCCGGCGGAATCCGCGGCGGAGATGCTGGCTGTGCGGAAGGCTGCGGCGGTCGCGAAGCTGCATCCGGATGCAGTTGTCATCGGCGCAGACACGACCGTCATTCTCGATGACGAGATCCTCGGCAAGCCGGCGGATGAAGCCGACTGCAAGCGGATGCTGAATGCGCTTTCGGGGCGGATGCACAAGGTCATTACCGGTGTCGGCATCTTCTGGCCGGGCGGCTCGCTGAGCTTTTCCGATGAAACATCGGTGCAGTTTTATCCGCTGACGAATGCGGAGATTGCCGCCTATGCTGCCTCGGAGGAGCCCTATGACAAGGCCGGTGCATACGGCATTCAGGGGCAGGGCGCGCTGCTGGTCGCCGGCATTCACGGGGATTATTACAATGTGATGGGACTGCCGGTCGCACGGCTGGCAAGACAGCTGAAGCAATTACATCTGATTTGATGCATCCGGAAGGAGGGATCATCATGCTGAGATTTTTCGGACGCGGTTCGGCATTCGCTGACACGCAGAACTGCGCATTTTTCACCGCCGGCAGCGAGCTTGTGCTGCTCGACTGCCCGATGTCCGCATTCCACCGCCTGCGGAAGCTGGAATTCCCGCAGACACAGATCACGGTCGTGGTCACGCATACGCACGGCGACCACATCGGCGGCATTCCGATGCTCATTGCTTTATCGCAGTTCGTCTGGAAGAAGCCGGTGACGGTCATTGCGCCGGATCAGACAGTCGCTGACGATCTGAAATTCTTCATTGAGCGGCTGGACGGCGGCGATCCGGATGCCTATACGCTGCTGACTGCGGACGCGGCAGAGCGTGAATGGCTCTGCGGGGTGGTGCCGGTGCGCCATGTGCCGGGGCTGGCCGGGCGCTGCTACGGCTACCGGCTGCGCATTGCGGGGCAGGATGTGATCTATACCGGCGATACGGCGGAGCTGGAGCCGTTTCTGCCCTATCTGCACCGCGGCGCGTATCTCTATACGGAATGCGCCGCGCATGATACCGGCGTGCATCTGTTCATTGACGAGCTGCTGCCGAAGCTGCGCGAATTGAAGGCCGGCGGCGTGAAGATCTATCTGATGCATCTGGATGATGAAAAGGTGATTCGTGAGAAGATCAAGGGGAGCGGCATCCGGTTCGCAAAGCTGTTCCGTTCGGGCGCCGGCAGTGCCGGAGCCATGATCTAAAGTTCCGGGAGTGGCCGACCGGGGTTTTTTAACACGCTTCTGGCGATGTCATCCAAAGTTTTTGGTCGAGCTTTTTTCAAAAAGCTCGCGGGTCGAGGTGAGTTTGCAGAGCAAACTCATAGCGAAGCGGGCGAGAGCCCTCGTCGCTCTCCGCAGAGAGCGAAACTCCCCCAGCCTTCCGAAAGCGAGGAAAAAGGGGGCTTGGGGGAAGAAACCCCGAAGGGGGTTGCGTCCCCCATTCACCGATCTTTTGCACCGCTGAATGCAAAAAACACAAATACAAACCTATATCTATAACTCCCCGATTCATCCACTCCCCGGAGGACTGCCTGCGGACTGTATTGCATTTTGTATATTGATAAATATGTTATAACGGCTTGTATATTATGTGCTTCTTATACGCAGCGGCAGGCGGAATGACCTCCATTTCCGGCAAAATGGAATTAAATTGCTTTCAATCGCATTTTTAGCATAATCCACAACGGAACATAGCTCACTTTGGGCAGTATGTTCAAGAAAAAAGTGAAAAGAACGGGAAATGTTTCAAATTTGTTCATATATCGTTCACAGACTGTCCATATAATACGGAGAGTTTTCGTATATAATAAAGATGCCGGCCTTCCGGTCCAAAAATGAGAGGGATTTTTGGAAATCTATTAACAAATCTGAGAGGGGAATTCTAATGAACAAATCATTCGTCCGCAGAATCGGTGCGCTCTGCACCGGCGCTGTCATGACCGCCTCTGCGCTGATGTCCATGAGCAGCTCGCTCACCGTCACCGCAGCAGGCTCCGATGACTACGCGAAGATCCTTCAGTACAGCCTGTACTTCTACGATGCCAATATGTGCGGCAAGGACGTCCAGTCCAAGTGCGGCCTGAGCTGGCGCGGCAACTGCCACACCGATGACGAGGTGCCGGGCGGCTTCCACGATGCCGGCGACCACGCAATGTTCGGTCTGCCGCAGGGCTATACGGCCGCTGCACTCGGCCTGAGCTACCAGCAGTTCGCGGATGCATATGCAGCAACCGGTCAGACCGATCACCTCAAGATGATCACCGACCGCTTCTGCGAATTCTTCCGCAATTCCACGAAGCTCAACGGCGATTCCGTCAGCAACTTCCTCTATCAGAAGGGCGACGGTGAAGCGGATCACAAGTACTGGGGCAAGCCGGAGAATCAGCCCGGCGGACGCAAAATGTTCTGGACATCCTCCGGCGCGAGCGATATCGCAGCGGACTATGCAGCGGCACTCGCTCTGAACTACATCAACTTCAAAAATGACGAGGATCTGAAGTACGCAAAGGCACTTTACAAGTTCTCCAAGCAGTACAATCAGTGCGCGACGGACGGTCCGAAGGGCTTCTACAACTCCAGCAGCTGCGCGGATGAGCAGGCGCTGGCAGCAGCATGGCTCTACAAGGCAACGAATGACGGCCAGTACAAGAATGACCTCGATGCCGCAATGGGCAGCCTCGGTGTCGGCTGGGCATACGGCTGGAACGATGCGAACCTGGGCGCAGCGCTCGCTTACGGCATCGTCACCGGCAACTGGGCGAAGGCAAGCGGCTATGTCGGCAATATGTGCCGCGGCAACGACTACCTCTACATGGACAAGTGGGGCAGCGCAAGACTGAACGCTTCTATGCAGTTCGCATCGCTGATCGTCTCCAAGAATACCAACACGAGCTATGTTGACTGGGCAAAGGGACAGATGCGCTATCTGACCGGCGAAAACAATTTCGGCTACAGCTTCGTGGTCGGTATCGGTAATAAGTATCCGGAGAACACCCACCACAGAGCAGCCTCCGGCTACAACAGCTACGATGAAATGGGCAATAACAGAACCGCAGCTCCGAATTCTCCGGTTCTGATCGGCGCACTCGCCGGCGGCCCGTGGAGCGGCGATCGGAATTCTGAGGATAAGGGTTCTCCTGTCTTCTATGAGGACAACATTCAGGATTATATCGGCAACGAGGTCGCACTGGACTACAATGCAGGTCTGGTCGGCGCAGCAGCCGGTCTCTATTCGCTCGGCGGCAAGTCCGGCTCGATCGCATCGAACATTCCGGGCGTCACCAAGATTTACAGCAGCACCTCCGTTGTTGTTCCGGACGATCCGACTCCGGGTACCACGCCGGATGATCCGACACCGGGTACCACGCCGCAGAATCCGTCTGAGAAGGTTCTCACGCCGAGCGACATGACCGTTGGTACCGAAAAGGGCAATGACGGCGAGATCAACAACTTCGCGGAATTCTATCCGATGGGCGCAAAGTCCGCTACCCTCTATCTGAAGGTCAACTCCTCTGATACCGAGGTCTCCGGTGCATTCGGCACATGGACCGGCAAATGGGAGCAGAAGGACTTCATGGGCGTGAAGGTCGGTTCTGACAAGACCGTCGCAATTGACTACACGATCCCGTCCAATGTCGGACAAACCGTCAAGGCAATGGTCTTCTGGCCGCACGGCAATGCAGTCACGATCGAAAAGGTCGTTCTCCACATGG